>JBBSEY010000105.1:0-10375 GCA_038239265.1 Gemmatimonadales bacterium | reverse complement strand
TATCCGGTCGAGAAGCTCGAGCGGTTGCGTGCGCGCGGAGTAGATCTCGCAGGGCTCGAGCACGCGGAGGGCGAGTCCTTTCGCTGGCGCGGCCGCTACCGCCACGACCTGAATTCCGCCGAAACGCTCGAGACGAAGCTCGGCGTCTTCTCGCACTTCACTCCCAAGATTCCCGAACAGTTCCGCGACACCCCTTACGTCTTCCTCGGCAACATCGACCCGCGCCTCCAGCTCCAGGTGCTGCGGCAGGTGCGGAAGCCGAAGCTCGTCGCCTGCGACACGATGAATTTCTGGATCGAGAGCCGCCGCCATGATCTCCTGGCGCTGCTCGCGGAGGTCGACATGGTGACGCTCAACGACGGTGAGGCGCGCCAGCTCACCGAGGAAACGAATCTGGTGAAGGCCGCCAAGTGGATCATGGCGCGCGGGCCCAGGCACGTGATCATAAAAAAGGGCGAGCACGGTGCGTTCATGTTCAACGCCAAGAGTGTGTTCTTCGCGCCCGCCTATCCACTCGAAAGCGTCTTCGATCCCACGGGCGCGGGTGATTCGTTCGCGGGAGGTTTCTTCGGCTATCTCTCGAGCACCGACGACATCAGCGAGGGGAACATGCGCCGGGCCGTCGTGTGCGGCTGCGCCATGGGGTCGTTCGCCGTGGAGCGCTTCTCCGTCGATCGTTTCTTCGAGATCACGAGGGAGGATCTCAACGCACGCATCGACGAGTTCCGCAAGCTGGTCGCGTTCGAGAAGGAGGTCATGCCTTGAGCGCCCCGCTCGACTATCGCTCGGCGGGCGTCGACATCGACGCGGCCGAGGAGTCGAAGGATCGCATCAAGGCGCTCGTGGAATCGACGTTCACGGCGGGCACGCGCGGCGCGTTTGGCGGCTTCGGCGGGATGTTCAGGATGCCGGAGGGGATGCGTGCTCCTCTCCTCGTGTCGAGCGCGGACGGCGTCGGGACGAAGATCAAGCTCGCGATCGATGCCGGCGTGCACGATACAATCGGCCACGACCTCGTGAACCATTGTGTGAACGATATCCTCGTGCAGGGCGCGCTCCCACTCTTCTTCCTCGATTACGTCGCGTTCGGCGCGCTCGTCCCGGAGGTCGTGGAGGCGGTGGTGCGCGGCGTCGCGGCCGGATGCCGCGAGAACGGCTGCGCGCTGGTCGGTGGCGAGACGGCGGAAATGCCGGGGCTGTACACTCCCCCTGACTACGATCTTGCGGGGTTCATCGTCGGCTGCGTCGAGGAGAGCGCGGTGCTTGGATCCTCACGCGTTCGCGTCGGAGATGTGCTCATCGGCCTCGCCAGCAATGGCCTTCACACCAACGGCTTTTCTCTGGCACGGCGCATCGTGAGCGAGCGAATGAAGCTTGGGGCGCATGACACTTTTCCTGGCTCGAAGGGTACGGTGGCGGAGGTGCTGCTGCGCGTGCATCGCTCGTATCTCGCAGCGCTGCGCCCCGTGCTTGGCGCGATACACGCCATGGCGCACATCACCGGCGGGGGGCTGCCCGGAAATCTGAATCGTTCGCTGCCGGTCGATGTCGATGCGGTGGTGCAGGCGAACAGCTGGACGATTCCTGATGAATTCCTAACGCTCGAGCAGGCTGGTGGGGTTGCGCGCGAGGAGATGTTGCGCGCCTTCAACATGGGTGTCGGCATGGTAGTGCTCGCGGACGCTGCTTCGGCCGACTCGGTGATCGCTCACGCCGCGGCGGCAGGAGTGCCCGCATGGGCCATCGGTGAAACGCGGCGCGGTACCGGGGCCGTCATCTTCGCGTAGCGTATCTGGAGGTCCGATGCACATTCGTCATGGTTGGCTCGCAGTCGCGTTCGCGCTCGGCATCGCCGATGCACTCCCCGCTCAGTCGATCGATCCGCACTGCTCGGATCCGACGATCGTCGGAGTCGCGCACCAGGGTGGCGATGCCTGCCAGAAGGTCGCCGATTTGTTCAACTATATGAACATGCAGCTCGGCACCTGGGTCGCCGGCGGCAATCCGACGCTGGGCCAGGGTGGCACACTGGGCGGGCTCGGACACTTCTCGGTGGGCGTACGCGCCAACGTGATGAAGGCGACGATCCCGAATGTCGATCAGATCCAGGTGCAGCCGGGACCGCCGGTGTCGACGAACATCCCCAGCAGCAACAAGTGGGTCGGGCTTCCGGCGGCCGATGTCGCGATCGGACTCTTCAAGGGCTTTCCGGTTGGGCTCACGAACATCGGCGGCATCGATGCCCTCGTGAACGTCTCGTACCTGCCGAGCTACTCGCAGCACTCCATTCACGTGGGCTCGCAGTCCGAAAAGTGGAAGATCGGATTCGGTGGACGGCTCGGGATCATTCAGGAATCGCTCCTTCTCCCGGGTGTCGGCGTCTCGTACATGGTGCGTGATCTTCCCACCGCGGTGCTCAGCGGCGAGGACAACTCGGGGAACACCGTCAGCATCTCCGATTACAAGATCCGCACGAAGCAGTGGCGCCTCACCGCGAGCAAGAAGCTGCTCTTCCTCGGTCTGGCGGCGGGAGTCGGACAGGACAAGTACGACACCAAGGCGTCGCTCACGTACAACGTCGATGGCAACACACCGAACGCGCCCATTGCGCTCCATATCTCGCCCACGCGCACGAACTACTTCGCCGATCTCTCGTTCAATTTTCTCCTTGCGCACATCGTTGCCGAGGTTGGGCGTGTGAGCGGCGGGAACGTGACGACGTTCAACACGTTCTCCACCGACGCGAGCGCCGCGCGCACGTACGGCTCACTCGGGATCCGCATTGGTCTCTAATACGAGCGATGAGAGCGACGCGGCGTTCATGCGCCGTGCGCTCGAGCTCGCACGGAGGGGATGGGGGCAGACGGCGCCGAACCCACTGGTCGGCGCCGGTGTCGTTCGCGCGGGCGCGATCGTGGGGGAGGGCTATCACACGCGATTCGGCGAGGCACATGCGGAGATCGAGGCGCTCCGCGATGCGGGCGACCGCGCGCATGGCTCCACGGTGTACGTGACGCTCGAACCGTGCGCGCACACGGGGAAGACTCCGCCATGCGCGGATGCGCTCGTCGCCGCCGGCGTCGCGCGCGTCGTCATCGCAGCGCGCGATCCGAATCCGCGCGCGGCCGGCGGAGCGGAGCGTCTGCGCGCGGCGGGAATCGAAGTCGCGACGGGGATCGAGGAGCGCGCCGCGCTGGAGCTCGACGCCCCATTCTTCCACTCGTTCGTCGAGCGGCGCCCGTGGGTCACGGTCAAGCTCGCGCTTTCGCTCGACGGTGCACTCGCCGATGCGACGGGTCACTCGCGCTGGATCACGAACGACGACTCGCGCCGCGTCGTGCACGAGATGCGCGCGGGAAGCGACGCGATCGCCATCGGGATCGGCACGGCGCTCGCCGATGACCCGTCGCTCACCGTGCGCGACGTCCCCGCGCCCCGCGTGCCGCCCACACGCGTCGTCTTCGATCGCGGCGCGCGCCTTCCGCTCCACTCCGTGCTCGCCACCACCGCGCGGAGCGTCCCCACCCTCGTGGTCGCCGAGTCGCCGCCCGTCGCACGCGTGGCGATGCTCGAAGCTGCAGGCGCGCGCGTGATCCAGGCGTCCGGCCTCCGAGCCTCCCTCGACCTTCTCGGAGACGCCGGCCTCCGTTCGCTGCTCGTGGAAGGGGGCGCGCGCCTCGCTGGGGCCCTCCTGGGCGCCGAAATGGTCGATCGTCTTGTTATCTTTCGAGGGTCGGCGATCTTCGGTGCGGGCGCGCTCGGCGCCTTCGCATTCGTTCCGCCAGCCGAGGTCGAGCGCGCTCCGGCATGGCGAGCGCTCGAGCGGCGTGAGATCGGCTCGGACACGATGACCGTGTACGCGCCGCCCTCGACCGGCCGCAACTCTTGAATCGATGGAAACGCACGCATGTTCACCGGGCTCGTGGAAGATGTCGGGACGATCGATCGGGTTCGGCATACGCCTGCGGGGCGCGAGCTGCGCGTGCGCTGTCGCTACGATGATCTGACCGACGGCGAGAGCATGGCGGTGGATGGTGCGTGTCTCACTGTGCGCGAGCACGGCCCGCTCTGGTTCACCGTCGCTGCCGTCGAGACGACGCTCGAGCGCACCGCGATCGGCGAGTGGGGGGAGGGGCGGCGCGTAAATCTCGAGCGCGCGATGATCGCCGGCGCGCGCTTCGGCGGGCACATGGTGCTTGGCCACGTCGATGGGGTCGCCACCGTCTCCCAGATCGAGCGGCACGGCGACGCGCTCCTCGTCAATCTCGCCCTTCCCGATGGGCTCTCCGAGCTCATGATCCCGCACGGCTCACTCACCGTGAATGGCGTGAGCCTCACCGTGAACGAGCTGCCGCACCCGGATGTCGTGCAGCTCTCGCTCATCGAGTACACGCTTTCCCATACCACGCTCGGCGAGCTGCGGATCGGACAGCACGTACAGATCGAGGGCGACGTGATCGGGAAGTACGCGCGGCGCATGCTCGCTCCGTATCAAAACGCCCAGGGCTGACACATGGCATTTGCATCCATATTAGAGGCGATCGAGGCGATTCGAAACGGTGAGATGCTCATCGTGGCGGACGACGAAGATCGCGAGAACGAGGGCGATCTCCTCTGCGCCGCCGAGCTGGTGACGCCGGAGATCATCAACTTCATGGCAAAACGCGCGAGCGGCTTGATCTGCCTCGCCCTCACGCCGGAACGCTGCGACCAGCTCGGTCTCGGCCTCATTGGCGAAGGGAACGTCGACGCGCTCCGCACGGCGTATACGCAGAGCATCGACGCGGCGCCGAAGTACGGGATCACGACCGGCATCAGCGCGCAGGATCGCGCGCAGACGATCCGCGTCGCCGCCGATCCGGCGAGCGGCCCGAACGACATTCGCTTCGGCGGCCACGTGCAGCCGCTGCGCGCTCGCCCGGGCGGTGTGTTGCAGCGCGTTGGCCACACCGAGACGTCGATCGATCTCGCGCGCCTCGCAGGGCTCGCGCCGGCGGGGGTCGTGTGCGAGATCCTTCGCGACGACGATGGTGCGCCCGCGCGCCGACCGCAGCTCGAGGAGTTCGCGGCCGAGCACAATCTCAAGTTCATCACCGTGGCACAGCTCGTCGCCTATCGGTTGCAGACGGAGCGCCTCGTACATCGCGTCGCGGAGGCGCGTCTGCCGACGGAGTTCGGCGTCTGGCGGATCATCGGCTACAACAACGACGTCGACGAGCGCGAGCACGTCGCCCTCGTGCACGGCGATGTGGATCAGGGCGAGAGCATCCTCGTCCGCATGCACTCGAAGTGCCTCACGGGCGATGTCTTCGGCTCGATGCGCTGCGATTGCGGCTGGCAGCTGCACGCGGCTATGGCGCAAATCGAGAAGGCGGGAAAGGGCGTCGTCGTCTACCTCGATCAGGAGGGACGCGGCATCGGGTTGCTCAACAAAATCAAGGCGTACGCGCTGCAGGATGGCGGGGCGGACACCGTCGAGGCGAACACCCGTCTCGGCTTCGAGCCCGACCTTCGCAACTACGGTATCGGCGCGCAGATTCTCCTCGATCTCGGACTGCGCTCGATCCGGCCAATGACGAACAATCCGCGCAAGATCGTCGGCCTCGAGGGGTACGGATTGCACGTCGAGGAGCGCGTGCCGATTCACGCGCCCGAAACCTCCGAGAACCGCGACTACCTCATTGCGAAGCACACCAAGCTCGGCCACCTGCTCGCGCACGGATGACGGAATTCGTGGGGGTTCCGGACATGGCGGGAAAGCATGTCGCGATCGTCGTGAGCCGGTTCAACGAAAGCGTGACGATGAAGCTGGTGGAGGGCGCGATCGATGCGTTCGAGCGGCACAACGGCGCTCGTGACGACATCGATGTCGTGTGGGTGCCGGGTGCGTGGGAGCTTCCAGCCGCGGCCCGCGTGCTCCTCGCCACTGAGCGCTACGATGCGATCGTCGCGCTCGGCGCCGTGATCCGCGGCGAGACGCCGCACTTCGACTTCGTCGCGGGGGAGGCCTCTCGCGGGCTCGCGGAAGCGGGCGCCGACTTCGATGTGCCGGTCGGTTTCGGGTTGCTTACCACGGATACCGTCGAGCAGGCGGAGGCGCGCGCAGGCGGGGCGCACGGAAATAAGGGATGGGATGCCGCCCTCGCGGCGCTCGAGATGATGGATCTGTTCGAAAGGCTGCGTGCGCGCGAAGGTTGAGACGCGGGCGCGGGCGCGGGCGCTCCAGGCACTCTACGCGTGGGACATGCGGCCCGGACAGCAGCTCGAGCGCGTCGCCGCGCAGATCTGGGACGACCTCCACGTGCCCCCCGACGAGCGCAAGCGCGCGGCGGTGCTCGTGCGCCGCGTGATCGATGCGGGAGTGGAGATCGATCGTGCGTTGCGCGACGTCACCGTGAACTGGCGCCTCGAGCGCATCGGCGCCATCGAGCGCTCCGTGCTCCGCCTCGGCAGCGCCGAGCTCGGGCTCGACGACACGCCGCCGCGCGTCGTCATCCAGGAAGGAGTGAAGCTGGCCGAGCGATACGGGAGCGCGCAGAGCGCGCGCTTCGTGAACGGGGTGCTCGACGCTCTCGCGCGGCAGATGGGCAAGCTCGAGTGCGCGTGCTCGTGGTCAACTGGCAGGACCGCGAAAATCCGCAGGCGGGAGGCGCCGAGATTCACCTGCACGAGATCTTCGGCCGCCTGGCCGCGCGAGGGCACGCGGTGACGATGCTGTGCAGCGGGTGGGACGCCGCGCCGCGCCGGGTGTCGCTCGACGGAATGTCCGTGCATCGCGTGGGGACGCGCTACACCTTTCAGTTTCTGGCGGGGAGCTACTACAGGCGCGAGCTGGCCGGCCTGGGTGAAGACGTGTTGGTGGAGGATATCAACAAGGTGCCGCTGTGGACCCCGCGGTGGGGTGCCAAGCGAGTCGTCGCCCTGGTGCCGCACCTCTTCGGCACGACGGCGTTTCAGGAAGTCTGGGCACCGCTTGCGGCGGCCGTGTGGCTGCAGGAGCGACCGATCGGTCTCATCTACGGAACCACCCCCTTCGAGGCGATCAGTGAGAGCACGGCCGATGACCTCGCCGCGCGGGGGATCGCACGATCGCGAATCGCCGTCATTCATCCCGGGATCGACATCCAGGCTTACACCCCGAGCGCCGACGAGCGATCGCCCGTGCCGCTCGTCGCCTACCTGGGGAGGCTCAAGCGCTACAAGCGCGTCGACCTGATCATTCGAGCGTTCGCCGCGATGCGACATCCGACCGCCCGGCTGGTGATCGCGGGCACGGGGGACCATCGGCATGCGCTCGAGGCCCTCGCCCTCTCGCTTGACCTTGGCGATCGCGTGAAGTTTCTTGGGTTCATATCCGAGGGCGAGAAACTATCGCTTCTCCGGAGCGCGTGGGTGCTCGCCTTCACATCTCCAAAGGAAGGGTGGGGGATTACGAATCTCGAGGCTGCCGCATGCGCAACGCCCGTCGTTGCATCGAGCTCCCCGGGGCTCCGCGAATCTGTCGTCGACGGGGAGACGGGCTTTCTCGTACCGCACGGCGATGTGCCGGCGCTCACGAGTGCGCTCGCGCGCCTCGTGAGCGATCCGGCGCTGGTCGCAACGCTCGGGGCCGCCGGCCGGCGCTTCGCGTCACGCTTCACGTGGGAGTCGGCAGCCGAGCAGACGGAGGCGCATCTCGCTCGCGTCGTGGCGGGGGAGGAAGCGTGAGGAAGGCCTTCACCGTCGAACGAGTGCTGGAACTCATGCGCGAGCCGCTGCAGCTCGAGCTGCTCAGCGATGATGCGGGGCTCGCGCGCGAGATTTTGAGCAGCGAGGTATCGAGTCCGGGGCTCGTCCTCGCGGGCTACGTCGACCGCTTCCCCGCGCATCGCGTGCTCGTGTTCGGCGAGACGGAGATGACGTATCTCGCCTCGCTCGCGCCCACGCGCCGCCGCAAGGTATTGGAGCAGTTCTTCTCCTTCGAGGTGCCGTGCGTGGTCGTCACCAAGGGACAGAACGTGCCCGAGGAGATGATGCTCGCGTCTCGTCACCGGGGCGTGCCCATCTTGAGGAGCGCGCTGAAGACCGCGGAATTCTTCGCGCGCGTGAAGCCCGCGATCGCCGAGGAGTTTTCGCCGACCACGACGCTGCACGGCTCGCTCGCGGACGTCTATGGCGTGGGGCTCTTGTTCATCGGCCAGAGCGGCATCGGCAAGTCCGAGTGCGTGCTCGATCTGGTCGAGCGCGGCCACCGTCTCGTCGCCGATGATCTCGTGATCGCGACTCGCCGGGGGCACGATGTCATCATCGGGCGCGGACACGAGCTCCAGCGCCACCACATGGAGATTCGCGGCGTCGGGCTCGTCGATGTGCAGTCGATCTTCGGCATTCGCTCCGTGCGATTGCAGAAGCGCATCGAGGTGATCGTCAAGCTCGAGGCCTGGGACAAGGCGGAGGGGATCGATCGCACGGGGCTCGACGAGACGACGACGAACATTCTCGACGTTCCGATTCCGACCGCGGTCATCCCGCTCAATCCGGGAAAGAACATTACCGTCGTCGCCGAGGTCGTCGCGATGACCCACCTGCTTCGCTTCAGCGGAGTCAACACCGCGGAAGCGTTCAACGAGCGGCTGATCGGGCGCATGCGTACGGCCGCGAATGTACGCCAGTATCTGGCGGAAGATGATGAGTGATTCGGTGTCGGTCGTGCTCGCGCACGGGCAGCTCGCGGCGGGGCTCGTCTCCGCGGTCGAACAGATCACGGGAATGGGCAATCGCTTCGTGGCGATGTCCAACACCGGCATGAGCGGCGCGGAGCTCGAGCAGAAGCTGCGCGCGATCGTGGAGGAGACGGGTGCCAGGGTCGTGTTCACCGACCTCCCCGCGGGCAGCTGCAACATCGCCGCCTTCCGCCTCCTCCGCGACAAGGATGTCATAGTGGTGAGCGGGGTAAATCTCCCGACGCTCCTCCACTTCGTCACGCATCCGCAGCTCTCACCGGAGGAGGCGGCGACGGAGGCCGTCGAGCGCGGCGCACCGACACTGCGAGTGACGCTCGGGACGCCCCGTGGCAATTGAGCTGTACCGCATCGATGATCGGCTGATCCACGGGCAGGTGATCGTCGGATGGGGGCAGCCGATGGGGCTCGGCTTCCTGGTGCTGGTCGATGACGAGGTCGCTCGAAGCGAGTGGGAGCAGGAGCTCTATCGCATGGGCGTTCCACCGGAGCTCGACGTGTTTTTCGCATCGGTCGCCGATGCAACCGCCAGGCTCGATGACTGGAACCGTGAGAAGCGTCCGGGAATTCTGCTGACGTCGGACATCGACACGATGGTTCGTCTCGCGGCCGCGAAGAAATCCATCCGTGCCGTGAATCTCGGCGGTATTCATCATCGGGCGGGGCGCGTCGAGCGCTTGCGCTATCTCTATCTCACGGGCGACGAAGTGCACGCGCTGCTGGATCTCGAGCGGCGCGGTGTCGAAGTCACTGCGCGGGATGTGCCCGCGTCCCGGCCGATTCCGTTGAACTCGCTGCTCGACGGGAAGGGAGAGGCGGGCGCGGCATGACCATCTCGATGATCCTGCTGTTCGCATTGCTCGGCGCGTTTCTCGGGCTCGATGTGGTCAGCTTTCCGCAGGCGATGTTCTCGCGACCGATCGTCGCTTCGACGATCGCCGGCACGCTTGGTGGAAGCGCGAGCGACGGGCTGCTTGCGGGCGTGTTCCTGGAGATGATGGCGCTCGAAACGCTTCCAGTCGGGGCGTCGCGGTATCCGGAGTGGGGAACCGCATCGGTAGTGGGAGGGGCGCTCTACGTTACGCGGAAGGGAGATGCGACGAGCGCGCTCCTCTTCGCAATGCTTGGCGCAATGATCACGGCATGGGTGGGAGGGTGGAGCATGTATGCACTGCGGCGGCTGAACGGACGATGGACCAAGCGCGCGCTTCCGGCACTCGAAGCCGGCGACGCGAGCGTCGTCACGTGGCTGCAGCTTCGGGGGATCGGGGCCGACCTGTTGCGCGGCTTCATGCTCACGGCGCTCTCGCTCGCGCTGCTCGCTCCGCTCACCGCCATCGCCATCGCGAAAGGCAACGGCGACTCCGCCACGATTCGCGCAGTGCTCGTCGCCGTCGCGGCATCCATCGCCGGGAGCGCGGCGTGGAAGCTGTCCCACGGATCGAAGCACGGGCCGTGGTTCTTCGTGGGAGGGCTCGCGATCGGATGCGCGATGTTGCTGCGCTCGTGATGCAGAACCCAACCGCGCGTCCGCTCCCGTTGCTCGTCGCGAGCCGGATGTTCATCCGCATGCTCGCCGTGCAGGCATCGTGGAACTACGAGTCGATGCTCGGCACCGGCATCGGATTTTCCGTCGAGCCGGCGCTTCGACTGCT
>JBBSEY010000104.1:0-10410 GCA_038239265.1 Gemmatimonadales bacterium | reverse complement strand
GTTCACCTCGGAGACGAGCGGTCCCGCGGGGCAGCCCACGCGCGCGGCGTCCGATGCGCTCTCCCTCGACGCAGTGTTCCAGAGCTCGCGCACGCGCGCCGACAGCGAGCAGCGCGCGAGTCAGCCAACGGTGTCGTTCGATCAGTTTTTCAACAGCCGCGAGAATGGAAACAGCGGTGACGTGAAGAGTGCCGCGGCCGTCGAGACTGCGTCGCTCTCCGACGACTCGCAGTCCGATCTCGAGCTCTTTCACGAATGGCTGGACGGGCTGAAGAAGTAGTGCGGATCGCTGTGCTGAATGGGCCCAGCCTCAATCTCCTCGGCACACGTGAGCCAGCGATCTACGGCACCGAGACGCTCGCGGACATCGAGGCGCGGCTGCGCAGGGTCGGCACGGAGCTCGGGGTGGAGCTCGAGTTCGCGCAGAGGAGCGGAGAGGGTGAGCTCGTCGACGTGATTCTCGCACTGCGCGGCAGGGCGCAGGGCGCGCTGATCAATGCTGGCGCGTACTCGCATTCCAGCCTCGCGATCCGCGATGCGTTTGCGGCTGCCGAGGTGCCGTTCGTCGAGCTGCATCTCTCCAACATCTTCGCGCGCGAACCCGAACGGCGGCACACGGTGCTCGCGAGCAGCGCCCTGGGCATGCTCTGCGGTTTCGGACCCATCGGATACGAGCTGGCGCTGCGCGGCCTCGTCGCGCGGCTCGCACCCCGTGGCTGACCGCCGAAGCGAACGCCGCACCGCGCTTCGCGAAGCACTCGTCGCCGCGCATCTCGACGCGGTGCTGCTCACCAGCCTCCCGAACATCCGCTACCTCACGGGGTTCTCCGGCTCGAGCGCACTCGTGCTCCTCACGGCGCGAGAGACGCTGTTCATCACCGATTTCCGCTACGCCACGCAGGTGCGCGATGAGGTCGGCGATTACGCGCGCGTCGCAATCGAGCCGCAGAGCCTGTGGACGGGGCTCTGGCAACTGCTCCCCGAGATGGTCGGGGTGAAGGTGATCGGCTTCGAGTCGGCGCAGCTGATCCACCGGGATTTCGAGCGACTGCTGAGTGCCGGCGCGCGCTGGCAGTGGCGCCCGACCAATGATCTCGTCGAGGCGCTCCGCGAGCGGAAGGACCCGGAAGAGATCGAGCGCATCCAGCGGGCGGCGGATGTCGCACGCCGCGCGCTCGAGCGCACGGTGCCCCGGGTGAGGGCGGGGATGACGGAGCTCGCGATCGCGGGAGCGCTCGAGCAGGCGCTGCGCGATGAGGGGAGCGAGGGATTTCCGTTCGAGACGATCGTGGCGTCGGGGCCGCGCGCGGCGCTGCCACATGCGCGCGCTGCCGACCGCCAGGTCGGCGCCGGAGACTTTCTGCTCATCGACTATGGGGCGATCGTCGAGGGTTACTGCTCGGATGTGACGCGCACGTTCGTCATCGGGCGCGCATCGGACGAGCAGAAGAACTTCTACGAGATCGTGCGCGGCGCAAACGCGCATGCGTCGGCCAACGTGCGGGCCGGGATGACCGGGCGGGATGCCGATGCGCTGGCCAGGCAGTACATTGAACAGCGAGGCCTGGGGGAAGGGTTCGGACACAGCCTGGGACATGGCATCGGACTGGAAGTGCACGAGGCACCACGGTTGTCGAAGACCGCGGAGGCTCAGTTGCCGGCCCAGGCGGTCGTCACGATCGAGCCAGGGATCTATCGCGCCGGGTGGGGCGGGGTGCGGATCGAGGATGATGTCGTGCTCGATCCCGCCGGACCGCGTATACTGACGTCGTTTCCTCGCGATCTGATGGAAATCGCGTGACGGGCACGCGAGCGATCACCCGAATCGGACTATGATCGACTTACGCTACGTAAAAAAAATCGTCGAGCTGCTCGACGGTTCATCGGTCGACTCGATCGAGATTTCGACGGACAAGGGGATGAAGCTGCGAATCTCCAAGACTCCGCAGCAGCGCGGGGCAATGGTCACGCCAGCCGTTTCTGTGCCGGCAATTCTCCCCCAGGCCGTTACGTCCAGCCGACTTACACCGTCGGAAGGGGTACCCCTTGCCGCCGAAGATGACGGGCTGACCAGAGCGGACGCGCCGAAAGCAAAGCTGCTCGAGGTGAAATCGCCGATGGTGGGCACGTTCTATCGCTCGCCCGAGCCGGGAATCCCGCCGTACGTCGTCGAGGGGACACGCGTCGAGAAAGGGCAGATACTCTGCATCATCGAGGCGATGAAGATCATGAACGAGATCGAGTCCGAGTATTCGGGTGTGGTGCGCGAGCTGATGGTGACGGACGCGCACCCGGTCGAGTACGGGCAAGTCCTCTTCCGTGTCGACCCGAATGGCTAACCCGACGATTCTGCCGCTTCCCACTGATGAGTCCCCAGCGCCCCGAGTCCCGGCGCAGGTGGACATTCCAGTACCTGCCACCCCCGCGTCGTTCAACTTCAAGGCGGTGTTGCAGCGGATGATCCAGCAGAATGCGTCGGATGTGCATCTCAAGGTGGGACGCCCGCCGGTGCTGCGCGTCAACGGCGATCTCATGTCACTCGACCTGCCGCCGCTCAAGCCGGAAGATCTGAAAGCGCTGGCCGAGCAGATCATGACGCCGAAGCAGGTGAAGGAGTTCGCGGAGGCGAAGGAGGCCGACTTCGCGATCGGCGTGCCGGGAATCGGGCGCTTTCGCGTGAACGTCTACCAGCAGCGCGGGACGATCGCCTACGCAATGCGCGCGGTGCCGTATCAGGTGAAGACGAGCACCGAGCTCAATCTCCCGAAGATCGTCGAGGACATCGCGCTGCGTCCGCGCGGGCTCGTGCTCGTTACGGGAGTCACGGGATCCGGAAAGTCGACGGCGCTCGCGGCGATGCTCCAGCACATCAACGAGAAGCGGCACGCGACCGTGATTACGATCGAGGATCCGATCGAGTTCCTGCATCGCGACATCAACTCGAGCATCAACCAGCGCGAGGTCGGTGCGGACACCGGGAGCTTTGGCGTGGCGCTCCGCCGCGTGCTCCGACAGGACCCCGACGTCATCCTCATCGGTGAGATTCGAGACACGGAAACGCTCGAGGTCGCGCTCAAGGCCGCCGACACGGGACACCTGGTCTTCTCAACGCTGCACACCACCGATGCGACGCAGACCATCAACCGCGTGCTCTCCTTCTACGCGCCGCACCAGCAGAACGAGGTGCGGTTCACGCTGGCGAGCGCGCTCGCAGCGGTGATCTCGCTCCGACTGGTGCCGCGCTCGGACAAGCCCGGCCGTATTCCCGCGGTTGAGATCCTCATCAACACCGCCGCGGTGCGCGATCAGATCCGCGACATGACGAAGTCGCTCGACATCCCCGATCTGATCAAGGAAGGAACCGTGCAGTACGGGATGCAGAGCTTCGACCAGTCGCTCATGCAGTGGTATACCCGTGGTGTCATCACCTACGAGAACGCGTTATTCTTCGCCACCAACCCGAGCGAGCTCGCCTTGCGCGCCCAGGGTGTCGAGGGATCCAGCGACACGAGCTGGGACGACTTTCAACGCGATGGCGATGGCTGACAGCACGGCTGGCCATTCGCGCCGCCACGCCGGGTACACCAACTGATGTTCAAGAAAATCCTGATCGCCAATCGCGGCGAGATCGCGCTTCGAATCATCCGCGCGTGCCGCGAGCTCGGCATTCAGACGGTGGCTGTGTACTCGGAAGCGGACCGTGAATCGCTGCACGTCCGCTTCGCCGACGACGACGTCTGCATCGGACCCGCCCCCGCCCGCGAGTCGTATCTCAAGATCCCGCGCCTGATCGCGGCCGCCGAGATCACCGGAGCGGATGCGATCCACCCCGGCTACGGCTTCCTCGCGGAGAACGCGGAGTTCGCCGAGACGTGCGCGGCGTCGAACATCACCTTCATCGGCCCCTCTGCCGCGCAGATTCGGCTCATGGGCGACAAGGCCACCGCGCGCAAGACGATGGCGGACGTCGGCGTGCCGATCGTGCCCGGCACTCCCGGACCGGTCGAGGACGTCGACGAGGCACTCGGCTTCGCGCGCGACATCGGCTTCCCCGTGATCATCAAGGCGGCTGCGGGGGGCGGCGGCAAGGGGATGCGCGTCGCCAACGATCCCGATGACTTCGCGCGCGCCTTCCAGCTCGCCCGCTCTGAAGCGCTGTCGGCATTCGGGAGCGATGAGGTCTACGTCGAGAAATATCTCGCGCGCCCCCGCCACATCGAATTCCAGATCCTGGGCGACTCCCACGGCAACGTGATCCATCTCGGTGAGCGCGACTGCTCGGTGCAGCGGCGCCACCAGAAGCTGATCGAGGAATCGCCCAGCCCGGCCATGACTCCCGATCTGCGGCAGCGCATGGGCGATGATGCGGTGCGGGGTGCGAAGGCGATCGATTACGTGGGCGCGGGGACGATCGAGATGCTCCTCGACACCGACGGCTCGTACTACTTCATGGAGATGAACACGCGCATTCAGGTGGAGCATCCCGTCACGGAGATGATCACCGGCATCGATCTCGTGAAGGAGCAGATTCGGGTGGCTGCGGGAGAGAAGCTGAGCGTGTTGGCGCTGCCGCCGCTTCGGGGACACGTGATCGAGGTGCGCGTGAACGCCGAGGATCCGGCGCGCAACTTTCAGCCGTCGCCGGGGCGCATCGACGTGTTCAATCCGCCGGGCGGCCCCGGCGTGCGAGTCGACACGCACATTTATACCGGCTACACCGTGCCCCCGTATTACGATTCGCTTCTGGCCAAGCTCATCTGCCAGGGGAGCACGCGCGCGGAAGCGATCAAGCGGATGCAGATCGCCCTCGATTTCTTCATCGTCGAAGGCGTCACTACGACGGTCCCATTCCTCGGCCGCGTGATGCAGAACGCACGCTTCCAGGCCGGCGAGGTGGACACAAAGTTTCTCGAGCGCGAGAGCGATCTGCTGCGGGAGCCGTGATGCGTATTGATGTCGTTTTCGGTCCACCTACCGCCACCCCGGCGCTGATCGCCGGACGCGTCGTCGCCGTCATCGATGTGCTTCGCGCATCGACGAGCATCGTGATCGCGCTCGGCAACGGTGCACGCAACATCGTCCCTCTGGAGAGCGCGGACGAAGTCATCACGCGCGCGAAGCAGTTCGACAAGGGCGAAGTGCGGCTCGCCGGCGAGCGAAAGATGCTGATCGTGCCGGGCTTCGATCTCGGGAATTCGCCGGGAGCGTTCACGCGCGAGGCCGTGGAGGGAAAGACCGTGCTCCTCACGACGACGAACGGCACGGCGGCGATGGTGGGGCTGCAGACCGCGCGCGATGTGGTCGTCGCATCGTACGTGAATCTCGAGGCGGTCTCGGTGCTGCTCAGAACCGCGGCGCGGGCCGGGACGGACATCACCCTGATCTGCGCGGGACGCGACAAGTTATTCTCTCTCGAGGACGCGGCGTGCGCGGGGCGCTATGTGCGCGCCATCGGGAAGCGCCTCTCCGCGGTCGAGGTGGGCGACGGCGCGTTCGCGTGCACGGTGATCGATCGCAAGTACGGCGATCGCCTCGACCAGCTCTTCGCGGATTCGGAAGCGGGACAGGCGCTGGTCGGCGCGGGCTTCGCAGAGGATCTGGAGACGTGCGCCGCCATCGACTCGTGGCCGGTGATCCCGATCTTCCAGGATCGACAGATCACGCTGCTCGGTCCCGACCGGGAGCGTTAGGAATGGAAGGACGGCTCGGACGCGAGCTGGTCGGTGTGGTGCTGCTGGTCTTCGCGCTCTTTCTCGCAGCGACGATACTGTTCCCGGGAACATCGGTCACCAGCTCCTGCGTCGAGGCGCGCGGGCTCATGGGACCCGTGGGCTCGTGTCTGCGCTACGGACTGTTCGCCTTTCTCGGCGTCCCCGCGGCGCTGCTGCTGCCGCTCGTTCCGGCCGTGCACGCGCTGCGACTCTTCGGTCGCATGCGCTCGGACACGGATCGCTCGTGGATGCTCTTCCTCGCCGGGATGGTGGTGCTCGTGCCCATCGCGTTCGGGCTCGGGAAGGAGAGTGGCGAGCGTGTCGTCTCGATGGCGGACGGCGTGTGGGGCTCATTCGTCGCCTACTATCTCTACGCGTTCTTCGGGCCGGTGGGCGCGTGGCTCGTCGTGTCGATGCTCCTGTGCGCGCTCACGGTGCTGACGCTCGCGTGGAATCCGATTCGCGTGCTGATCGGCGTGCGCGTCCAGCGCCCCGAGCTGTTCGAGGCGGTGGCCGCGCAGCCGGCACGCGGGCGCAGGAAAAAGAAGGAGCTCGATCCGCTCGTCGTCCCCGCGGCGCTGCTCGAGCCGCCCCCCGAGGAGATGCCGCAAATCGACGCGACACTCATGACCGAGAGCCCGGGGGAGATCCTCGACGACAGCGCGCGAGGGAAGAAGAAAAAGAAGTCGCGCGCGGATCTGGGCGCGGAGCAGGACGAGCGCATCGCCGCGGCGATCGATGCGACGGATGAGGCGTCGCTCACAGACGAGGAGCTTCCTCCCCCCGAGCTGCTCACCGCCGCCGCGCCGCGCAATCCGGATTTCGGAAAGAAGGAGCTCGACGCGATGGGGGTAAAGCTGATCGACGCCTTGAGAACATTTCGCGTCGAGGCCGAGATCAGCGGTCGAACCACGGGACCGGTAGTGACGCAATTCGAGGTCGAGCCGGCACCCGGCGTCAAAGTCCGACAGATCGCGAATCTCTCGAACGATCTCGCGCTCGCAATGCGCGCGGCGAGCATTCGCATCGTCGCGCCGATTCCCGGGCGCGGTGCCGTCGGCGTCGAGGTGCCGAATCCGACATCGGAGATCGTCGCGTTCCGCGAGCTGCTCGAGAGTCCGGAGTTCAAGAACGCGCGTGCGGCGCTTCCAATCGCGCTGGGCAAGGACCTCGAGGGGCAGCCGGTCATCGCCGATCTCGCAAAGATGCCGCACCTGCTGATCGCCGGTGCGACGGGCTCGGGAAAGTCCGTGTGCGTGAACACGGTGATCACGAGCCTCGTCTACAAGCACACGCCGAAGACGCTTCGCTTTCTGATGGTCGATCCCAAGATGGTCGAGCTCTCGGTCTACAACACGCTCCCGCATCTCCGTCACAAGGTGATCACCGACAGCCGCGATGCGGCGTCGGTGCTCAAGTGGGCCGAGATGGAGATGCAGGAGCGCTACGAGCTGCTCGCGGCCAACGGATGCCGGAACATTCAGGATTTCAATCGGCGCCTCAAGAACGGCGACACGCTGAAGGTGCCGACACGAAAGGAGGTTGCCTTCGAGAACACCGAGTACACGGGAAAACACCTTCCCTACATCGTCGTCGTGATCGATGAGCTGGCCGACCTCATGATGACGGTGCAGGGCGAGGTCGAGCCGCCGCTCGCGCGTCTCGCGCAGAAGGCGCGCGCGATCGGGATCCATCTTCTGCTCGCCACACAGCGGCCGAGCGTCAACGTCATTACGGGCTTGATCAAGGCGAACTTCCCGAGCCGCATCGCATTTCGCGTCGCGTCACAGGTGGACAGCCGCACGATCATCGACGGAATGGGTGCGGAGTCGCTGCTCGGCAACGGCGACATGCTGTTCATTCCGCCGGGGAAGTCGGAGGCCGCACGTCTCCAGGGCGCGTATATTTCCTCGGAAGACACCGAGGCGCTGATGGGGTGGTACGAGGGGAAGAAGGCCGAGCGCAGGCGCGTGCTGGAGTCGGAGGGGCTCATTGTCGAGGACCCGGTGTCTCATGAGCCGGACATTCTCGAGGAGATGCGGAGGCGCGAGGCCGTGTCTACGGGCGATGCCGCCGATGCGGAGGTTGCAGGAGAGCGCGACAAGCTCTTTCGCGAGGCGGCTGAGGTAGTCGTGCAGAATCAGCTGGGCTCGACGTCGCTGTTGCAGCGCAGGCTCAAGGTGGGCTACGGTCGCGCCGCCCGGATCATCGACCAGCTACAGGAAGCCGGGATCCTTGGCCCTGCGGATGGATCGAAGGCGCGCGAAGTGCTCGCAGGACTGGACGACATCGATCGTATCTGCGGTCCCGCGAGTTAGCGCGGAGCGGAGCAGTTTGCCACTTATGGAGGACATGTGAAGGTTCGGGAAACGGTCTGGAAGGCGATCGCGCTGGTCGGCTCAGCTACTTTGGTGGGGGGGTGCTCGCACGGTGCGAAGCCCGCGGCGAACGTCTCGCCGTCCTCCTCGATGCCCGCTGCCAACGTCGCCGCGCCGGCCATGCCCGCGGCGGCGCCGGCGTCCGCGAATCCGGCGCTCGTCGCGCCATCGTCCGCGATGCTGAAGCCATCGAAGCTCACCTACGTCGCGCGGCTCTTTTCGGAAGGGCAGGCACACAAGCTCGGCTGGCGCCGACTCGATCTGACCGAAGCCGCCTATGCGGGAAAGCCCGCGTGGCTGCTCGTGGAGTCGAGGCAGATCAACACGATCACGCTCACCGATTCGCTCTTCGTGGCGAAGAACACGCTCGACCCGGTGCACCGCGTCGTGCACACCGCGGATCAGGACATCACGACGCACTACACGCGTGACAGCATCCTCACGTCGTTCGAGGGGGACAGCGGCGGCGGCGTCAAGGTGTCGATGAAGAACGAGCCGAATCTCATCGGCAACATCTACTGGCTCGAGCCGTTGCTCGCGTCGGTGCCGTTCGCGCCCGGATGGAAGGGGAGCGCCACTACGGTGTTCATCGGTCCGCGCGACCAGGCGCACGTCGTGTTGAATCTCTGGGTCACGGGTTCGGACAGTTTGCTGATTCCGGACGGAACCTTCGACTGCTGGCGGGTGACGCTTCAGGTCGGCGAGACGCAGGAGCATCTCTGGGTGCGCAAGAGTGACAAGGTGATGCTCAAGATGGATACGCCGGTAGCCGGAATCGCGGCGGCGAAGGTGGAGCTACTACTCGCCGGGGGACAGACTCCCAAGTCGTGAGCCGCGAGCTGCGAGCAGGGTGGTCGCTCGCGGGGCGGTGATTCAGGAGGAGTGCAATCGATGCGGGTGTCCATCCGGGCGCCCGCATCTTTGCGTTCATGACGGCAGCATCACAGGTGCTGGGCGAGGAAGGGGAGCGGATCGCAGCGGAGTGGCTTGCGCAGCGAGGGTGGCGGATTCTGGAACGGCGCTTCAGGAACGGGCATCGGGACCTGGATCTCGTCGCCGAGCGAAGCGGGGTTGTGGCCTTCGTGGAGGTCAAAACTCGACGGGGCATGGACTTCGGACATCCCGTGGAGGCCGTGAATTGGCGGAAGCAGCGGGAGCTGACGAGGTCGGCGGCTGTGTGGATCGCGCGGTATGGGAGCGGGGAACAATTGTTCCGGTTCGATGTGGTGGGCGTGCTGATTGGGGCAAATGGCGCTCGAGTCCGCCACATCGAGAACGCCTTCCCCGCGCGATCTTCCGGTTGACAGCGGGATAGGGGTTTCGTATTTTGTTCGGGTAGTGGTAATAGGTAGCCCCGACGATAGATTTTCTATCGCCAGGCCAGATTCGGCAGTCTCACAGTTTCACCGGTTGGGTGACCGCATGGCTGTCTCCACAGGACAGGAAGAAAAGAAGAAAGCGCTGAATCTGGCGATCGCGCAAATCGAGAAGAGCTGCGGCAAGGGCTCCATCATGAAAATGGGTGCCGACTCCGCAAAGGTGCGGATCGATGTGATCCCCACGGGTGCCATCAATCTGGATGCGGCGATCGGCGTCGGCGGAATTCCTCGCGGGCGCGTCACCGAGATCTACGGTCCCGAGTCGAGCGGTAAGACCACGCTCTGCCTGCACGTCGTTGCGAATGCGCAGCGCGCCGGCGGTGTCGCCGCGTACATCGACGCCGAGCATGCGCTCGATACCGACTACGCGCAGAAGCTCGGTGTCGACATCGAGAATCTGCTCGTATCGCAGCCGGATACCGGTGAGCAGGCGCTCGAGATTTGCGAGATCCTCGTTCGTTCGGGCGCAGTCGACATCGTCGTCATCGACTCCGTCGCCGCGCTGGTGCCGAAGGCCGAGATCGAAGGGGAGATGGGCGATTCACATGTCGGTCTGCAGGCGCGCCTCATGAGTCAGGCGCTCCGTAAGCTCACCGGTGCCATCGCGCGCTCGAAAACGTCCGTCGTCTTCATCAACCAGCTCCGCGAAAAGATCGGCGTCATGTTCGGCAATCCCGAGACGACCACCGGCGGCAAGGCACTCAAGTTCTACGCGTCGGTTCGCCTCGACATTCGCCGCATCGGCCCCGTGAAGGAAAAAGAAGAGGTCATCGGCTCGCACGTCCGTGTGAAGGTCGTGAAGAACAAGGTTGCTCCTCCGTTCAAGCAGGCCGAGTTCGACATCATGTACGCCGAGGGGATCAGCCACACCTCTCTTCTGGTCGACATTGGGTCGGAATCGGGCATCATCGAGAAGTCCGGCGCCTGGTACAGCTACAACGG
>JBBSEY010000103.1:0-10429 GCA_038239265.1 Gemmatimonadales bacterium | reverse complement strand
GCAGATGGACGCACGTGTATACGAGGTGCCGATCAGCTACTATGGCCGCACCTACGAAGAGGGGAAGAAGATCACATGGAAGGACGGCGTTGCGGCTTTTTTTCATATTCTTCGTGCACGGTTCTCGTCGTCCAAGCAGCAGAAGCTTCCGCCTGAGTGAGATAGCAAATGGATGATCTCGATCGCCTCGTACGACGGCTCGTGCAGAATGTCCGGAACAGCTACCCAGAGTACCTGAGTCAGCCGGTGGAAGTGTCGGAGCTCTATCAGACGCTCATCCCGTATCGGCACAATCGCACCGAGCTCGAGATCGAGACGAATCAGGATTACGAAGCGGCGCTCTGCCAGCTCCTCTCCGGCGAACGCGGCTACGCGACTGGCGACTCCGCGATGCAGGACGCGATGCGGAAGGAGCTTTCGTCGCCAAATCCGAACACGGCCGTCTTCCGCGACTACGCCGCCGCGCGTGTGACGCTCACCGCCGAAGCCGTGCGCCACTTCGCGGATTCGCCAACGAGTATCCAGCGCGGCGCGCCAAGCTCCACGCCGCGGGCATCGTCCACCGCTTCGTCGACGAATTCCGCCGCCGGCGCGTGCCGCTACTGCGGCGGCACCCTTCCCGACGGGCGACGCGTGCTCTTTTGCCCGAGCTGCGGACAGAATCTGATGGTGCAGCGCTGTCCCGCATGCGGAACGGAGCTCGAAATCCATTGGAAGTATTGCATCACCTGCGGCCGCGGAGTCGCCGCAACGTGACGCGCTCGAACCGCGAGGGCTGAGTCGTGCCGCACACACTCGCCGTCATCGCCGGCGATGGCATCGGTCCCGAAGTCGTCGGTGAGGCGCTCAAGGTGCTCGACGCCGTCGAGGCGGTGCACGGTCCGGGCGTCGTCGTCGAGCAGCTGCCGTGGGGAGCCGAGCACTATCTGAAAACGGGGATCACGATTCCGCCCGCGGAGATGCAGCGTCTCGGCAGCGACGTGAGCGCGATCCTCGTCGGCGCGCTCGGCGATTCGCGCGTTGCCGACAACGTGCACGCGCGAGACATCCTGCTCGGGATGCGCTTCCAGCTCGATCTCTACGTAAACGAGCGCCCCGCCCGCCTCTTCGACGACCGGCTGACGCCGCTCAAGGGGAAGACCGTTCGCGACTTCGATCTCGTGGTCTTTCGCGAGAACACCGAAGGGCTCTACGTGAGCGTCGGTGGCGCGTTCAAGGTGGGGACGCCGGACGAGATCACGATCGCCGAGGAGCTGAATACGCGAAAGGGTGTGGAGCGGATCATCCGCCACTCCTTCGCGTGGGCGCGCGAGCACGGCAAAACGCGCGTCACGATGGCGGACAAGGCGAATGCGATCGCGGCGCACGGACTCTGGCGGCGCGTATTCGAGGAAGTCGGTGCGGAGTACGCGGACATCAAGCGAGACACGCGCTACATCGACGCGATGGCCATGGATCTCGTGCGCACTCCCGAGGCATTCCAGGTAATCGTCACCGGAAATCTCTTCGGTGACATCCTCTCCGACCTCGCGTCGATTCTCGTGGGCGGGCTCGGAATCGCGCCGAGCGCGAATCGGAATCCGGGACGCGTGACGATGTACGAGCCGGTGCACGGGAGCGCGCCCCCACTGGCGGGGAAGGATGTCGCGAATCCGATGGCGGCGATTCTTTCGCTCGCGATGATGCTGGAGGGAGTAGGCGAGGGGGCGGCCGCGGCGGCCGTGGAGGGCGCCGTGCGCGCCGCAATCAAGGCCGGCGTGGGCACCCCCGACATCGGTGGAACGCTGGGAACACGCGCGGTGGGCGACTGGCTCGCCGCACACGTGCGCGCGGGATAAGGCGGCAGTTCCCCCCGCTGCGGGAGGTGGTCATCTTTCCCGACTCACCACCACCGTTCGGGGATTCCAGTGGGCACTCAGGGTAGCAACCGCGACATCGTCTTCCTCTCCGGCGTGCGGACGCCGTTCGGCACCTTCGGCGGGGCGCTCAAGGACTTCAGCGCCATCGACCTCGGTGTCTTCGCCTCGAAGGCCGCGATGACCGCGGCCGAGGTCGAGCCGAAGGAGATCCAGCACGCGATCTTCGGAAACGTCATGCAGACGACGTCCGATACGATCTACTACGCGCGCCACGTCGCGCTCAAGTCCGGGGTGCCGCAGGAAGTGCCGGCGCTCACGGTGAACCGTCTGTGCGGCTCCGGCTTCCAGGCGGTGGTCAGCGGCGCGATGGAGATCCTGCTCGATGAGGCCGACGTCTGCCTCGTGGGCGGTGGCGAGTCGATGTCGCAGGCGCCGCACATCGCGCGCGGCATGCGCTGGGGACTCTCGCTCGGCAAGAGCCCGATCCTCGAAGATTCGCTGTGGGAGGGACTCAAGGATCCGTACGCCGGCTGCGCGATGGGCGATACCGCGGAGAAGCTCGGCGCGCAGTTCAGCGTCGACCGGCTGTGCAGCGATGAGTTCGCACTGCGCTCGCAGATGCTCGCCGCCGATGCGTGGGCGACGGGGATGTACGCGGACGAGGTGGTCGGCGTGCCGGTGCGCAATCCGAAGACGAAGAAGGAAGAGATCTTCGCGCGCGACGAGCACATGCGTCCGGATACCTCCGCCGAAGGGCTCGCGAAGCTGCGAACGGTGTTCAAGGAGGGTGGACTCGTCACGGCTGGAAATGCATCGGGGATCGGCGATGGCGGCGCGGCGCTCGTGATCTCGAGCGCCGAGTACGCGAAGCGCGCGGGGAAGAAGCCGCTCGCGCGTCTCGTGTCGTGGGGCACCGCGGGGGTCGATCCGACGATCATGGGGATCGGGCCGGTCCCCGCCTCGCAAATCGCCCTCAAGAAGGCGGGAATGACGCTCGACCAGATCGATCTCGTGGAGGTGAACGAGGCGTTCGCGAGCCAGGTCTGTGCCGTGGAGCGCGGGCTCGGCATCGATCGCAACAAGCTCAATATCCATGGCGGCGCGATCGCGCTGAGCCATCCACTCGCGGCGTCCGGCGCACGCATCTGCGCGCATCTCCTGCACGCGCTCAAGGCTACGGGCAAGCGGTACGGCCTCGGCTCGGCGTGCATCGGCGGCGGTCAGGGGATCGCGGTGATCATTGAATCGCTCGAGGCGTAGTCGCGTCGCGGCGGCAAGCGCCGTGCTGCTCGCTGCCGGCTGCTCGGGTCTCGTCGGCGCGAACACGACGCCCCAGGTCGAGCCGGTCGCCGCGCCAACCGGCATCGGTCAGGAGGTAGTGGGGCAGACGCCGTGGCCGGTGAAGACGCGCTACGTCGTCGACCTGTGGTTGCACGGCTACGCGATGCTCGTAAGCGACACGTCGCGCACGCCGGCGTTCCGGATCGACTATCGCGACGCGATGATCGTGGCGAAGAACAGCCGGAACATCACGAGCGCGCTCGACGACAACGCGGAGCAGCTGCGCCACGGGTTGCGAGTGAACCCGAAGCTGCTCGACGGGGCGCGACTCGTGCTTCGCGAGGGGAGCTGGGAGGAGATGGGGAACGACATCGCAGCCTTCCTCACCTCCGCCGAGGATGCAGCGAGCGGGAAGAAGCGTCCGTCGGTGCTCACGACGTGGAAGCGCGCGCCGCACGAGAGCGTAGAGACGACGCAGATGTCGCAGGTGCTCGGCTCCGTGTTCCGCACCGAGTCCGATCGCGCATGGCTCAAACTGTTCGCGCTCTCGCTCACCGACGAGCACTCGAAGTTCTACGAAGTGTACTGGCGCCAGCAGCAACACACGCTGCGTCCCGCGCTCGCTGCCGTCGACTCGCAGTTTTCGCAGCGCTATCTCAAGCAGCTGCGCAGCTATCTGCGCGGCGTGCAGCTGCCGACCGGTGAGATCGTGCTCTCCCTTCCGCTCGGCGGTGAGGGGCGCAGCATCCTCGAGGGGCAGCATTCGGTGGCCATTGGCTTCCCCCAAAGCGCCGACTCGTCGCTCGACGCGGTGTACGAGTTCGCGCACGAGGCCGTGAGCGGCATCGCGGAGCAGGCGGTGCGCGAGCGGATCCCGCCGGCGGAGTTTCGCGCGGGCGCGTGGGCGCAGCTCGAGAGCCCGGCCAGGGTTCGCGGCGGCGCGCTGCTGCTCCAGCGCGCGATCCCCGATCTCGTGACGGGCTACGAGCGACACTATCTCTCCGTCGCCCGCGTACGATTCGGAGGCGGCGACATCGACGACGCGTTCGTGCGCGCGTTTCCCCTGCGACAGGCGATCATCGACGGTATGGATCAGCAGCTCGATCAGACTCTGAAGGCGGCCAACTGATGGCTGACGAGTCGAGGCCCGTCTCCGCTCCCTCCGCGCCGGAGCTACCCGCGGTGGTGCCCTCCACCGCCGGCGTCCCCGCGCCGCTCGAGCGCGCGGCGCTCGAGCGCGTGCTCGCGCGCGCGGCCGAGCTGCAGGCGCAGGAGGCCGATCCGGGCGAGCCCACGCTCACCGAAGCGCAGATTATCGACGTCGGCAACGAGGCGGGGATACCCGCGAAGCATCTGCGGCAGGCGCTGGCCGAGGAGCGCTCGCGCGTGGCTGTGCCGGTGGAGCGCTCGCGAATGGCGGCGATCTTCGGCTCAGCCACCGTATCCGCGAGCCGCACCGTGCGCGGAACGCCGGCCGCAATCTTCGATCGGCTCGACGATGCGATGCAGCGCGAGGAGTCGCTGCGCGTGAAACGCCGCTTTCCCGATCGGATCGCATGGGAGCCGCGCGGCGGGATGGCGACGGAATTCAAGCGCATCATGAATGTCGGCGGCCATGGCTACCGACTATCGCGCGCCGAAGAGGTGGCGGCGACGGTGATCGCGGTGGACACGGAGCGCTCGATCGTGCGGCTCGATGCGAGCCTGGCGAAGGTGCGGTCGCACTTCGTCGCCGGTGGAAGCTCGATGGTCGCGGTGGGTGGCGTGACGGGTGGCGTGCTGATCGCGCTCGGCGTCATGACGGCGGTGGCGGCGCTGCCGGTGGCGGCTGGGCTGGTCGCCGGCTACTTCATTGCGCGCGGCCACGGGCCGCAGGTCGCGGGCGCACAGCTCGCGCTCGAGCAGATGCTCGATCGGCTCGAGCGGGGGGAGCTGCAGCGCCCATCGCTCCTCTCGACCATCACCGCGAGCACGGGACTTCGCTGGCCCTGATCGGCTTTTTTCTCTCTTCCTTCTGAAATCAACAATGACAACGATTACGACCGTCGGCGTGCTCGGCGGAGGACTCATGGGCTCGGGGATCGCACAGGTCGCGGCGGCCAACGGCTTCAGGACGATCGTCAGGGAGGTCGATGACGCATCGGTCGCGCGCGCGCGTGCGAGCATCGAGAAGTCGCTTGCGAAGGCGATCGAGAAGGGGAAGCTGACCGAGCAGGCGAAGACGGAAACGCTCAGCCGGCTGACGTTTACGACGAAGGTCGCTGACCTCGCGCCGGCAGACATCGTGGTCGAGGCGATCATCGAGGATCTCGAGCTCAAGAATGCGATCTGGAAGGAGCTCAACACGCTGTGCGGGGCGGAGACGATCTTCGCGTCCAACACCTCGAGCCTCACGATCGCGGCGATGGCGGCGGTCAGCGGCCGCGGCGACCGGATGGTCGGGCTGCACTTCTTCAATCCCGTGCCCGTGATGAAGCTCGTCGAGGTCGTCAAGACCGTGACGACGAGCGACGAGTCGTTCAAGCGCGCCTTCGAGTTCGCGAAGGCGCTCAGGAAGGAGCCGATCGCGGCGAAGGACAACTCGGGCTTCGTCGTGAACCTGCTGCTCGTCCCCTACCTGCTCGATGCGATCAATGCGCTGGAGCACGGCGTCGCGAGCGTGGAGGACATCGACAAGGGGATGATGCTCGGCACGGGCTACCCCATGGGTCCGTTCACGCTCCTCGACTTCGTCGGGTTGGACACGACGTACAAGATCGCCGAGATCATGTTCGACGAATATCGTGAGAAGCGTTACGCACCGCCGCCGCTGCTCAAGCGAATGGTGCTGGCGGGCTACTATGGTAAGAAGTCGAAGCGTGGCTTCTACGATTATTCCGTAGAGCCGCCGGTCGTGAGCGCGCTCGGGCTCTAAGCGCCCTTCTTCACCAGATACTTCCGGACAAACTCATCCATCCGTACCAGATCGAGCGCCGCGTCCTTGCACGGGCCATTTGGGAGCGTCATCGGCAGGCCGAGCACCGGAACGCGGCCGGCGACGTCGTGCAGTCCGCTCACGAGATCGCGCTCGCACGCCACCGCGACGACTGCCTTCGGGCGGCGCTCGCGGATGACGCGGCGCGCAAGCTGTCCGCGCGTGGCGACGAAGGCGGAGACGCCGTAGCGCTTCGCGATCTCGAGCACGCCATCGAGCGCCTCGCGCGAGAGACAGCGCGGGATGAGGATCAGCAACTCGGCGGGATTCACTCGGCGCTCGCGCGCCAGGGCGAGATGGTTGTAGACCACGACGCTCGCGTGATCGGTCCAGTCGCGCTTCACACCGAAGAGCTCACCCACGCGCCACGCCAGGTTGAGCGTGCGGAGCAGGAGCCCGCGCTCGGCCAGCTTTTCGGGGAGGAACGCGCGTCCGGTCCACACGGAGAGCGCGAGGAGCGTGAGCCATGCGAGCGATATCGCCACGAACGAGGCGATGCCCAGGTAGAGCGCGACTGGAAGCCGGCGCGAGAGAAAGGCGAGTCGCGGCGCGAGCAGATAGACGGCCGCGGCCGCGAGGATGGACAGGAGGACGATGCCAACGGCCGTGAAGCCGAAGTACAGGCGCGTGGGCGACGTGAAGTCGCCACCGTTGTCGAGAGCGCCGCCATCCCACTCGTCCCATTCGTGCCCGAGCCGCCGGTCGGTCTCGATCTTGATCAGCGGTCCGACCTGCCGCAGCGGTACATCGCTCTCCATGCTGGATGATGACGGGACCGTGAGTGCCTTGTCAACGGCGGGGGACTCGCCACTGTGGCCGTCGTGAAGCCCGAAGGATTTCGTGGCGTCTTTCGCGACGACGAGTCCGCTCGCGCGGTGTACGCCGAGGGGGCGGGGATCGCGCGTGCGATCCCTGCGGCGGTGGCAGTGCCCGCTGATGCGGACGATGTCGTCACGCTCGTGCGCTGGGCCGCATCGAGCGGCACTCCTCTCATCGCGCGGGGCTCGGGGAGCGGAATGGCCGGCGGCGCGGTCGGCGCCGGGGTCATCGTCGATCTGAGCCGGCTCGACTCGATCGGGAAGATCGACACGGCGCGCCGCAGGGTGATGGTCGGGCCCGGCGCGGTGCGCGGCAAGGTGAACGAGGCCGCGCGAGCGCAGACGCTGCGCTTTCCGGTCGACCCGTCGAGTGGCGCATTTTGCACGATCGGCGGAATGGCGGCGACGAACGCCGCGGGCGCGCACACGCTGCGCTACGGCGCGACACGCGCGTGGGTAACGGCGCTCGACTGCGTCTTCAGCGATGGCTCGCGCGCGCTCATCCAGCGCGGCGCGCCGATCCCCGACGTTCCCGCCGTCGACCGCTTTCTCGCCTCCGCGCACTCGGCCATTCTCGCCTCGCCCGCGCGCGTGCGCTCGCATCCGGGCGTGCGCAAGGACTCGTCAGGATACGCGCTGGCCGACTACGCACGCAGTGGCGAGCTCCTCGAGCTGTTGGTCGGGAGTGAAGGAACGCTCGCGCTCTTCGTCGGCGTCGAGCTTTCGCTCATGGCGCTGCCGGGCGCGCCGAGCTCGCTCGTCGCCGAGTTCTCGACGCTCGAGCAGGCGGTGGATGGCGCTGCGCGCGCGCGGGTGGGCGGGGCCAGCGCGTGCGAGCTTCTCGATCGCACCTTCATCGAGGTCGCGCGGAGCGGGGCTGCGCAGGTCACGATCGATGCCGCGAGCGAGGCCGTATTGCTCATCGAGATCGAGGCGGGGGACGAGAGTGCCGCCGGCGGGGCGGCGCAGGTGATGGAGCAGGCGATGCGGGGCTGCGGTGCGACGCGTGTGAGCGTCGCGCTCAAGAAGGACGATGAGGCGCGGCTCTGGGCGCTGCGCCATGCCGCGAGCCCGATTCTGAACCGGCTGTCTCCCTCGCTCAAGTCGATGCAGTTCATCGAGGATGCGGCGTTGCCGCCGGAGAAGCTGCCGCAGTACGTGCGCGGAGTGCGCGAGATTCTCGCGCGCCACGAGGTGAAGGGGGTCATCTTCGGACACGCCGGCGACTCGCACGTCCATGTGAACCCGCTCATCGACGTCCGGCTCCCGGACTGGCGCGACACCGTTCGCACGATCCTCGACGAGGTGACGTCGCTCGTCGCCCAGCTCGGCGGCACGATCGCGGGAGAGCACGGGGACGGACGGTTGCGGACGCCGCTGCTCGAACGGGTGTGGGACGCGCGCTCCGTATCGCTGTTCGCGCAGGTGAAGCACGCCTTCGATCCGCAAAATATCTTCAACCCCGGCGTGAAGGTGCCCACGGGCGCAGGACAGCCGATCGAAGATGTGAAGTACGACCCGATGCTTCCACAGCTGCCGCTCGATGCCCGGGAGGCGCTCGACCGAGTCGAGCGCGACCGCGCGTGGAGCAGCTTTCGACTCTCGATGATCGGCGGCAGCTGAGCCGCCTCAGCCAACCTCTGGAGATCCGTGTACTACTACGAGCCGCGCATCACCCTTCTCGCGAAGCCGACCTTCACCACCCCCGAGCACCTGGGCGTCGCGTGGCTCGGTGAGAGCACCGCCGGCGAGCAGCTCGCCGAATTTGCGGGACGACTCTGCTACATGAGCCAGAAGAACCCGGCGGGGCGCACGACGCGTGACTATTTGGAGAACATCAAGAAGCAGGGGCATGGGAGCGTTCTCGAGCATGCGAGCTACTCGCTGCTCTTCGAGGGCGTGAGCCGCTCGCTCACGCACGAGCTGGTACGCCACCGGGCGGGCTTCGCGTACTCGCAACTCTCGCAGCGCTACGTGGACGAGAAGGACGCGAGCTTCGTCGTGCCGCCGGCAGTAGCCGGCGACGAGGCGCTCGAGGGCGCATGGCGGAGCCAGGTGGACTCCGCGCTCGCGAGTTACATCGCGCTCGTCGAGCAGCTCATGGAGCGTTACTCGTGGGTGGCGGACAAGGTCCATCGCAGGAAGATGGCGCGCGAGGCCGCGCGCGGCGTGTTGCCGAACTCCACCGAGACGAAGATCGTGGTAACGGCGAACGCGCGGGCCTGGCGAACGATGCTCGAGCTGAGGTCGAGCGAGGGCGCGGAGCTGGAGATCCGACGGCTGGCGGTGGCAACGCTGCGCCTGCTCGCGGCCGAGGCGCCGGGATTTTTCTCCGACTTCGAGATCTACGTCGGCGACGATCGGCGCGAAGCAGCCCGAGTCGGATTTCACAAAGTGTGAAATAATGGTCGCACCCGAGCAAAAAATCATTGCGCTGCATTTCATCGACTCTTATTTTGCTCGCACCTCGGAGATCGGTCTCACACTTGCACTTGGGGAGAGCCAGGAAAAGTGAACGATTCGAGCGGGTTGCGCGTCAATAAAAAGAGCATGGCGCGCGACTTTTGAAGCGGCGAGTGTTCGAACGGAATTGTCTGACCTCAAGCAGGATCGGATGACACGAATCGGGTTCGCCTACAACCAGAAGCCTGAAGTACCCGCTCTTCGTCTCGAGGACGGCGCCGCTGGTGCGCGTCCCGACGAAGAGCCTCCCAGTATCGCCCATGCCGAATGGGCGAGCGCGCCGGAGTCCGCGGCGTCCTCGCGCGCTGGCGCTGTCGCCGCCGCCGAAGTCGATGACGAGTTCGCGGAGTGGGACAGCGCGGAGACGATCAATGCCGTCGCGAACGCGCTCAACGCCCTCGGCGAAGTAATCCGCCTCGAGGCGAACGCGGACTTTCCCGAGCGCCTTCGAGCCGCGCAGCCGGATATCGTCTACAACATCGCGGAAGGCATGGGCGGCGCGAATCGCGAGGCCCACGTTCCCGCAATTTGCGAATTCTTCGGCATCCCCTACTCGGGATCCGATCCGTTCTCTCTGTCGCTGTGCCTCGACAAGGCGCGCACGAAAGAATTTCTGGCATACCACGGCGTGCCAACGGCGCCCTTCGCGCTCATCCGGACCGCCGCCGAGATCCCCGCAATGCTCGACCGCCTCACCACGCGCAAGACGAAGAGCGGCAGCACGCGCCTTCGCCTCCCGCTGTTCGTGAAGCCGGTGCACGAGGGCTCGTCCAAGGGAATCACGGAAGACAATTTTTGCCGCACGGTGGCCGAGGCGCAGGAGCAGACTGCGTTTCTCCTCGAGCGGTACGCGCAGCCCGTGCTCGTGGAGGAATACCTCCCCGGCCGTGAGTTCACTTGCGCGGTGATGGGTAACGGCGATGGCTCGCACGTGCTGCCGATCGTCGGGATGAACTTCGACGCCCTTCCTCCGGGAGCGCTCCCGGTGTATGGCTTCGAAGCCAAGTGGCTCTGGGACGACCGGAGCCACCCGT
>JBBSEY010000102.1:0-10467 GCA_038239265.1 Gemmatimonadales bacterium | reverse complement strand
TCCGTCAGGGTGCTGAATGGGTACATCGTCTTGAGCTTGCGCTCGTCCACCCCGGTGTCCGCCTGCATATCGCCATCCACCATCAGCGACGGATTCCGCGCTCGCAGCAGCTCCACGGCGCGCGCCACCTTCTTCGTCTCGGCGTGCTGCACCGATCCGAAATTGGAGAACGACAGCAGCGCCACGTGCGGCTCGATCCCGAACGTGCGCACCAGCCGCGTCGCCCCCTCGGCGATTTGCGCGAGCTGCTCCGCCGTCGGATCGATGTTCACGGTCGTGTCTCCGCAAAAGACGACGTGCCGCTCGAACACGAGCATGTACAAACCGCTCACGATGCCAACGTCGGGCTGCGCGCCGATCACCTGGAGCGCCGGCCTGATCGTCCCCGGATAGTGCATGTTCACCCCCGAGACGAGCGCATCGGCGTGTCCCAGCGCAACCATCACGCTTCCGAAATAGTTGCCGCTCCAGAGGCTCTGATGCGCTTCGGCGAGGCTCATCCCTTTGCGCTGCCGTTTCGCGAACAGGAAGTTTGCGTACTCCTCGCGGCGCGTCGAGGAATACGGATCCTCGATCTCGATGTCCTCGATCGAGATCCGGGACCCCGCCGCTATCCGCTCGATCGTGGCGCGATTGCCGAGCAGCACCGGCTGGGCGATTCCCTCGTCGAGCAGGATGCGCGCGGCCTCGATGATCTTCGGCTCCTCCCCCTCCGGAAACACCACGCGCTTCGGACTCTGCATCGCGCGGCTCATGATGCCGCGCATGATCCCGCGCGCGCGGCCAAGCCGTGTCTCGAGCGAGACGCGGTATTCGTCGAGGTCGATGAAGTGCGTCGCCACGCCGGTGGCCACCGCCGCCCATGCCACGGCGGGGGCGACCCAGAGCAACACGCGCGGATCGAAGGCGTAGGGGATGATGTAGTCCTTCCCGAATGTCACCGACGACAGTCCATAGAGGCGCGCGACGCTGTCCGGTACCCCTTGCTTGGCGAGGGACGCGAGGGCGCGAGTCGCGGCCATCTTCATCTCTTCGTTGATCTGCGTCGCTCGCACGTCGAGCGCGCCGCGGAAGATGAACGGGAAGCCCAATACGTTGTTGACCTGATTCGGATAGTCGGAGCGACCGGTCGCGATGATCGCGTCGTCGCGGACGGCGCGAATGTCGTCCGGGGTGATCTCCGGGTTGGGATTGGCGAGCGCGAAAATGATCGGCCGCTCCGCCATCGTCGCGATCATGGACCCGGTGATCGCTCCCCCCACCGACAGCCCCACGAACACATCCGCGCCGACGAGTGCCTCCGTGACGGTGCGCATTGGGGTCTCGCGCGCGAAGCGGGCCTTGTAGGGATCCATCGCCACGTCGCGTCCCACGTAGACCACACCGTGCAGGTCGCACATCGTGATGTTCTCGCGCTTCACTCCGAGCCGCACGTAATGCTCGGCGGTCGAGAGGGCGGCGGCGCCGGCACCCGAGAAGACGACGCGCACATCGACGATGTTCTTCGTCACGAGCTCGAGCGCATTGAGCAACGCGGCGCCGGAGATGATCGCGGTGCCATGCTGGTCGTCGTGGAAGACGGGAATCTTGAGCGCGGCGCGCAGGGTCTGCTCGATGTAGAAGCAATCCGGCGCGCGAATGTCCTCGAGATTGATTCCGCCAACCGTCGGCTCGAGCAGCTTGCAGAAGGTGATCAGGTCATCGGGCACATCCGAACCGACCTCGATGTCGAACACATCGAGGTCGGCGAATTGCTTGAAGAGATTTGCCTTGCCTTCCATGACCGGCTTCGAGGCGAGCGCGCCGATATTGCCGAGGCCCAGGACGGCGGTGCCGTTGGTGACGACGGCGACGAGATTGCCCTTCGCCGTGTACTTGTACGCATCCTCCGGCGTTCGCTGGATTTCGAGACACGGCTCGGCCACTCCGGGCGAATAGGCCAGCGAGAGATCGCGCTGATTGGCGAGCGGCTTGGTGGGAACAACGGCGATCTTGCCGGGCCGTCCTCGTGCATGATAGTCGAGCGCATCCTCCCGGTCGTAACTCATGCACGGAAGGTAATGACGGGACTTCTACGATGTCAGCAGCAGGCGTAGGTTAACCGCAGCCGCCGTCCCGACCTTTCATTGAGGAGCCAAGTGACGGGATCACCCATGCCATTCGCGCGAAACAGCATCGTTCGAAATGTGATCATCGCGATCGTGCTGATCGCGCTGTCGATGCTGGCGGATGGATGGGTGGCGGATCACGTTCGCTTCCTCAGCGTGTACGAAACGGATTGGGGGCGGATGCTGCGCAACTTCGGCTACCTTCCGTTCTGGCTGCTTGCCGGGCTCGCGCTGGCGCTACACGACCGCGGCGCGGCGCCGGGCCGCGGATGGTGGCAGCGCGGGGCGCTGCTCGCCGGCGCGCCGACAGCAGCGGGAATCGTAGGCGAGCTGTTGAAGATTCTCGTGCGCCGAATGCGTCCCCCCGATCTCGGGCACGCGTACGAGTTTCGGGCGTGGAGCGATCACCCCTTCAGCTCGCGTGGCTTTGGCTTCCCGAGCAGCCACGCGGTGGTTGCGTTCGCTGCCGCGGCGGCTCTCTCCTGTATGTTTCCGCGCGCGAAGTGGGTGTGGTACGCAGCGGCCGCCGGGTGCGCGGTGAGCCGCCTGCTGGCGCACGCGCACTTCGTGAGCGACGTGGTCGCCGCGGCGTGTATCGGAATCGGCGTGGCGGCCATGCTGCAGCGCACTCTGCTGCCCAGGGTGGACTCCGCCGCCTAGCGCCTGGGAATCTGGTTCGGCGCGAGGCCAATGATGAACGTCGAGCCGAGGCCGACCGCACTTTCCATCGTGAGCGTAAAGCCCATCTGCTCGCAGAGCGACCGCGAGATCGCGAGCCCGAGCCCGGTTCCGCCATATATCCGCGCGGTGCCCGTGTCCGCCTGCTCGAACGAATTGAAGATCGTGGCGGCACGGTCCGCCGCGACGCCGATGCCCGTGTCGCGTACCTCGATTCGCGTCGGCTCGCATGCCTCGTTGCACATCACCGCGATCGTGATGCTGCCGCTTTCCGTGAACTTGATTGCGTTCGAGAGCTGATTGAGAAGCACCTGGCGAAGACGGTGCGCGTCGGCGCGTAGCAGCAGGCCCGCGTGGGGAATATCGGCGATGAGAATCACTCCCGGCCGGGTCTGCCCCTCGCACTGCGCCACGAGGTCGTGAATCATTTCGTCGAGCCGGACGGTGGACAGCTCCATCTCCATTCGTCCCGCCTCGACTTTCGCGAGATCGAGGACGTCGTCGATGAGACGGAGCAGTTGGACCCCGTTCGCCTGGATGCGATCGAGATACGTCAGCTCGCTCGTTCCAAGATGCCCGCTGCGATTCTTCCGCAGCACGTTGGCGAAGCCGATGACGGAGTTGAGCGGCGTGCGGAGCTCGTGGCTCATGTTCGCGAGGAATTCGCTCTTCGCCCGGCTCGCGCGCTCGGCTTCTTCCTTCGCCGCGCGCAGCGCCGCGTCGGCGAGCTTGCGTTCGGTGATGTCGGTGGATGTGCCGGCCGCCTTGAGCGGAGTGCCGTCGGCCGCACGCTCGGTAATCTTTCCCTTGGAAGACACCCATCGCCAATCGCCGGACGCGTCGCGCAGGCGATATTCGACCGCGTGCGTGTCGGCGGTACCCAGCAGGAGCTCGGAGAAGCTCTTGAGCGCCGGGATCTGATCCGCCGGATGCGCGATCTCGTGCCAGTGCTCGATCGACGAATCGAAGGGCACGGCGCCGTATCCCAACATCTCGCTCCAGCCCTTGCTGCGATAGATTTCACGAGTCTGGCAATCGTATTCCCACACGAAATCCCGCGCCCCATCGAGTGCGGACTGCATTCGCCGCTCGCTGTCCTGCGCCGCCATGCGCGCGCGCCGCGTGGCGTGCGCCTCCGCCTCCAGCTCGCCGACGGTGAGTTCGAGCTCGCGCGTGCGCTGCTTCACGAGCGACTCCAGCTCGTCTCGCTGCGCTGCGATCTGCTCCTGCGCCACCTTCTGATCGTGAATATCAGTCGACGTGCCGAACCAGCGATGCACCTCGCCCGTCTCGTCCCGCAGCGGAACCGAGCGCGAGATGAACCATCGATACTGGCCATCCGTACGCCGCAGGTGACACTCGTGCTCGAACGGCTCTTCCGTCGTGAGCGCGTGCACCCACTTCGCCGTCCACTCCGGCCGCTCATCCGGATGCAGAAGCTCCCGCTCCGCGATGCACGCCAGGTCGGCCTCGGAAAGGCCGAAATACTCGTACCACCGGCGATTGGCGTATTCGATGTGACCGGGCGCATTGGTCAGCCAGACGAGCTGCGGAATCGACTCCGCGATCGTCGTGTCGTAGTTCATCTTCGCGTAGGGCGGCTGGGCGGGCGAGAGTGCCATTTTTTCCATCATCGGCGGCGGGGGAAAAAACTTGAGCCAAGCTGATCCGCCTCCTCAGCCCTCGGCTGGGGCCTCGACGGCAAAGCCGATGCTGAACGTCGAGCCGGTGCCAACGACGCTGCTCACCGTCAGCGTAAAGCCCATCTGCTCGCACAGCGATCGCGAGATCGCGAGACCAAGCCCGGTTCCACCGTACCTGCGCGAGGTTCCGGTTTCGGCCTGTTCGAACGAATTGAAGATCGCCCCGACACGATCGGGCGGAATGCCTATGCCGGTGTCGCTGACGTCGATACTCAGCGGAAGTCCGGCATCCGTGCATCGGAGCGCCACCGCCACATCGCCCCGCTCCGTGAATTTCATGGCGTTGGAGAGGAGGTTGAGGAGCACCTGCCGAAGCCGGTCACTATCGGCGCGCACGCTTACGAACAGCGCAGGAGCCTCGACGCGCATGCGAACGCCTGAGCGAAGCTGCGGCTCGCACTGGCCGACACAGTCGTCGATCAGCTGGTTCACTTGCACCGTCTCGAAGATGAGCTGCATGCGCCCCGCCTCGACCTTTGCGATGTCCAGCACGTCGTCGATCATGCGGAGCAGGTGAATCCCGTTCGCCCGAATACGATCGAGGTACGTGAGATCGATCTCGGCGAGACGCCCGTCGCGATTCTTTCGCAGGACGTCTGCGAATCCGATCACCGAGTTGAGTGGCGTGCGGAGCTCGTGACTCATGTTCGCGAGGAATTCGCTCTTGGCGCGATTGGCCCGCTCGGCCTCCTCCTTCGATGCGCGGAGGGCTTCCTGCGCGGCCTTGCGATCGGTGATGTCCGTGGCTGTCCCCGCCGCTCTCAACGGCTTTCCGTTCGCGTCCCTCGCTACGACTCGGCCCTTGGACGCGACCCATCGCCAGGCCCCGTTCGCGTCGCGCAGCCGGTACTCGGACTCGTGCGATTCGAGCTCACCTTCGATGAAGCGACGGAAGAGCTCATAGGCGATCGCCTGGTCACCGGGGTGCGCGATCTCGAGCCAATGCTCCGGCGAGGAATCGAACTCCGCGCGATCGTACCCGAGCATCGCGGTCCAACCGGCACTGCGGAAGACCTTGCCCGTGCGGCAGTCGTAGTCCCACACGAAATCCTGCCCGCCGTCGAGCGCGGTCTGTAGCCGCGTCTCCCGTGCACGCGCCTCAGCCCCCGCGGCCTGGAGCGCCGCTGCCTTCGCCTCCAGCTCCTCGAGCCTTCGCATCAACTCGCGAGAGTCGGGCGCCTGATCCCGCCCCGCGGCATCGGTCTCGGCCAATCGCAGGCGCTTGTCGTTCGACTGCACCAATGGTGCGCTGGGCGGGCGATGCCTGGCGGGGAGCTTCATGAAACGGAGTATCGGTTCGGGGCGAGCGAAAGTTGAGCGGCGGTGTTTTCAACCCGCGGCAAACCCTCGGAGCAGGTGCAACATGCAGCTGTCGGTCAGCATGTCGTTGTCGAGCTTCGGTGTCTCGAGCACCTTCGCCACTCGCGCCATCCGCGGATCGGTCATGATGCGCCGGAACGGCTCCTCGCCGAGCGAGCCGAAGCCAATGAGCGCGTGCCGGTCACGGTGGGAGTTGAACGGCGTCTTGGAGTCATTGAGGTGCATGACGCCGAGACGCTCCCAGCCGAGCGCGCCCTCGAATCGACTGCACACGTCGTCGTATGCGCCCACGATATCGTAGCCCGCCGAATAGATGTGGCATGTGTCGACACACACGCCGATGCGCGAGCGGTACGGCTCGGGCACGCGCCCGATGATATCCGCAAGCTCCTCGAAGGTTGCGCCGAGGGACGTGCCCGAGCCGGCGGTGGTCTCGAGACAGAGCATGGTGTCGCCGGGCGCACGCGCGAGTGCCTCGGAGATCGAGTCCGCGTTGCGCGCGATCCCGCTCTCGCGATCGTCCATGTAGTTGCCGGGGTGCGACACGAGGTAGGTGAGCCCCAGCGACGCACACCGCTCGAGCTCGCAGACGAACGACTCGATCGACTTGCGGCGGAGCGCGTCAACCGGGCTCGCGAGGTTGATGAGGTACGAGTCGTGCGCGATCGTCACCTGCACTCCCGAGCGCTCGAGCGCGGCACGGAACTCGTCGCGCTCGCACTCGTCGCACGCGCGCTCGGCCCACCGGTTCCCCTGCTTCGTGAAGATCTGCATCGCCGTCGCCTTGATGGCCCCCGCGCGCGGCGGCGCAGCGGGAGTGCCCCCCGCCGAGGAGACGTGGGCGCCGAGGAGCTCGCTCATGGATTCGCGCGGAGAAAATCCATCGGGTCCACGGCGTGCCCCTGCGGGCGCAGCTCGAAGTGCAAATGCGCCGGAAGGTCGGGGTCGGCAGTGCCGACGAAGCCGATGATCTCCCCCTTCGTGACGACCGCGTCCTTCTGCGTGGTGAGCTTGCTCAGCGAACCGTACACGGAATAGTCGCCGCCTGGATGTTGCACGATCACCGTGAGTCCATAGGTCCCGAACTGATCGGCGACGAGCACCTTACCGGCCGCCACCGCGTGTACCTCGGTGCCCGATGACGCCTTGATCCCAATGCCGTTCCAGCGGACCGTGGTGTTGTTGGGATTTACGACGCGTCCGAAGCTGTAGAGGATTGGACCGCGCACGGGCCAATCCATGGTCCCGTCACCCTTGCGAATCGTGCTCGCCGCGCGCGGCGCACTCGGCGACGAACGCTCGGCGCGCAGCCGCCGCGACTCGAGCGCCGAGATCACGTTGGTCAGGCGCGACTCGTCGCGCGAGATGGCCTGGAGGCGCGCATCCGTGTCCTGCGCGCGGCGCTTCGCGGTGGCGAGGCTCCGCGACTGCTCGAGGCGCAGCGTCTTCAGGCGATCCTCTTCCTGCGCCTTCTCGTCGAGATTGAGCTTGATGCTCTCCTGAAAGCGCACGAGATTCGCGCGCTGATGGTTGATCTGGTTGCGCAGATCCTCGACGCGGTGCACGAGCGTCTGATCGCGCACCGCGAGCAGATGCAGATACTTGTAGCGGGCGAGCAGCTCGCCGAAGCTGCGCGCCGAGAGGAGCACCTCGAAGGAGAACAGCGGCCCGCGCTTGTCGATGTCGACGAGACGGCGGCGCAGCGTCGACTGCTTGACGGTGATCTCGTCCTGCGCGCGCACGAGATCGGAAGTGGTGGTGCCGACTTCGCTCGAGATCGCATCGAGCTGCGCATCGAGCGAGTGCATGACGCGGGCGGTGACGTCGGCCTCGCGGTCGAGCGTTTCGACCTCTTCGGAGAGATCGTGCACGGTGTTCTGAAGGCTCGTGCGGCGGCGCTGCAGCTCCTCGCGCTCGTTCTTGAGCGCCTCGAGCCGCGCCTTCTCGTCCTTCAATCGCTGCTCGGCACCTTTCTGATCCGCGTTCTGCTGCGCCCGAACGGTTGGAGCCGCGGAGAGCAGCAGCGCGAGCACGAGGGCCGCGCGCGCGCTCAGACGCGGCGTAGGTGCCTCCCGACGGAGAGCGCGCTGCCGAGGAGCCCGATGATCCCGCCGCCGAGCACGCCGAGGAAGGCGATGCCGGGATCGAAGAAGAAGGTCTGGATGAGGTTGTGGCTGATGAGCCAGTTCGCACCCCACGTCAGCAGCAAGGCGAGCAGCCCGCCCACGAGCCCCTTGAGGAAGCCATCGAAGAGGAAAGGAAGGCGCACGAAGCCGTCGGTCGCGCCGACGAGTCGCATGATGGAGATCTCGCGCGAGCGCGCGAGCACGGTCATGCGGATCGTCGTGCCGATGATGATCACGGCGACGGCGGCGAAGAGAAGCCCGAGTGCGATCCCCGCGGCGCCCGCGATGTTCCGAATGTCGTAGAGCTTCTTCACCCAATCCTCGCCGTAGCGCACGTCGTCCACGAATGGATAGGTCTGAATGCGCTGCGTGACGTCCTTCACCGTCGCGGGGTCCCGATGCCCTTCCTTGAGGCGAATCTCGAGCGACGGCGGAAGGAAGCTCGCGTCGAAGACGTCCTGGAACTCCGGGAGCTCCGCGCGCGCGCGTGCGAGCGCCTGCTCGGGGCTCACCTGCTCGACGTGCGCGACCTCGGGGAACGCCGAGATGTCGCCCATCGCCGCGCTGATCGATTCGGGAAGCGTTCCGTCCGCGAGAAAAGCGACGATCTCGACGTGCTCCTCCACGCCGCGCAGCGCACGATCGACGTTGAGCACGAGCAATCCGAACAAGCCAAAGGCGAACAGGCTGAAGGCGATCGTCACGACGCTGAGAGTGCTGAGCAGCGGCGAGCGACGGACGCCGAGCAGGACCTCGCGGAGAGTGAGTCGCATTACGTCGGCGTCGAGGCGGTCACGGTGGCCGCTCCGCCGTTTCCCTCCGCGGAATCGAAGACGAGCTGTCCGCGATTGACCTCGATCACGCGGTACGTATTGCGCTTCACGAGTTCGAGATTGTGCGTCGCCATGAGCACCGCGGTGCCCGCCGCGTTGATGTCGCGGAGCAGCTGGAACACACCGCGCGTGGCACGGTCATCGAGATTGCCTGTTGGCTCGTCGGCCACGAGGAGCACCGGGTCGTTCACGAGCGCGCGTGCGATCGCGACGCGCTGCTGCTCGCCGCCAGACAGCTCTTTCGGGTAACTCGTCCCCTTGCTCGCGAGTCCGACCTGTGTGAGGAGCCGACTCACGCGAGCCGGAATTCCCTCGCGCGGTGCGCCCGTGACCTCGAGCGCGAAGGCGACGTTCTCCTCCGCGGTTCGATCCTCGAGCAGGCGAAAGTCCTGAAAGACGACGCCGATGCGGCGTCTGAGCCGCGGAATCTCGGCGCGCGGGAGTCCGCTGGTGAGCGATCCGCTCACGCGCACCTCCCCCGCCGTCGGCGTCTCCTCGACGATCACGAGTCGCAGGATGGTCGACTTTCCCGCGCCGCTCGGTCCCGTGAGAAACGCGAACTCGCCTTTGTTGACGCGAAAGGTCACGTCGTTGAGGGCGAGCCCCGTGCGCGGATATTCCTTGACGACGTGCGAGAAACGGATCATCGGCGGATCGCGCTCGGTTCGAGTTCGCGAAAGATGTAACGCGGTGCGGCTACGGGAAGATACACGATCGACCGAGCCGCGTGCCGCGCCGAGTGCCGCTCACCCTCGCAGCGCCTGATCGAAATCGGCGATGATGTCGTCGGGATCCTCGATTCCCACACTGATTCGCAGGAAGCCATCGGGGATGCCGAGCGCCGTGCGCTCCTCGAGCGAGAGATGCTCGTGCGACGAGAAGCGCGGCTCCGAAACGAGTGTATCGAGCCCGCCCAGACTCGGCGCGTGTGCGACGAGCCGCAGCCGCCCCACCATCTTCGTCATCGCCTCGCCGCCATCGCGATGCACGATCGCCATCATCGCGCCCATCCCGTCGAGTGTCGCGAGCGCAGTCTCGTGGTCGGGGTGCCCGGGGAGTCCCGGATAGAGAACGGCGCTCAGCTCCGGGCGCGTGGCACACCAGAGCGCGACGCGCATCGTGTTTTCCGTCGCGCGCCTGACGCGCACGTCGAGTGTCTTGAGCCCGCGCTCGAGAAGCCAGCACGCAAACGGGTCTGGCGCCTGCCCCCACACCGTCATCTTGCGGCGTACTTCTTCGATGTAGGCGGAGGTGCCGAGCACCGCGCCGGCGATCACATCATGGTGCCCGTTGAGAAACTTGGTCGCCGAGTGGATGACGACGTCGGCGCCGTGCTCGAGCGGGCGAAAGCCGATCGGCGTCGCGAACGTCGAGTCGACGACGAGCGCGAGGCCCATCTCTTTCGCCAGCAGGGTGATCGGCTTGAGATCGAGCACGCGGCACGTCGGATTCACGGGCGACTCGACGAAGATCGCGCGCGTGTTCTTGCGGAGCCGCTTCCGCCACCCGCGCGACTCCGCCGGATCGACGAGCGAGCACTGGATCCCCATCGAGGGGAGCTCCTTCGTCACGAGCTCGTGGGTGCCACCGTAGATCCAGCTGCTCGAGAGGAGATGATCGCCCGCGCGGAGCAGCGCGAGAAGCGCGCACGCCGTGGCGCCCTGTCCGCTCGCGAGCACGAGTCCGGCCTCGGCCCCCT
>JBBSEY010000101.1:0-10536 GCA_038239265.1 Gemmatimonadales bacterium | reverse complement strand
GTCATGCCGGTGGACATCGAGGCGCTCGAGGACTTCGCCACGTCCCCGACGCTCAACGAGAGCACGCGCGAGGCGCAGCAGGACGCGGCGCTCAGCCCACGCTTCTATACAACCGACTTCGCCGCGCTCGACCGGATGGACATCAGCTCGGTCCGCGGGATGTGGGACGAGCTCGTGGCCGAGTTTCGCGCAGATCCCAACAAGGATCACTTCAGGCGCACGAGCGAGTTCGACGCGGATTTCTCCGGAATGGATCCCGCGCTCAGGAAACGGTTCATCGAATTCCTCGTCAGCTCGGTCACGGCCGAGTTCTCGGGGTGCATTTTGTACGCGGAGATCAAGAAGCGCGTGAAGAACCCCGACGTGCGCGAGCTCTTCGGCGTGATGAGCCGCGATGAGGGACGGCACGCAGGGTTCATCAACCACGTGCTGAAAGACTTCAACGTCGCGGTCGACTTGTCCTTTCTGACGCGCGCGAAAAAGTACACGTACTTTCAGCCGAAATTCATCTTCTACGCGACGTACCTCTCCGAGAAGATCGGCTACGCACGCTACATCACGATCTATCGCCAGCTCGAGAAGCACCCGGAGCTCTACTTCCACCCGATCTTCAAATGGTTCGAGAACTGGTGCAAGGACGAATTCCGGCACGGCGAGGCGTTCGCCATGCTCATGAGCGCCAATCCAAAGGTGCTCCAGGGGCGCAACAAGCTCTGGGTGCGCTTCTTCCTGCTCGCGGTGTTCGCGACGATGTTCGTGCGCGACCACGTGCGAAAGGAGTTCTACGAGGCGCTGGGCTTCGACGTCGATGACTACGACAGGCGCGTCATCCAGCTCACGAGCGAGATCAGCGAGCAGGTCTTTCCCGTGAGCCTTCCGGTGCACAACCCGCACTTCTGGAGCCGCCTCGACCGGATCGCGCGCAACACGGCGGACATCTCGGCGGCACGCGCGCGCGGTGGCATCGGCGGCAAGCTCACCACGGCCGCGAAGCTCGCATCGAACGTGCTGACGCTCATGCGGCTCTTCGTGATGAAGGTGCAGCAGAACGCGCCGCGCGCGGATCCCCGCATCGTTCCCGTGTGGTGAGTATGGCAAAGGCGGGGCGAGTGAAGCGCTTTGCGATCAAGCAGTGGACGAATCTCGATCCACGGTGGCTGCCGTTCGCCGATGCGGCGACGGCCGAGCTGCCGTTCGCGCGCCTCGTTCGGCTCGGGCTCTTCCAGTTCGCCGTCGGGATGGCGGCCGCGCTGCTCACGGGCACGCTCAATCGTGTCATGATCGTCGAGCTCGGCGTTCCGACCACGCTCGTCGCGATCATGGTCTCGATCCCGCTGCTCGTGGCCCCGTTTCGCGCCTTTCTCGGCTTTCGCTCGGATACGCATCGCTCCGTGCTCGGCTGGCGGCGCGTGCCGTACATCTGGTTCGGCTCGATGATCCAGTTCGGCGGCCTGGCGATCATGCCGTTCGCGCTCATCCTGCTCTCCGGCGATACGCATGGCTCCGTCTTCGCTGCGCGCGCGATCGCGTCGCTCGCTTTCCTGCTCGTGGGCGCCGGGGCATACACGACACAGACGGCCGGCCTCGCGCTGGCCAACGACCTCGCGCCCCCGGCGGTGCGGCCGCGCGTGGTGGCGCTGCTCTACCTCATGATGCTCCTCGGCGTGGTGGTGAGCGCGCTCATCTTCGGCGTGCTGCTGCAGCCGTTCTCGCAGCTTCGGCTGATCAAGGTGATTCAGGGCGCCGCCGTCGCGACGATGGTGCTCAACGCGATCTCGCTGTGGAAGCAGGAGGCGCGCACGCCGCTCGCGCGCGAGGAAACCGTCGGCCCGCGCCCGCGCTTTCGCGACGCGTGGCACGTGTTCGTTGCGGGCGGTGACGCGATCCGCCTCCTCGTTGCGGTCGGCATCGGTACGTTCGCCTTCAACATGCAGGACGTGCTCCTCGAGCCGTACGGCGCGCGGATCCTCCATCTCTCGGTCGGCGCCACCACCGCGCTCACCGCGCTCTTCTCGGGGGGATCGATCGTCGCCTTCGGCGTCGCGGCGCGATCGCTGAACCGCGGCGCCGACTCCATTCGGCTCGCGGCCGTGGGGGCGATCATCGGTGCGATCGGGCTCTCCGGCGTCGTCTTCGCAGCGCCGCTCGAATCCGCTTCGCTCTTTCGCCTCGGCACCGTGCTCATCGGATTCGGCGAAGGGCTCTTCGCGGTGGGCACGCTCACCTACGCCATGAATCTGCGCGATGCAACGCAGCATGGAATCGCGCTCGGCGCGTGGGGCGCAGTCTTCGCCGTGACGGAGGGAGCGGCGCTCGCGATCAGCGGTCTTCTCTACGATGTCCTCGCGCCGCTCGCACGCGATGGCATGCTCGGCGAGGGAATGCGCGCGCCGTCGGTGCCGTACAGCGTCGTCTACCACATCGAGATCGGACTGTTGTTCATCACCTTGATCGCGCTCGGACCTCTCGTCGCACCGCTAGGCGCCGGACAACGAGTCACTCGCCCAGTGACGAGCTTCGGACTGGCTGACCTTCCCGGCTAGAACCTCGACCACTCACGGAGGATGCACATGAGCTTCACGCACAACGTGGATTTCGCGCAGGTGATGCTGTACGCGTTCTGGCTCTTCTTCTTCTCGCTCGTCTACTACCTGCGCCGCGAGGACAAGCGCGAAGGCTATCCGCTCGAGTCGTCGCGTGGCCCGGTGTTGGGATGGCCGGCTCCGCCGCCGCCCAAGCAGTACATCTCGCGCGACGGCACCACCCACACCAAGGGGGTTCACGATGAGTAGCCCAGTGAAGAGCGCCAACCGCGCCGGCGCACCGCTCGAGCCGCAGGGGAATCCCATGCTGAGCGGTATGGGCCCCGCCGCGTTCGCCGAGCGCTCCGACAAGCCGGATATCACCGTGCACGGCGAAGCGCGCATCGTCCCGCTGCGCGCGGCGCCGGGCTTCTTTCTCAATCCTGAAGATCCCGATCCTCGCGGCATGACCGTGATCGCTGCCGATGGACAGGTGGCAGGGACGATCTCCGAGGTCTGGGTGGATCGCGCCGAAGCGCAGCCAAGGTATTACGAGGTTTCGCTGGCGGGAGGAAAGAAGGTGCTGCTCCCGGCGACGAACGTGCGCATCAAGGCGCGTAACAACGTGGTCAACGTCAAGTCGATCACGGCGGCACAGTTCGCCGATGTTCCGACCACGAGACAGCCGGATCGCATCACGCTGCTCGAGGAAGACAAGGTGCAAGCCTACTATGCGGGCGGCTACCTGTATGCGATGCCGGACCGGATGGGGCCAGTGCTGTGAGCCCTGTCTTCCTGCAAGGCGTCGAGATGCCCCTGCCCGAGGGTGAGCACGTCCTCTGGCAGGGAGCGCCCTCGCGGGCGGAGCTTCTTCTGCACGCCTTCCACGCGCGCAAGGTCGTGATCTACTTCGGCGCGCTCATCGCGCTCGCGGCCGTCTTCGCGGGCGAGTCGCCCACGCCCCTGCACACCTTCCTGATGGGCGCCATGTGGCTCTCCATCTCGGCGGGCGTCGCGACTGCCTTTCTCTTCGTCTTCGCCACGCTGTCCTCGCGCACGAGTCTGTATGCGATCACGGAGCGACGCGTTGTCATGAAGATCGGCATCGCGCTCCCCGTCGTGCTCAACATTCCGCTCGCCATCATCGATTCGGTGAATCTGAAGCCACGCGCGAACCATCGCGGCGACATCGCGATGCAGCTCGCAGGCGACAGCCGCGTCGCGTACATGGTGCTGTGGCCGCACGCGCGCGCGTGGCACATGCGTCATCCGGAGCCGCTCCTGCGCGGTGTCGAGAATGCCACCCGCGTGGGTGCGCTGCTGAAGGACGCGATCGTCGCGCAGATGAAAGCGACGACGCAGCCGATTTCAGTCGAGCCGGGAATCGCCGATATGCTTCCGGCGGCCGACCGCGCGCCGGAGATTCGCGACGCCGAGCCCGTGGCGGCGGAGCGTGGACTCCCTGAACCGTCGGCGACGGCGGAGGTCGCGGCATGACTTATCTGCACATCGACGAGGAGCCGTCGACGAGCAACGTCGGCGTGCCGAAGTTCGCGCTCGGGCTCGCGCTCGCGCTGGCGGTGCTGGTGATCGCGCTCGCCGCGACCGCGCGCCTCTCGCGCGCGCACACGGGCTCGCTCGGCGAACAGTCCACGGCGCAGGTCGTCGAGAGCCGCTCACTGGTATTCAGCGATCTTCCCAACGGAAGCATCGCCGTCTTCGACGTCCAGCATCGGCAGCAGCTTCCGCCGCTCACCAATTCGGGCGGCTTCGTACGCGGTGCGCTGCGCGCACTGGCGCGGCAGCGCAAGCTTGCGGGGGTCGGTCCCGAGCGCCCGTTCGCGCTCACGAAGTGGTCCGACGGGCGTCTCACGCTCGACGACTCCTCCACGAGCAACCATCTCGAGCTTGAAGCCTTCGGATCCACCAACGAGGCGGACTTCGCCGCGCTGCTCACTCCCGCGCCGGCGGCCGTCGCGGTACATTGAAGGAATGAGCACGTCCGCGTTCCACACGGTAGCAGCATCAGTCAACGAGGCCGCCTCTCAGGCAAGGGCGGCCTCGCGCGCGCGCGCACTGGTCCGCGCAGCCCTCCTGTTCGGCGCGGCGCTCGCGGTGACGATGGTTGCCCTTTACGCGCACCCCGCGCTGTCCAGCGACGCCGAGCTCGCGCGCCTGCTTCGGCTCATGGCCTCGCTCAAGGCGGCGATGGTCGTGGGCGCGATCGCGGTGCTCGACTGGAGACTGCGTCGCCCGGCGTCCGCGCCCCTCACCGCCGCCTACCTGTCGCTCGCCTGGATCGCGACGGGAGCCGTCACGGCGATGTGGATGCTCGCCGCGATCGGGACGTCGGCGATCGTGATGCACGTGGCCGGCGCGGCGCTTGCGGTGCTCGCCTTCACCGATCGCGACTTCATACCGGCGAACGCACAGCCAACGCATCGATAGGAAAAAAGAAAGCGGAACGTCGCTCCGACGTCCCGCTCTCTCGGTTCATTCGACCCGGCTTTACCTCGGCGACATCGCCACCGGCCCCGTCGTCATTCCCGGCGTGGCGTGCGGATTCGGCGCGGGCTTCGGCGTTCCTCGCTCCGGACCGAGGATCCTCCCGCCGTCCACGGGAATCGAATCGCTGTTCCGAAGATCCTTGAAGCCGACGCTCCCCGTATCGCTCACCCCCCCACGCGCCCACTGCGGCGCGCCCCAGAGCGCGGGATAATCCTTCACCATCTGCGCACCGTTGAGCGGCTTGTACTGCCCCTCGTGGCACGTGGAGCACTGGAGCTTGGGCGAGTCGCCGCGAGGACCAAGGCGATACGCGGGGAACGCCGATGCCACCGAGAGCAGGTAGTTGGTGTTCACATCGCGCACCATTCGGAGCCCGTACTCTGCCGTGATGCGGGCCGGCGGCGCGTTCTGCCACGTCGTGAACGACCGGCTCATGTGACAGGCATTGCATGTGACGTTCAGCGACCGCGACATCGCGATCATGAGGGCGTACGTGTTCGTCGCCTGGCGAATCGACGAGTTGTTCTCGTTGGTGTGGCTGATCGTTTGCGACTGCACGCGAGCATCTTCGCGGTCGAGCATCGCGCGCAGATACTGGTTCTCATCCGTGAAGTACCAGATGCCGGCCGGGGGAACGTTGTTTCCGCGGTGACAGGTGTAGCACGTCACCCCCGTCCCCTGCACGTGCGCCTTCCAATCGTTGTTGATGTGCCGCGTCATCTGCAGCATGCGGCGTGCGACGACCTTGGGATATTTTTCGTCCGATCCGAAGTTCGCGACGTTGTGGCAGTACGCGCACGACTGCTTCGGCGACACCCACTGCGTCATCGCGATCATCGTGCGATTGAGCTCGTTGGCGCTGACGTCGTTGAGCACCTGCACGTTCGCCCACTTCACCACCGGCGATGGCGAGACCGCGGGAGGGATGGCAGGAGGCAGCTTGCTCGCTGCCCCCTGCGCCTCGAGCACCGACTTGTCGTACTCGAGGATTTGCCCGGTTCCACGATAGCCGACCTGCACCGATTCCTTCCGCCCGCCCTGACACGCGGCGAGCACGACGAGCGCTGCGATGCCGACGCGTCTCATGGCGTCCTCCGTGTGCTGTCCACTTTCGCGGCAGGGCTGCGCGCAGGCTTGTCACTCGCCCCCGCAGGCGCAGAAAGCGCTGCGGGTGGACGGTTGACCTCCGGCGGCGGCGCAGTCGTAACCGGAGCGTTGATCGGTGGTGAGCTCGTCTGCGGAGTTGGCAGCTGTCCTCCCGGCGCAGCGTTCGACGGCGTTGGAGCGGCCATGTGCCCGCTCAGTCCGGGAAAGGTATCAGGCGGCGCGCCCTGGTACTGCCCACCGAGATCCTTGAGCTTCTCCGGCGACACATCGATCGTCGCCGGATACTCCGGCGCGACATGGTGCTTCACGGCCCAGAGATACCAGTTGTCCACCACGGTCCCCGTGAGCAGAATGCCGATCGCACCCGAGAACGTCGTGAGGAAGGCGAACCAGTAGCACCACCGGTGCACGCTCTCCATCGTCGCGTTCCACCCCATGCACCAGCGCCAGAACAGCTGAGCGCGCTCGGCACCCGTTCCGCGGTCGGTGATCTGCTCGATCTCCCGGTCGGAGCCGAGCCGGCTCGTGGCGAGAATCGTCGCACCGTGCATCGCGAACAACAGCGTCGATCCGTAGAGAAACGCGATCGAGAGCATGTGGAACGGATTGTAGAACAGATTGCCGTAGCGGATCGAGAACGCCGCCGTCCAGTCGAGATGCGGGAAGATTCCGAATGGAACCGCCTCGCCCCAGCTCCCCATCAGGAGCGGGCGAATGAAGCCGAGCGACAGATAGAGAAAGATCGCCGAGGCGAAGGCCCACGCGAGATGCGTCCCCAGCCCAAGCGCGCGAGCGCGGCGATACACGCGCACCCACCAGAGGATGATGCTCGTCGTGAGGAAGAAGCCGGCCATCAGCCACCATCCGCCCTGGTTGAGCGGCGGGATGTGCAGCCCGTACGCCGGCGGCGGCGGCTCGAGCGCGAGCCACGGCAGTCGGCGAATGAACTCGATCGGATTCCATCCGACCGACGCCCACATGTTGAGGCCGATGATCTCGATGGCGAAGAAGCCGAAGATCAACGACATCACGCCCTCGACGCCGAGATAGATCGGGCCGATCTGCGCATCGCCTATTCGTCCGAGCAGATTGCTGAAGCTCGGATTCCACTGGCGCACCCACGTGCCTTCCGGAATTTCTACTCCGGTATCGGCCGTAACGGTGCGCACTTGCACACGGTTGAAGAGATTCTGGTACTCGAGCATCCTTTGCTCCTCTGCGCGCTCAGCGCCAGATCGGAAGGTTGAGCCACCAGTTCCACCACTCCGGCCATCCCTTCGTCCACACCGGTCCGCTGATGATGATGCAGACGGCGCTGAAGAAACCGGCGCCGAGCGCCAGCGCGAGGCCGAGTCGATGGATTCCGACGGCGCCGATCGAGTAACCGAGCAGGTCGCGGAAGAATGTGTTTTCGTGCTCGCTCGTCTTCACCGGCTCACCCTTCTTCGGGTTCGTCATGGAGAGGATGAGCGACGCGTGCATGCTCAGCGCGAGCGTACACGTGAAGAAGAAGGTGATCGCGATCATGTGCGCCGGATTGTAATGAAAGTGCAGGTACTGATATCCGACGTTCGAGACCCAATCGAGGTGGCTCAGAATCCCGTAGGGGAACGCGTGTCCCCAGCCGCCGAGCAGAATCGGCCGGATGATCACGAGCGTCACGTACGCGAACACGGCCACGCCATAGGCGAAAGGCACGTGATAGCCCATCCCGAGCTTCCGGCTGATCTCCGCCTGCCTGAGCGCCCACGACACGAAGGAGCCGGTCGCGCAGATCGTCACGAGCTGCCAGAGCCCGCCCTCCCGCAGCGGAGCGAACGCCAGTCCGTACTTGAGGTCCGGAGGTGCGATGTTGATCTGCCAGATGTTCCACGTGTGACCGAGCGACGCGCCCCAGATCAGGAGCAGCGTGCCGAGCACTGCGAAGAAGACCGTCGTGATGCCGAAGAACCCGACATAGAACGGCCCCACCCAGAAGTCGAAGAGATTTCCACCAACGAGCGTACCGCCACGCACACGGTATTTTTGCTCAAAACTCAACATGGCCATCGCGCGATCTCCGGCGATTGTGATCGAGAAGAACGGAAGAGACACATCCGCTCTCAAACGCGGCGCGCCCGGAGGCACACCGACGTCTGAGTCGCGGGTGACGCGAGTCGCTACTTCGCTCGCGTCGTTGCAGAACCCTCAGCCGTTCCGGACTATCTGCTTCCGGGCGGGATCGGGCTCATGTCGGCTGCCGCGGTCGCCTTGTGGTTCCCCGCGTCGATCCAGTTGTATCTGTTCGTTCCGAGCAGAATGAAGTGGATCAGGAGCGCCAGCACGAACAGGAACGTGAAGAGCGCCACGAGCGTCCGGCGCGGATCGAAGATCATCCAAATGCGATACATGGTCTCCTCCGCCTATCTCGTGGACGTGGTCGCGACGGTCGTCGTCGCGGGCTTCAATGCAGGCGTCTCGGCAGTCGTGTAGCCGCTCACGCCCGGAATCCACGGCCGCCACTGCCAAACGGCCCAGTGGGCCACTGCGGCGATCGCGACGAAGATGAGGAAGCTCGTCAGGAACATCCCGTGAAACGACTTCGCCTCGTCTTCGGACAGACCGGACAAACTTCGTCCGGGTGTACCGCCCATCCTGGCCATTGGATCGGCCATGTGTCACCTCCAGATGTGAAGAAAACGCCGCGCCGAACCGCGCGGCATGGGACGCGATGCGAGAGCCTCGCATCGCCCGTCGTGCACTACATTTCCCGGCGTGAACGCATCCTCGCGCTCCCTGCCGAGCTGGGAATCGCTGCGCGGCCGCTGGCCGAACGCCGCCGCCAGCCGCTTCGTCTCCGCCGCCGATCTCCGATGGCACGTGCAGGTGCTCGGCAGCGGACCGATCGCGCTGCTGCTCCACGGCTCGTGGAGCGCAACGCATTCCTGGCGCGACATTGCGCCGCTGCTCGCCGACCGATTCACCGTCGTCGCGCCCGATCTCCCCGGCCACGGCTTCACGTCGCGGCCGACGAAGGCGCACATGACGCTCGACGGCATCGCGAGCGCGCTCGACGCGCTGCTCCGCGCCATCCCCGAGGCACGCGACGAGGCGCCCGCCGTCATCGCCGGGCACTCCGCAGGCGGCGCCATCGCGCTCGAGATGGCCGTAGAGCGCGGGACGACTCGGGGCTCGGGTGCGCTCAACGCACCCGGTTCCATAGTCGGCATCAACGCCGCACTCGTGGCCCCCGGCGCAGTCATCTCCGCACTCGCGCCGGCGATCCAGGCGTTCGTGCGCACGGGCTTCGTAGGCGCGCTCGCGACGCGCGTCGCCGACAACGACCGCCTCTTCGCCTCGCTGATGCGCTCCACCCGCTCGAAGATCTCGTCCGAGCAGTACGAGCTGTATCGCACGTTCGCGCGCTCGCGCGAGCACGCCGACGCGGTGATGGAGATGTTCGCCGGCTGGGACGTGACGGCGCTCAATCGCGCGCTCCCCTCGATCCACGCACCGGTCACGCTCATCGTCGGCGCAAACGATGGATGGGTTCCCGCCGCCGATGCCGCGCGCGTCGCGAAGCTGCTTCCCAACGCGCGCATCATCACGCTGCCCAACGCCGGCCACGTCGCGCACGAAGAGCTCCCGGCGCGCGTCGCCGGAATTATCGCGGAGAGCGCGGCGCGCGCGGTGCCATAGGTCGCGTCACGCACGGGCAAGAGCTCCGAGCGCGCCACGCGAGGCCATCAATCTGCTCATGGTGACCCGCTCCTCCCCCTCCCTCGTCGCCTCGCGCTCCGCACGATCACGCAGCCGCTTCGCCACCGAGATCCGCGTCACGAACGGCTCCGCATCGACGAGCGCATCGAGCTCGGCGATCGCGTCGTCATCCCAGGGCATCTGCTTCACCGCGCGCGTGAGCGTCGAGTCGACCTTGTCGAGCTCCGTGCCGAGCGGGATGATGTTGAACAGCGCATCGAACAGCGCGTTGCAGATCTCCTGCACGAGATACGTCGCACCCGAGTATCCCATGAACGGCGTTCCCGTGTGACGGCGAATGATCGCACCCGGAAACGACGCCGGAATGTACGTCGAGCGCCCGCCCGCCTCGGCGAGATACATCCGCTCGTTGAAGCTGCCGAAGAGAATCATCGGCGGCGTCGTGCGCACGGCCTCGCGCACCGCGGCATTGTCGGGCTTCACCCCGGGCTTCCGCGCGAACGAGAAGGTGCACGGCAGTCCGAGCTCCGTCTCCAGAAAATGCCGCACGCCGCGCACGTACGTTTCGTTCGCGACGATCGCGAAGCTCGCGGTGACGAAGAAATCCTGCGTCACGCTGCGCCAGAGATCCCAGAGCGGCTTGATCGTCGTGTGCTTCTCGCGCTCGATGAACGGCTCGGGATCGACCCCGGCGAGCTCG
>JBBSEY010000100.1:0-10559 GCA_038239265.1 Gemmatimonadales bacterium | reverse complement strand
TCTTCCCCGCCCGGCACGGCTACATCTCCTCGGTGTACGTCGTTCCGAGCGCGCGCAGACACGGAGTGCTCCGCGCGCTTTTTTCATCGGCGATCGACTGGTGTCGCGAGCGAGGGCTGCGCGAGGCGCGGCTGCACAACGCCGTCGAGAACGAAACGGCGAACGCGGTCTGGGATGCGCTCGGCTTTCGAGTGGTCGAGCATCTGCGGGTCTGCCATCTCAGCTGAAGGAACGATGCGCGCATGCCGCTGATCACCGTCTCGCGCATGGTCGGCGCGGGCGGCGCCGAGCTGGCCGCGCGCGTCGCCGCGCTGCTCGGCTGGCAGCTCGTCGACAACGAGCTCGTCGACTCCGTCGCGCAGCGGCTCGGCGTGCCGGCGGCGGAAGTGGTCGAGCGCGAAGAGCGCGTGCCGACGCTCGGGCAGCGCATCGCCGATGCGCTCGCGCTCGGCGCGCCCGAGCTGTTCACCGGACGGCCGACGCCGCTGCCGCCGAGCGAGGAGCGGATCCTCGAGGTGACGGCGAACGTCATTGAGGAAGCGGTGGCCGCGGGGCCGACGGTGGTGGTGGGGCGAGGCGCGCAATGGGTGCTCGGCGAGCGCCAGGACTCGCTGCACGTCTTCTGCTACGCGGCACATGCGGAGCTGGCCGCGCGCGTCGCCACTCGGCTGTCGCTCTCGCTCAAGGAGGCGGAGAAGTACGTGATCGAGAGCAACAAGCAGCGGGAGAGCTACGTGCGCTCGCACTGGAACCGGTCATGGCTCGCGCACGAGAACTACCATCTGTGCCTCAACACCGGATGGCTGGGTATCGATCGCGCGTCGTCGATCGTGGTGACGGTCGCGCGCGAGCATTTCGGGTAAATCTCTTGAATTCAAGAGATATTATTACCTGTTGTCGTCGGACATGAGAGCACGCGCGCGCTGCATAACCGTATCCGCGTACGCTCTCCTCGCGGTCGCATCCACGGCGTGCACAGAGATCGCAACCATCCCCGCTGGCGCCGTGCGCTTCGATCCGCCGCCGGAGTACGCGCTGTGGTGGCGGATGACCGAGTCGTGCTCCGGACTCCGCGGCTCACTCGCCGACGTGAACTGGTTCGTCGTTCCGGGAGTCACGTCTTTTCCCGGAGACCTCGGCGGCTTGTGGTACGAACAGGGCAACCGCATAGTCCTCACCGGAGTCGAGCAGCTCGACGGCGCGCTCGTGCGCCACGAGATGCTGCACGCGCTCGTTCGCGCAGTGAATCATCCGCGCATCGAGTTCCTCGAGCGGTGCGCCGGCACGGTCTCGTGCGAGTACGAATGCATAAAGGACGCGGATCCGGCGCCCAAGCCGGCGAGCGGCACTCCAGTTGTCTCGCCGAGCGCCCTCGAGATCGCGGTCGAGGTCAAACCATCGAGGCCGAACGGAACGGTGGACGGCGGATATTTCACACTCGTCGTCACGACGCACAATCCGGCGAGCCACGCCGTTGTGGTCGCGCTCCCCCCGAGCGGCGATGCCGGCCCGAGCGGATCGTTCTCGTACACGATGAGAGGGGGCACTTCGTACATTCACCACGATCGCGCGTACGACTCGGAGGCGACGCTCTTCGCGGCGGGGGAGACGAGGCGCGACGTCTTTGACCTGCACGTCGGGAGCGATGCGGAATTCGGCGGGCTTCTGCCAGGCAACTACACGGCCGAAGGATCGTATGGCGATTTCGCTGGCGCGCCGATCTCGTTCACGGTCGTCCCCTGACCCCTACAGCCCCTTCAACTCCCTCCTCGTCCCGAACACCCAGGTCGCAAAGCAGAGCAACACCCCGCCGCCGATCCCTATCGCCGCCGGCGCTCCGAGCGCGCTCGCCACGCTCCCCGACAGCAGCGATCCCACGGGCGCCATACCCACGAAGACGAACGCATACGCCGCCATCACGCGTCCTCTCAAGCCATCCGGTGTGATCGTCTGCAGCAGCCCGTTCGCGAGCGCGTTGTTCAGGATCATCGTGAGCCCCGTGAAGAACAGGATGGCGGTGCTCAGCCAGATATTCCGCGAGAACGAAAACGCGATCAGCAGCCCGCTGAAGGAGAACGCCGCTGCCGCGAGCACCTTCCCCCGCCGCACCCGCCGCCCCACCATCGCGAGCGCGAACGCCCCCGTCACCGCGCCGAGCCCCACGCTGGCGAGCAGCAAGCCGTACGTCCGCGCCGTTCCGTGCAGCGTGTCGCGCGCGATCACCGGCATGAGTACCAGATAGGGGATGCCGAAGATCGAGTATACGGTCACCATGCTCATGAGCAGCGACACCTCGCGCGACTTCCGCATGAACCGAATTCCTTCCATCAGCCCTTCCGTCGGCGACAGATCCGTGTGCGCGATCGTCTTCGGCGGCAGCTTGATCAGGAAGAGGCTCAGCAGCACGAGCAGGTAGCTGAACGCGTTGCTCGCAAAGCACCACGCGAGCCCGAACCGGTCGATGATGATCGCCGCGAGACTCGGTCCCGCAATGCGCGCCAGATTGAATCCGCTCGAATTCAAGGCAATTGCGTCGACCACGTCGTCGCGGCCGACCAACTCCACCATGAGGGCCTGCCGCGTCGGAATGTCGAACGCGCTCGCGAGCCCGCCGAACAGCGCGATCCCGATCAGCACCTCGATGGTCACGTGCCCGGTCCAGTTGAACCACCAGAGCAGCGTCGCCTCGAACAGGAGGAGCGTCTGCGTGATCCGCACGAGCCTGAGCTTGTCCGTACGATCCGCGAACACGCCTGCATAGAGCGTGAAGAGCAGTACCGGCAGCGACCCCGCCGCCGCCTCGACGCCCACGAGAAACGGGCTGTTCGTGATCTGCAGAACCACCCACCCCAGCGCCACCTGCTGCATCCAGGTGCCCACGAGCGAACCCGTCTGTCCGAACCAGAATATCCGGAAATTCCGGTGCTTGATGAGTACCGAGAACGGATTCCGGTAGCGCGGCGCAGCGATCGCGCCCGACGGCGTGCCGCGCGACGGCGTCAGCGTTGTCGGTGGTATCGAGTCGATCATCCCGAGGGGTTGCAAGGTACCGGCGTGCGTGTCATCCTGCGATCAGAGACGCCCGCCCGCACCTCACAACCTACAGCCGTCCACTCCGCTGCGCTTTCACACGTACGGCAAGTTCAGCCCGCAGATGGCAGACGCCATCGATCTCCAGTCGCTTCTCGACAAGCTGGCGGATTTTCTCCTGCAGTCCGGCTTCGCCGGCGGCAAGATGCAGAACCCGTACTGGGATGACGCCGGCCAGGATCAGGATCGCTCGATGGACGCTCTCCGCGAAGCGATCCTCAACGCGCTCATGGACAGCGGGCAGTTCACCGCCGAGATGCTCGAGGCCCTGCGTGGCGATGGCAAGGACGATGGCGAGAGCGCCGAGAAGCTCGCGCAGCTCCTCGACGACATCATCTCCAAGCTCGTCAACGAGGGCTATCTCAACGTCGACGCGCCGCCGCAGATGCCCGCCGGCCATCAGCCCGTCACCGGCCCCGGCGGCCTCGCGCACGCGGCTTCGAAGGACGTGCAGTTTTCACTCACCGAGAAAGGCATCGACTTCCTGGGCTTCAAGACGCTTCGCAGCCTCCTCGGCTCACTCGGCCGCTCGAGCTTCGGCAGCCACGATACGCCCTTCCAGGCCACCGGCATCGAAGCCGACGGCTCGAGCAAGGAGTACGAGTTCGGTGACACGCTCAATCTCGACGTGAACGCGACGCTGCAAAACGCGCTCATCCGGAACGGCAATCTCGACGTGCCAATCGATCTCGACTACGGCGATCTCATGGTGCGCCAGGCCGAGTATCGCTCGTCGTGCGCCACCGTGCTGATGCTCGACACCTCTCACTCCATGATCCTCTACGGCGAAGATCGCTTCACGCCGGCGAAGAAAGTCGCGCTCGCGCTCACGCATCTCATCCGCACGCAGTTCCCGGGCGACACGATCCGCGTGGTGCTCTTCCACGATTCCGCCGAGGAGATCCCGCTCAACCGCCTCGCGCACGCGCAGGTCGGCCCCTATCACACCAATACGGCCGAAGGGCTCAAGCTGTCGCGCAGAATACTCATGTCGCAGAAGAAGGACATGCGACAGATCGTGATGATCACCGACGGCAAGCCGAGCGCGCTCACCATGCCGAACGGGATGATCTACAAGAACTCGATGGGGCTCGATGCGATGGTGACGGCCGCGACGCTTCGCGAAGTCGCCGACTGTCGCCGCTCGGGGATCGTCATCAATACCTTCATGCTCGCGCGCGACCGCGCCCTCATCGAGTTCGTGAAGCGCATGTCCGCGATCAGCCGCGGCAAGGCGTACTTCACGAATACGATGACGCTCGGTCAGTTCATTCTCATGGACTTCCTGAAGCGGAAGACGCGGAAGGTGTCGTAGCCGCGGTCGTGCCCGGAAGGTTCTCCGCCTTCCACCGCATCGCCGTGTAGATGCGCGTGCGCCCGCTCGGGTGATCGAAGAAGATCATCTCCTCCAATGGCCCCGGATCGAGCTTCCGGTATTCGCTCAGCTTGATCGCCGTCTGCGCGGACCCATCGGGCTGCCGCGCCGTATTCAGCCCGAATACATCCGCCTCGTACTCCGCCGTGCGCGTGATGGTGTTCGCCAGCGGCGTCGTCACAAAGAGGTATCCCGTGAACAGCAGCGCGACGAGCGGCAGCCCCGCCGGGTCCGCAATGCTGCGCACCTTCCAGGACGCCTCGTAGCGCGCCCGCAGCCGCTCGAACAGCCACGCCACCACCGCAAATCCGATCACGATCAAAATTCCGAACTCCATCAGTCCCTTGTAGATGTGATTCAGCACGTAGTGCCCCATCTCGTGCCCCATCACTGCCTCGATCTCCTCGAGCGATGCGCGATTCAGCAGATTGTCATTGAGTGTGATGCGCTCCGTGCCGAGCGCGCCGCTCACATTCGCGCTGATCCGCTTGCTCTGCTTCGACGCATCGATCTCCCACACGTCCTTCGCGTCGATGCCGTTCTGCCGCGCGAGCCGCAGGATGGGATCGACCACCCTCGCATCCGCGAGCTTCGCCGGTGAATTGAAGATCGGCGTGATCACCACCGGCGCGATCACGCTGCCGAAGAAGATGAACGCGATCCCCGCGATCGCCCCCCACACCCACCACGTACGCGGCAGCTTGCGAACGATGGCGTACAGCGCCGCGACCATCAGCGCGCCAATGACGAGCGAGATACCGAACCCCTTGGCCTGCTCACTCAGCCACCCACCGAAGGTGAGATTCGAAAGCCCGTACGCGTGCTCGCGTACGAATCCCTCGTAGATGGTCCACGGCAGTGTGATCACCGTGGTCACCACGATGAAGAGTACGCCGTAGTACACACTTTGCAGCGTCGGCGAGTTCGAGAGGCGCTCCGCCGAGTCCCGCATGCGCGCCGAGAGCCCCGTCGCGAGCAGCGCGAGGTAGATCACGGCCGCGATGACGAAGTCCCAGAGAATCAACCAATACCCGCCCTCGAAGTACGCATCCGAAGACGCCTTCTTGTCCTGCGGCAGCGTCGCGAGATACGCCTTCGTCGCCGCCTCCGGATCGAGATGCCCATTCACCCCCTGCGCCGCCGGAGGCGGAGTGGCGAGCACAGGCGATGCGCCCGTGCGCTGTGCGAACAGAGGTGACGCAAGCGCATACAGCACGCTCAGAAACGCAGCCGTGAACAGAGTACGGTGGATTTGCATGTAGTTCGCGTCCGGGAAATGAAGCGAGGGCGGCCGCCCACTCTCCGCTGCCTCTACGCCGGGTACATCGGCGAAGTTACATTGGCCTAAGGACCCTGTTACGGCAACCAATAGTACTACGTCCTTTCACTGTACCGCGCGCGATCACTCTCGTTCGGTGCCCCACACAGTGCACTGCGCCGGACCTAATGCCAAACTCGCTGCGTTCCAACGACCAGTCGGCCCCGCCCCGTGAGCGGCGCAACTGGATGCTCCGCTCGTTCTTTGCGATCGCGCTGCGACGCGGTCCCGTGCGCTACTGGACCGGTGCCGCGCTCGTGGTCGGGCTGGTCGCCACTGTCTACGCCTGGCGCTTCTCCCCTGCCGGGGCGCGCGGGGACGCAACTGTCGCCTACTCGGAAGCCGCGTGGGCGCTCGCCAACAAGCAGGTCGGCACGCTCCTCGTCGCCGATAACGGTGGCCGCCTCGTGCTCACCCTCCGCACGCCACGTGTCGCGAACGGCCGAAAGATTCGCTCCGTCGAAACCGTCGTCCCCGCGCAGGCCGTCACCCTCGCCGATCTCGAACGCTGGGGCGCCGCCGGCACAACGGTTCGCGTCGTCGAGCCACATACGAGCAACACCGATCGCCTGATTCAGATCCTCAGCGTGATCCTCGTCTTCTCGCTCCTCGTCGCCTACGCCCTCCATCACCGCGGCGCGCTCGGCGTCAACAAGTTTTCGCCGTCACCGGCGTCACGCCATCTCACACTCCGCGACGTCGGCGGCGCCCGCGAGGCGCAGGCCGACCTGCGCGATGTCATCGCCTATCTCAGGAGCCCCGCGCGCTTCCTCGCCATGGGCGCGCACTGCCCTAAGGGCGTTCTCCTCGTCGGCCCGCCGGGTACCGGGAAGACGCTGCTCGCGCGCGCCGTCGCCGGCGAGGCCGGCTGCCCCGTGATCGTCGCCGCCGGCTCCGACTTCAACGAGATGTACGTCGGTATCGGCTCGCGCCGTGTGCGCCAGCTCGCGAAGCAGGCGCGCGACGCCGCCCCCTGCATCGTCTTCATCGACGAGTTCGATTCGCTCGGCGGTCGACGTGGCCGCCCCAACCGGAGCGGCGAAGAGGAGGTCACACTCAATCAGCTCCTCGTCGAGATGGACGGCATGGCCGGCAACAACGGCGTCGTCTGGATGGCCGCGACGAATCGCGAGGACATGCTCGATCCCGCGGTGCGCCGCCCCGGACGCTTCGACCGCGTCGTCGAGGTCCCGCTCCCCACGGCCGCCGATCGCCTCGAAATCCTGAAGATCCACGCCTCGCGCAGCAAGCTCTCCAAGGACGTCGATCTCGACCGCCTCTCGCAGCTCACCGTTGGACACTCGGGCGCCGAGCTCGCGAATCTGCTCAACGAGGCCGCGATCATCGCCGTCCAGGATACCGGCGACGTCATCACCAACGCCCACGTCGAGCAGGCGCGCGATCGCATCCTCCTCGGACGCGTGCGCTCCGGCATGGTCATCAACGATCAGGAGCGCCGCCTGATCGCGCTGCACGAGTCGGGACACGCGATCGTCGGCATGGTCGCCTGCCCCGAGGACAAGCTGCACAAGATCACCATCGAGCCGCGTGGCCGCTCACTCGGCGCCGCGCACTTCTCCCCCGAAGCCGATCGCCACCTGCACCCGCGCCGCTATCTCGAAGGGATCATCGCCAAGGCACTCGGCGGTCGTGCCGCGGAGCTCGTCTTCCTCGGCCCCGACGCCGTCACCACCGGCGCCGGGAGCGATCTCGTGCAGGCCACGGGGATCGCGCGCCGCATGGTTGCCGAGTTCGGGATGAGCGACACGATCGGCCTCGTGAGTGCGGATCCGAACGCGCAGGGCGGCTCCGTGAGCGGCCAGCTGCAGGGGGAGATCGACACCGCGATGCGCGCGCTCCTCGCCACGCAGGCCGCGCGCGCCGAGGCGATCGTGCGCCAGCATCGCGAAGCCGTCGAGGCGCTCGCCGGTGCGCTCATCGAGCGCGACGTGCTCACAGCCGAAGAGGCGTACGCGATGGCGGAGTCGTTCGGCGTCCACACCGGGCGCGCCGTGGTTCAGGCGAGTTAGCCGCCGTCGGCGCGCGGCTCAGAGCCGCGTGACCACCGGCAGCTCGAGGTCGAAGAAAAATCGCGTTCCATTCCATTCGCTCGTCTCGACGCCGAGCGTGCCGCCCATGGCGGATACGAGCTTGCGACAGATCGACAGCCCGAGCCCCGCACTCGAAAAGACATGGTCGCCGGGGTCGCGGCGGCGGAAAGGATCGAACAGGGAGCTCATCACCTGCGGCGGAATACCGCGTCCGGTGTCGCGCACCGAGAACGCGAGCCGCGAGCGCGATGGCGCCGTGACGGAGATCTCGACGTGCCCGCTCGACGTAAACTTGAGCGCGTTCGTCGTGAGGTTGAGCAGCACGCGATTGAGCGCACCAGGATGCCCCACGCGGAAATCCGCATCCGGCGGCACCAACAGCACCGCGAGCCCCTTCTCCTCAGCCATCGGAAGCACGATGTCGTGCACCGCCCGCAGAATCGCGAGCACGGAGAACGCCTCGGCCTTCGGATCAATGAGTCGATCGCCTCCGCGAGCAAAGGCGATCACATCGCTCGCGACCGCGCTCAGCCCGAACGCCGCGCTGTAGATAAGCCCGAGCTGTCGTTCCTGCACCGCATTCACATCGCCGCTCTGGCCGCGGCGCAGCGTCTCCGCGAGAAAGAGAATCGACGCGAGTGGCGAGCGCAGGTCGTGTCCGACCTCCACGAGCAGTTCGAGCCCCCCCGGGCCGGCGAGTCGCGTGCTGAAGCGATGCGCGTCATCGTGCGCGATGGTTTTGTTCACCTGCTCGACGGCGTCGAGCATGCGGAGAATTCCGTCTGTATCGACGGCCTCTCGAGCGTCGCGCAGCTCGGCGAGGAGACACGCGCGGAGCTTGTCGAGCGCGAGCGGCGCCGGTGCCGGCGGATGCGTGCGCGGCTCCGCGCCGCTGGTGATCGCGGCGGCGCGCACCGCCTCCGACACCCACGCGATGCTGTCGCGCAGGTCCGCATCGTGGTGCGTGGACTGCGCCACCGCCGCGAGCTCGCGCAGCGCGCGCGCGGTCGCGTGCGCGAGGGCATCGCCGAGTGCTCCCGGCAGCTCCGATGCCGCTTCGACTTCGACCGTCACCGGAATCGCGGCACTCTCACTCTCCGGCGGCGACGATCGACCGGTCACGCCGCCGTCCGGCTGCGTGCGCCAGCGATCACTCGCGATTTCCGCTCAGCTCATCGCGGCGCACGTTGTGCTTTTCCATGAGCCGGTAGAGCGTCGTGCGATCGATGTTCGCCAGCCGTGCCGCGCGCGACATGTTGCCGCCGGCGCGCGCGGACAGCCGTGAGAGGTACTCGCGCTCGAACTCCGCGATCAGCCGGTCCTTCGCCGCGTGGTACGGCTCGTCCATGATCGCGCCCGACATCGCCGTGCGCGCAGGCGCCGAGTTCCCGTCTTCGTACGCGGGAATGTCCTGCGGCTGAATCGGCTGCCCCGGCTCGGCCAGCACCGCCACGTGCTCGATCACGTTCTGCAGCTCGCGCACGTTGCCGCGCCACTGCCGCGTGCGGAGAAATTCCATGCTGCTTTCGGTGAGCTTCGGCAAGATGTCGCTCGTCTCGCGATGACGCTCCCAGTAGTACGTCAGGAAATGATTTGCGAGCAGCGGGATGTCCTCGTGTCGCTCGCGGAGCGGCGGAAGCTTGATCGGCACCACGCGCAGGCGATAGAACAGATCTTCGCGCAGAATCCCCGCGTTCACGGCCTCCTGCGGGTCGCGATTCGTCGCGGAAACGAAGCGCACGTCCACCGTCGCATCCTGCTGCTCGCTCCCGACGCGCCGAACGACGCCGTCCTGGAGCACGCGCAAGAGCTTCGCCTGAATCGGATGCGACATCTCGGTCAGCTCGTCGAGAAAGAGCGTTCCGCCATTCGCGGTCTCGAGCAGTCCGGGTTTGTCGCGGTCGGCGCCCGTGAAGGCGCCTTTCCGATGCCCGAACATCTCGCTCTCGAGCAGCGGCTCGGGAAGCGCGGCACAGTTGATCGGCACGAGCTTTCGGCTCGCGCGACGACTGTGGTGATGGATGAACTGCGCGATCACTTCCTTCCCTGTTCCGCTTTCCCCCGTGATCATCACCGACGCATCGGTGGGCGCGACCTTCCGCGCCAGCTCCACGGCCTTGCGAAAGGCTGGAGCGACGCCGAGCAGCGTGATCTTGTCGCTGTTTCCATTCTGCTGCACCAGCTGCTGGCGGAGCGCCTTCGTTTCTCGCGTCACCATGACTGCGTGCGATGCGCGTCCTACGAGCACCTGGAGATGCGTCGCCGAAAACGGCTTCGGCAAATAGTCCCAGGCGCCGGCGCGGAGCGCCTCGATGCTCGAAGAGACGCTCGGATTTCCCGTCATCACCACGACTATGGTCTCACGGTGCGTCTCGAGCGTCGCCTTGAGGATGTCGATGCCGGAAATCGGCTGCAGATAGAGATCGACCAGCACGATGTCGAACTTCCGGCGCCGTACCACTTCGAGCGCCTCGTCGCCACGTCCCACGAAGGTGACGTTGTAGCCGTCCAGCTCGAGCACGCTGGCGCACCCCTCCCGGAGGGTCCGGTCATCATCCACCACCAGGATACGGATGTCAGCCTTGACCGCTGCCGGAATCGCGAGCGGGTCGCGGCCGACGCGCGACGATGGCGCCGCCACATCCGTTGGTGGGGCGGGTAGCAAGGGGACCGTCATTGAGATTTCTCCTGGCGCGCGCGGAAACGGGAACGGCTTCTTCCCTCT
>JBBSEY010000099.1:0-10592 GCA_038239265.1 Gemmatimonadales bacterium | reverse complement strand
GGCGCCTTGTCGCTCGAGCCCCCCGGCGGGTGGGGGGGCAAGGGCTAGAAGATGGGGGTTTGTTTTGGGCATGTAATAACAAAAACACGGGGCGCCCGGTTTTCCGGGCGCCGCCTCAAAACTAACTGCGCGGACGATCAGTCGGTGGCTGCGCCGATGCCGCGCTGCACCTTGGAGTGCGTCCGTCCGTACGTAAAGTAGATCACGATACCGATTGCCATCCACACGATGAGTCGGATCCAGGTGTCGTTCGGAAGCGCGTACATCAGCCCGCCGCAGATGATGATGCCGAGAATCGGCACGACCGGAACGAACGGGGTCTTGAATGGGCGGTGCATGTCGGGGCTGCGCCGGCGGAGCACGATGACGCCGCCGCAGACGATCACGAAGGCCAGCAGCGTTCCGATCGACACCAGCTCGCCGAGGAGTGCCACGGGGAATATTCCGGCGACGATCGCCGCGATCACGCCGGTAACGATCGTGGTGACGTACGGAGTTCCGAACTTGGGATGAACCTTGCCGAACACGGGCGGGAGCAGTCCGTCACGCGCCATCGAAAAGAAGATGCGCGGCTGGCCCATGAGCATCACCAGCACGACCGAGGCGAGACCGAGAATTGCGCCGACCTCCACCAGATACGTCAGCCAGCCGAGCCCAGGAATGTTCTCGAGCGCGAAGGCAACCGGGTGCGGCACGTTGAGCGTGGTGTAGTGTGCGACGCCCGTCAGCACCAGCGCCATGAGAATGTAGAGGACGGTGCAGATTCCCAGCGAGAGCAAGATGCCGACCGGCATGTCCTTCTGAGGATTTTTCGCCTCCTGGGCGGCCGTGGACACCGCATCGAAGCCGATGTACGCGAAGAACACCACGCCCGCGGCGCGCACGACGCCGGACCAGCCGAAGGCACCGAACTCGCCGGTGTTCGGCGGAATGAAGGGGTGCCAGTTCGCGGTGTTCACGTGCATGAAGCCGAATCCGATCACCAGAAGCACGATCGCGAGCTTCACGTACACGATCACGTTGTTGAACTTCGCCGATTCCTTGATCCCGATGACGAGAAGCGTCGTCATGGCGAGAATGAGAAAGACGGCGGGAAGATTCACGATACCGCCGGGCACGCGGGTCAGCGTGTGCGTCCCCTGCACGGCCAGCGGCGCCGACATGAAGCCCGCGGGCAGATCGATGCCGAGTCGGTGGAGAAAGGCGCCGAAGTAGCCCGACCACCCTACCGCTACCGTCGCCGCACCAAAGAGATACTCGAGAACGAGATCCCATCCGATGATCCACGCGACGAACTCACCGAGCGTTGCGTAGCCATAGGTATAAGCGCTTCCCGCGATCGGGATCATTGACGCGAATTCCGCGTAGCAGAGCCCCGCGAAGAGGCATCCGACGCCTGCAATGATGAACGAGTTCATCACGCCGGGGCCGGCATACAGCGCTGCCGCGGTCCCCGTCAACACGAAGATACCCGCGCCGATGATTGCGCCGATTCCCAGCAGCGTCAGATTGCTGGCGGAGAGCACGCGCTTCAGAGTGTCCGCGCCGGTCTCTCCCGCCTCATTCTGAAGCACTGCAATACTTTTTCTGGCGAACAAACCCATGCAAACGTCTCCAGGCAAATCGAGTGGGGGCGATCGACGCGTGTAAGCCGCCGGGGTGTCAACCCCGGGGTCATCGAGCAACGTTCTACCGCGGCCCCTTGCCTGTCAAGCACTGCGGACTCACGACGACGGCTCCGTGGCGAGGGTGCGACGCTCCTCGCATCATGCTACCGTATTGCCCTCTTACGCGCTTCCGACGTGCCTTGGGACCACACGTCCTGCGCGCGGATATTGCGAATCCCCCCGGCAACTGTTGCCTATCGTTTACTTCCCGCCTCCCGCTCAATGGCATTTCGAGCTACGGCTCCCCACGGAAGCACAGATCTCGGCGGGTTCACGAACCTAGTCACAGGGGGGAGGCATGCGGCGCCGCGCCGCGTTCTCCTCCTCAACTACGAGTACCCGCCGCTTGGCGGAGGGGCCGGCCTCGCCTCGGCCGCGCTGGCGGAGCGGCTCGCGGCGCGAGGCGTCATCGTGGACGTCGTGACGTCGCGCCCCGCTGGTGCGCACGATGCGGAGAGCCGCGACGGGCTCTCATGCATCTCACTCGCGCCCACGCTCACGCTCTTTCGTGTGCGAAGTAGACGACGTGGGATCCACCAGGCCGGCTTCTTCGGTGCGGGGAGCTACCTCGTCAACGCGGTTCCGGTCGCGCGCCGACTGCTGCGCACGCAATGCTACGACGTCGTTCACATTTATTTTTCCCTGCCGACGGGTGCGCTGATTCCTGCACTTCCTCTGGGCGACAGTCCCGTCATCGTCTCGCTGCGCGGCTCGGATGTGCCGGGCTACGATGAGCGAAATGCGGCGCTCGTTCTGGCGCACCGCGTGCTTCGGCCGTTCACGCGCTGGATCCGGCGGCGCGCATCGCGCGTGGTGCCCGTGTGCGAGAGCCTCGGTGCGCTTGCGCGAGAGACGTCGCCCGCACTCTCGTACAGTGTGATCGGCAACGGCGTGGACCTCGATCTGTTTCGACCATCACCCGGCCGGTGCTCCGGACGGGGGTCGGCGATTCGGTGCATTGCGGTCGGACGGCTCATCGAGCGCAAGGGAATCGCCGACCTCCTCCGTGCGTGGGCGCTGCTTCCGCGTGGGCGCTTCACGCTCGAGATTGCCGGCGGCGGGCCGCAGGAGGGAGCGCTGCATGCGCTCGCACGCGGGCTCGGCGTCGAGGGCGACGTGCATTTCGCGGGTGCGCTCAGCCGCGACGAAGTCGCGCTGCGCTGCGGACATGCTGAGCTGTTCGTGCTCACGCCGTATGAGGAGGCCTTCGGCAACGTCTTCGCGGAGGCGATCGCTGCGGGGCTTCCGGTGGTCGGGAGTGACATCGGCGCGATTCCCGATCTCGTCGAGCACGGCGCCAACGGCATTCTGGTTCCGCCCGGTGACGTGACGGCGATTGCGCGCGCGATTCGCGAGCTTGGCGACGATGCCGAGCGGCGGAGCGCGATGTCCGCGCGCAATCGCGCAAAAGCCGTGGCGCTGCTGTCGTGGGAAACCGCTGCCGATCGCTATCTCGCACTATACGATGAGCTGCTCGCGCACGCACGCCCCGATCGCACCGCGGCGCGTGCGTCGCCGACATCATCCGTGGCGGCACCGTGAATGGAAAGCAGGGCGCCGTCGCGTATTGGCTCGCACGCGACGCGTGGGCCGCATCGCGCGCGATCGATCTCGATACCGCTCAGCTCCGCGCGCTCGCCGCAACCCGGATTCGGGGGCTGCTCGTACAATCGCAGCGCTCGCCGTTCGGTGCGGCGCGATTGCGAGCGGCTGGGCTCTCGCGCCCCGGCGCGCTCCGCGACCTCGAGCTTCCGCTGGCGCTCCAGTCGATCGAGCCGGTCTCGAAGGCGCAGCTGCGCGGGGCTGGCGCGGGCGCACTGCGCGATGGACGCGTGTCTCCTTCCTGGTTCTCCTCACGATCATCGGGCTCCACGGGCGAGCCCTTTCGGGTCTACTACGACGCGCGCGCGTGGTCAATGCTCAAGTATCTCGTGAAGATGCGCGCGCGACGTGCGGTGGGGATGCGATTCACGGATCGCGTCGCGATTCTCGACGCGATCGACAAGGCGGACGAAGGTGGCTCTCTCCCCGAACGCTCGGGACGCGTTGCACGCATCAGCGTCTTCCGCCCCGCCGCCGAGATTGTGGCCATGCTCGCGGCACATGCCCCGGTCGAGATCTACGCGCTCCCCTCGGCGCTGCTCGAGATCGCCACGGCTGTCGAGAGGGGAGCCACGGCGGTTCGGACGAAGCGGATCTTCACGAGCGGCGAGCTTCTCGGCGGGAACGCGCGCCGCGAGATCGTCAAGGTGTTCGGTGGCTCGCTCTTCGACGTGTACGGAACCTCCGAGACGAAGGAGATTGCGTGGGAGTGCGCGATGGGCTCGCGCCACATCAACGCCGACGTGGTTCACGTCGAAATCCTCGGCGACGATGGCGCGTGCGTGGATGCGGGAGTCGAGGGCGAAATCGTCGTGACCCTCCTCGTCAATCACGCCATGCCACTTCTTCGGTACCGCACCGGCGATCGCGGCTCCCTGCTCACTGCGCGGTGCGAGTGTGGCCGCGCGTCACCACTGCTTGGCGTCATGAGCGGGCGAGCGACCGACCTCCTCGAGCTCGCCGATGGCTCGACGCTCTCGCCGTATCTGCTCACGATGGCGCTCGAGCCGATTGTCGGGCTCGCGCAATACCGGCTGTTGCAGATCGAGCGCGACCTGCTGCGCGTGCTTGCGATCCCGGGGCGCGGCGCCGAAGCACTTGTGGTCGAAGGAGAGGTCGTTCGCGCCCTTCGCGCGGTGCTTCCGGCCGGCATGCGAATCGAAGCGCGAATCGTCGAGCGGCTGGATCGCGGCGCGCGCGCCAAGGTGCGGGTGGTGCATCCGCTGCCACGATCGCGCGCACGGGACATGGTCGTCGCCGAATGAGTCTGAACCTCGACGCAATCCGGGGCGCCCAGGCGGTTCGCGGGCACGCGCACGCCACACGCGGCACAATCGTGAGCTTTCGGGACCGCCAGCTTCGGAAGCTGGTGCAGCACGCCTATCGAACAGTGCCGTATTATCACGCGCTCTGGGATGGGCACGGCGTACATCCCGACTGCGTCCGTGGAGCCGCGGACATGCCCCTCCTCCCCACCGTCACGAAGACTCACTTTCGAGCCGCGCCCGAAGGCGAGCGTGTCGCTGCGGGACTCGATCCGGAGACGCTCATCCCTGCCGCGAGCAGCGGATCGAGCGGCCTCCCCTTCACGATCCGCCGCAGCTGGTTGGAGCACAACGTGCTCTACCTGCCTCGCATTCGCGCGCTCCGCTCGTGCGGCATTGCGCGCTCCGCTCGCGCGCTCAACATCCTCAACCCAAAGCACGTCCACGCGCGCGACAACAAGATGATCGGGCGCACCCTCGTCGCGCTCAAGCTGCTCCCGCAGCAGAAGCGCGTGAGCATCCATCTCGACCCCGAAACCATCGCGCAAGAGGTACGCGCCTATCGTCCCGAGATGATCAGTGGTTATCCGAACATGCTCGCGCGCGTGTCCGAGGCGCTCGAGCGCAATCCCGCGTCGCCGCCGAGCATTCGAGTCGCGCTCACGGGGGCGGAAGCGCTCACACCGGAGCTGCGGCGCAGGATCGAGCGGCGACTCGCCGTTCCCGTGCGCGATCAGTACGGGAGTAACGAGTGCAATCTCATGGCGTGGGAGTGCTCGCACGGCGGACCGCTGCACACGAGCGACGACACTGTACTCGTGGAGGTGGTCGGGGCGGATGGGGTCCCCGTCGCCCCTGGCGAGACCGGCGAAGTCGTCGTTACCGCGCTGCACTCGTTCACCATGCCACTCATCCGCTTTCGCATCGGTGACGTCGCCGTGCAGGGGCGCGACTCGTGCGCATGCGGAGCGCCGTTCGCGACCATCGAAAGTGTGCAGGGACGAATGCTCGATATGTTCCCGCTCCCCAGCGATCGCGTAATCCATCCGTACTATCTTACCGAGACGCTCATCATGAGCGATCCCGACTGGATCGAGAGCTTTCAGCTCACGCAGGAGCGCATCGACCGGGTCACAATGCGCATTGTCACGCGATCCGAGCCAACCGAAGTACGTCTCGCAGCACTCCGTGCGCGCGGAACAGAGCTGCTCGGCGACGGTGTCCACTTCGAGCTGCTGATCGTGGACAGTATTCCGTCGGAGTCGAGCGGCAAGTTCCGACCAGCGCGCTCGCACGTCACCTCGTCGTACGATGAGGTGAGAGTGCCTGCGCTCCCCGAGCCGGTGGGTCGCACGTGAACAAATACGTGCGCGATGCGATCACCTTCCCGCACGACGCGAGCCTCGCGTGGCGGCACTCGGGGGCGCGCGGCGCCTTGCGGGAGCTTCGCCTGCGCACCCTGGACCGCATCTCGCGCGGCGGGCTCGCGCTTCTCTTCGAGCACGTCGTCGCGGATGTCCCGAAGCTCCCGCTCCCCGACGGCGTGCGCATTGCGCCATTCGCCGGTCCGGACTGGTCGCAGTTCCTCGCGCTCACCTCGCCCATGCGCATCGCAACTTTCACAAAACGGATCGAGCGCGGGCGCGAATGCCTCGTCGCGTGGCGCGACGGCCGCCCCGTCGGCTTCACGTGGATTTCCACGCGCATGGATCCGGACATCGAGACGTATGCACTCCCCCTCCCCGCCGATGCCAGCTATCACTGGGATCTCTTCGTCACCTCCGAAGAACGGGGGAGCGGCGTGGGCACCGCGCTCGCCTGGGAGCGACTGCATCATTCGCGCGAGAGGTCGTACCGTCTCGGCTGGAGGTTGATCGACATCGACAATCTCGCGTCGCAGCGTGGCGCGCAGAAAACCGCCACCGCGAGCACGCGCGTCATCGGCGAGCTGCGCTACAGAAATCTCTTCGGCCGCTCGTGGTATCGCTTTTCGCCCGGCCGCGTGAGCCCGGAAACTGCGAAGGCTCGCGCGGCCCTCGTGCACACGCCATGAGCGCGGTCGCCATCCCGAGACCCGGGACGACCCTGCGCGTGATTCGGAGCGCGACCGCCGTACCCCGCGAGCAATGGGACGCGCTCGCGCGGCGGGGCTATCATCGCCACGGCTGGTTCGTCGCGGCCGAAGCGACCGGCGCTGAGGCGCGCCACGTCGGCGTGTTCGATCGAAAGAGCCTCGTCGCGGTCATTCCCGCGTACATCGAGCGCGAGACGCTGCACGGCGATCTCCACGCGCGCTGGTACGGTCCCGCACATCGCGTCGCCGCCGCGCTCGGCGGCGGCCTTCGTCCCTCGCTCGCGATCGGCGCCCCGATGAGCACTGGCTCCGATCCACTCGGCAGCGAGGACGTGCTCACCGACTCCATTCTCGAGCACGCGCTCACCCTGCTCCACGAGGAGGCACGTGACGAGGGCTTGAAGGCGGTCGTATGGCCATTCGTCGATGAGAGCGCGCATACGGTCCGGGAGGTTGCGCGGCGCTGTGGCTTCCGCGAGAGCTTCGCGAACTCGGAAGCGGTGATCGACATCGAGTGGAGCTCTCCCGAAGAGTACGTCGCCTCGCGTTCGAAGAACGTGCGCCGCACGCTCCGCAACGAGCTCGCGTGGGTGCACGATCAGGGGATTCGTGTGTCCTGGGAGACGGACCTGCGCGCGCACGCCGCGACCCTCGACGCGTTCTATCGCGCATCATACGCGTCGCGCAACAGCCACGTTGCCGCGCTTCCTGAGAATTTCTTCGCGCACCTCGCAGCTCAACAGGCGCCCGGCGTGCACGTGCAGTGCGCGTGGCGAGGAAACGCCCTTCTCGAGATGGCCGTGGCGCTCGACGGCGGCGGCGCGCTCGACCTCTGCCTGAGCGCGCAGTCCGACGAAACGCGCAACGGACTGCTCTATCAGCACTGCCTCTGCTACGACCCCATTCGCGCGGCGATTGCGGGCGGGCTCACGCGAATTCATTTGGGCCCCAGCGCACTCCATCCGAAGTTGCTCCGCGGGGCCCGCCTCCGTACGCGGCTCACGCTCGTCCGCGGATTGACGCCCGCCGCGCGTGCCGCCGTCGGCGTACTTTCGCGCGTCACCGATGTGCGCAACCGCGCCAAGCAGCGCCGCCTGCTCGGCAAATTCACTGCGGCGGGCGCGGCGTCGTGAACAAGTACATTCTCGATGTGGCGACCTTCCCGGCCGATGCTCGGCACGCATGGCGCACTGACGGCGCACACGGACTCTGGACCGAGCTGGCCGAGCGCACGCTCTTTCGCATCACGCGCTCCGCGCACTACGACCTGTACGAGCGCGATCTCGCGACGGTAAAGCACGTCGCACCGCCGGCTGGAGTCGAGGTCCAGATGCTCGGGGCGAGCGACGACGGTCTCCTCGCCGCAGTCATGACGCGCCGGCGGCGCGCGCAGCTGGAAAGGGATCTGGCGAGTTGCACCATCTTCGCTGCGCTGCGCGACGGAGTTGTGGTGGGCTACTCCTGGTGGACGCATTTCTTCGACAGCGCGCTCGATTTCTCGCCGCTTTCTCTCCCCTCTGATGCGGTTTTTCACGGCTACGTGCACGTCGCGCGCGCCGAACGGCATCGTGGCACCGCGAGCGCGCTCTTCAGCGCCGGGGAGCGATGTCTCTTGGATCGTGGCGCGCGCGTCTGCTGGTTTCTCATCAAGTCGACGAACGTCGCGGGAGCGCGCACGGCACGCGGCCGGTGGGGCGGACGCTCACGGCACATCGCTGAGCTGAGCTATTCGAAGACTCCGTTCCGCACGAAGCGCCGACTGACGATCGCCGCGCCGGAATGACCGCGCCCACTACGCTCCCCGATCTACCGGCGGAGCGGAAGCTCTCCTCCCCGCCTCCAGGGCGCGGCAGGCGAATAGTGCTGTACGCCGCCGCGCGCGGCACCACCGAAGGGATGCGCAGCCTGCGCGGACTCCTGCTCGCGATCGTGCTGGGGCCGCGCGCATTCGGCATCTGGACGCTCTTCCGCATCTTCATGCGATACACTCCCCTCTCGGGGCTCGGGGTGCAGCGCGGCCTCGAGCTCGAGATCGTACAGGAGCGCGCGCTCGGCGATGCGGAGGCGATCGGGCGATCGACGCGCTCGGCGCGCACGGCGCTCGGCTGGATCCTCGTGACCGCCATCGCGACATCGCTCGCGGCGCTCATCGCGTCGTTCGTCGTCACGGACGAGGCGTGGAAGCTCGCGCTCCGAGCCGTCGCTCTCGGCGTGGTGCTCGAGGAGCTGTGGGTATTCGCGACGACGTATCTGCGGGCGCTTCGCGAGCTCAGGCGCTACGCCCTCCTCGAGATCGCGAACGCGTCGCTGCATCTCATCGCTGCAGTTGGGATGGCGATGCTCTTCGGACTCCGCGGCGCGATCGCGGGCTTCGTGATCGGCGCGCTCGTGAGTCTGTGGACGGTGCGAAAGTGCGCGCCATTCAGTCCGGCGCTCTCGAAGGCGGCCCTACGGCGCTTGCTCGACATCGGCGTCCCGCTCGCACTCTCGACGGCGCTCACCGTGGCGCTCGGCACCGCGGATCGGCTCGTCGTGGCGGCGTACGGCGGCCCGACCGCGCTCGGGGTGTACGCATTCGGCGTCTCGATCGCGGGGCTCGCGGCTTCGCTCGCGTGGATCATTCGCACCGTGATCTTCCCCGACGTGTACGGAAGCGCGCGCGTGGCGGGCGCGGCGACGGCGATGCGCGAGCATCTGGATCGCACCGTGCTGCCGTTCGCCTATCTCTTCCCTCCGATCCTCGGCGTGCTCGCGCTCGCGATGGAGCCGGCGATGTCGCTCGCGCTGCCCCGATACCTCCCCGCGGCAGCGGCCGCGCGCATCTTCATCTTCGCGGCGGCGGCGGGCGGCATCACCACTCTCGGCGCCATCGGCGTCGTCGCCACCGGGAGGCAGCGCGCGCTCCCCATGCTCTCGGCGCTCGCACTTTGCATCAATCTCGCGTGCTCGATGCTCGCGCTGGAATTCGGCGGCGGACTCGCGCTCGTGGCAGGTGGCGCGGTGCTCGCGCAGGCGACGATCGCCACAGGGGTGCTCGCGATTCTCGGACGACAGGCGACCGAGTCGCGCGCAGCGATGCTCGTGGTCAAGGGACTGCTCCCTCTCGCGTGGTGCATCGCGAACGTTGCGCTCGCCTTCGTGGACCCTGGGCAGGGCGCGCTCGTGCCGGACCCTTCGTACCCGGTCTACAAGTATGGGACCATCATGGCAGACGGCGTGCCTCTCTCCTTGCCTCTGCGCGAGGAGAATGGCTGGCTGCCCGACTTGGATGCGCTCGATAGCTCCGTCATGCGAGACGTAAATGTGCTGTGGCTCAACTATCCGAACAATCCGACGGGGGCGACCGCCGACCTCGATTTCTTCGAGCGCGCTGTCCACTGGGCGAAGCGCCATGACATAATTATCGCGCACGATAACCCTTATAGCGAGATTACGTTCGACGGCTACCGCCCTCCTTCCATCCTACAGGTAGCAGGCGCTAAGGACGTGGCAGTCGAGTTCAATTCGCTGAGCAAGACCTATTCGATGGCGGGGGACCGCATCGGCATGGTCGTGGGCAACGCCGATATCGTGGGCGTGCTGGGGCGCATCAAAAGCAATATCGACTCCGGTATATATGGGGCTATCCAGGACACCGCCATCCTCGCCCTGACGGGGGACCAAAGCTGGATACCCACGCGCAATGACATTTATTGCAGGCGGCGCGACGTGGTATGCGACACTCTCGCAAGCATAGGCATCGAGGCAGCGAGACCCAAAGCCGGCCTTTACGTGTGGGCGAAAACGCCTCGGGGTTTCACCTCCAAAGCCTTCGCCGACAACCTTCTCGATGTTACGGGCATCGCAGTCACGGCAGGCTCAAGCTACGGCGCGCAAGGCGAAGGCTATTTCCGAATGTCACTGACGGTTCCGGACGAACAGGTGGCCGCCGCGATGGAGAAGCTATCGCACTTCAACATAAACGCGGTAGTCGGTAGTCGGTAG
>JBBSEY010000098.1:0-10702 GCA_038239265.1 Gemmatimonadales bacterium | reverse complement strand
GTCGTGCGACGAGTCGGCGACCACCGAGCCCGCGTTGGCGGCGGTGGCCTGACGCGCGCTATCGGTGGCTGCAACCGTGGCTGCCTTGTCCGCTTTGCTGGAACACGCCGCGGCCGTGAGTGTCAGCACAAGTGCCGAAAACGTGACGGTGGCCGCTTGGCGAATTTGTGCTCTCAGTGGCAAGGACATCCCGGTGCAACAGAGAAATGGTGACCTGCTCGCCCTGCATATTCGCTGTTGAACGGGTTATCCTCAAGCGCGTCCACATCTTGCGTCACGTGAGAGTAACCCGAAGTCACGCGATGTTGCGGGCGACATCGACAATGCGTTTTATCTATGGAACGGTCGACACATATGCCGCCGCTCTTCTGCGAGCGTGCCGAATGACGTTGGAGAACGATTGATGCCTTTTCTCGAGTTGGAAGGAAAGCCGGATCTCGAAAACAATCCGCGTGAGCTGGTCGGCGATGTCGTCGTCGGAAGCGGGTCGCAGGCCACCTGGCGCCTCTCGGGGAGCGATCTCGCCGCCCGTCACTTTCGCATCGCGCTTGGATCCGGCGGCGCGCAGGTCACCCCCGCCTCGCCGCAAAATGTCGTCGTCCTGAATGGCGAGCAGGTGCCGACGGACGGCTCCCCACTCAGCAGCGGGGATGTCGTCGCCGCCGGCCAGGCCCGTTTCGTCTTCCTCTCCGACCTCAAGGCGAAGCGCCCGACGCCTGTGCTGGAGATGCCCGACGCGCATCTCATCGACGTCACGAACAAGAAGGGGTATACACTCCGGCGCCGCGTCGTGCAGATCGGCCGCGAGATCGGCTGCTCGATCGTGCTGAAGGACCCAACCGTGTCGCGCTTCCATGCGGACGTGCGCGCGGAGGGCGGGCAGTTCGTGTTGTACGCGATGGGATCGTCGGGAACCAAGGTGAACGGCGAGCCGGCCGTGGTTCCGCGCCTTCTCCGCGAGGGCGATCAGATCACCATGGGCGACACCACCTTCACCTTCTCGGCGCTTGCGATGCCGCCGGGAATTCGCGCCGTGCAGTTCGAAGACCACGAGGACGACGCCTTCAGCCGCAAAAACACGCAGCTGGCGCAGCGAGCGGTGACAATGGAGCACGGAAGGTACGCGAAGAGCCAGAAGAAGCCGCTGCCAATGGTGCCCATTCTGATCGCCGCCGGCGTGCTCGTGATTATCGTGGTTCTCCTGCTGGTCTTTCGACACCACTAGCCGTTCGCCGCAACTCGTTGCAGCGCTGAGGTTTAGCGCGCGGCGAGCGCCCGCCCGCATCGTTGCTAATCCCGACAAAATCTATTAGGATTGAGCACGCGCAATTCGCTGCGCGAGAGCGGGATAAGGAGCGCACATGGGCGGCACCATCGAAACCCTGGTCAACAGGGAGTATCAGTACGGCTTCGTCACCGATATCGAGGCGGAGACCATCCCGCGCGGGCTCGACGAGAATACGGTCAGGCTGATCTCGGCAAAGAAAGGCGAGCCCAAATGGCTGCTCGACTGGCGCCTCAAGGCGTTCGCTCGCTGGAACACGATGCAGGAGCCGCACTGGTCGAACGTCAAATATCCGGCGATCGACTACCAGGACGTCATCTATTACTCAGCGCCCAAGCCCCAGAAGGCGCTCGGCAGCCTCGACGAGGTCGACCCGAAGCTCCGTGAGATGTACGGCAAGCTCGGGATCTCGCTCTCCGAGCAGAAGCGAATGAACAACGTCGCCGTCGATGTCGTGATGGATTCCGTTTCGGTCGGCACGAGCTTCAAGGCGGAGCTGAGCAAGCTCGGGATCATCTTCTGCTCCTTCGGCGAGGCGGTGCGCGAGCATCCCGAACTCGTGCAAAAGTATCTGGGCTCCGTGGTGCCGCATTCGGACAACTTCTTCGCCGCGCTCAACTCCGCGGTGTTCAGCGATGGCTCCTTCGTGTACGTGCCGAAGGGGGTGCGCTGCCCCATGGAGCTGTCCACGTACTTCCGCATCAACGCCGAGGGGACGGGGCAGTTCGAGCGCACGCTCATCATTGCGGACGAGGGGGCGTACGTGAGCTACCTCGAGGGGTGCACGGCGCCCAAGCGCGACACGAATCAGCTCCACGCGGCGGTGGTCGAGCTGATCGCGCTCAAGGATGCCACGATCAAGTATTCGACGGTGCAGAACTGGTACGCCGGCGACGAGAAGGGCGAGGGCGGCATCTACAACTTCGTCACCAAGCGCGGCAAGTGCGCGGGTGAGAACGCGAAGATCTCGTGGACGCAGGTCGAGACGGGTTCCGCGATCACGTGGAAGTATCCGAGCGTGATCCTGCAGGGCGACAATTCCGTGGGCGAGTTCTACTCGGTGGCGGTGGTCAACAACCATCAGCAGGCCGACACGGGCACCAAGATGATCCACATCGGCCGCAACACGCGCAGCACGATCGTCTCCAAGGGAATCTCGGCGGGGCAGGGGAACAACAGCTATCGCGGCCAGGTGAAGGTGCTGCCCAAGGCGGCGCACGCGCGCAACTACACGCAGTGCGACTCGATGCTCATCGGCAATCGCTGCGGCGCGCACACCTTCCCGTACATCGAAGTGCAGAACAACTCGGCGACGCTCGAGCACGAGGCGTCGACGTCGAAGATCGGCGAGGATCAGATTTTTTATCTCACGCAGCGTGGGATCTCGAAGGAGAACGCCGTGTCGATGATCGTCGCCGGCTTCTGCAAGGACGTGTTCAAGGAGCTCCCGATGGAGTTCGCACTCGAGGCGCAGCAGCTCCTCGGCATCACGCTCGAGGGCAGCGTCGGTTGATCCGACCGCTTCTCGACTTTCAAAGGACTATCGCTTCGTGCTCGAGATAAAGGAGCTGTACGCCAAGGTCGGTGATCGCGACATCCTCCGCGGGATCTCGCTCGACGTCGCGCCCGGCGAAGTGCACGCCATCATGGGACCCAACGGCTCCGGCAAGAGCACGCTCGCGCAGGTGCTCGCGGGCAATCCGGCGTACGAGGTGACGGGCGGGTCGGTGACGTATCAGGGGATTGATCTCCTGGCGCTGCAACCCGAGGAGCGCGCGCAGCAGGGCGTCTTCCTCGCCTTTCAGTATCCGATCGAGATCCCCGGTGTCTCGAACGCGTACTTCCTGCGCTCGGCGTTCAACTCCATCCGCGCCGCGCGCGGGCAGGAGGAGGTCGATCCGCTCGAGTTCCTCGACTACATGGAAAAGAAGCTCGAGCTCGTCGATATGGACGTGGAGATGCTAAGCCGCTCAGTGAACATGGGCTTCTCGGGCGGGGAGAAGAAGCGGAACGAGATTCTCCAGATGGCGGTACTCGAGCCCAGGCTCGCCCTGCTCGATGAGACCGACTCCGGTCTCGACATCGACGCGCTCCGCATCGTCGCCAACGGTGTGAATGCGCTCAAGCGCCCCGACAATGCGACGATCGTCGTCACGCACTATCAGCGTCTCCTCAACTACATAGTCCCCGACTTCGTGCACGTGCTCGCGCACGGACGGATCGTGAAGTCCGGCGACAAGAGCCTCGCGCTCGAGCTCGAGGCCAGGGGGTACGACTGGCTCGTGGAGCCGCAGGGAGCGCTGGCATCTTGACGGCGCCGTACCTCGCGGACTTCACGACCCTCTCGAGCAACGGCGCGCGCGCGGAGCCCGCATGGCTCCGAGAGACGCGTCGAGAGGGGATCGACCGCTTCGCCGCCCTCGGCTTCCCTACCCCGCGCAATGAGGACTGGCACTTTACGAGCGTCGCTTCGATCGCCGAGGCGAAGTTCAGCCCGCTGCGCGGGGCCACCGGTCAGATCGCGAAGTCGGAGCTCGTGCCTTTCACCTTCGGGCAGCCCGAGTGGCCGCTGCTCGTGTTCGTGAACGGAAAGTACGACGCCTCGCTCTCGACGCCGGGCACGATCGCCAAGGGCATTCGCGTTGCCGATCTCTCGAGCGCCATGCGCGATGAGCCCTCGCTCATCGAGCCGTGGCTCGGAAAGGTCTCGCCTTCCGAAGACCGCTCGTTCAGCGCGCTCAACGCGGCGTTCATGTCCGACGGGGCGGTGATCCACATCGCGCCGTACATCGAAGAGTCGACGCCGTTGCACGTCATCTTCGTCAGCGATGCGAACGCCGCGAAAGGAGTCGCGCATCTGCGCAACCTGATCGTCGCCGGCCACAATTCGAAGGCGACCGTCATCGAGAGCTACGTCTCGCTCGGCGACAGCGGCTACTTCACCAACGCCGTCACCGAAGTCGTTGTCGAGCCGGGTGCGACGCTCACGCACTACAAGATCCAGCGCGAGAGCCAGCGTGCCTTTCACGTCCACACGATCGATGCGAAGCAGGCGCGCGATAGCCACTACGTATCGTTCTCCTTCGCGACCGGCGCGGCGCTCTCACGCACGAACATCTATACGAATCTCGACGGCGAGGGGTGCGGCGCGACGCTCAACGGCCTCTACATGGCCGACGACGAGCAGCACGTCGATCATCAGACGAACATCATCCATTCGCAGCCGAACTGCTTCAGCCGCGAGATCTACAAGGGGATCCTGAGCGGCTCGGCGCACGGCGTGTTCAACGGGAAGGTGTACGTGTATCCGATCGCGCAGAAGACCGATGGCAAGCAGACGAACAACAACCTGCTGCTGAGCGAGGGCGCGCGCATCGACACGAAGCCGCAGCTCGAGATCTACGCCGACGATGTGCGCTGCACGCATGGCGCGACCGTCGGCCGGCTCGACGAGATGGCGCTCTTCTACATGAAGAGCCGCGGGGTCTCGACGGACGCGGCGACGAAGCTGTTGACGTATGCCTTTGCGGCCGACGTGCTCGAGACGATCGAGGTGCCGTCTGTGCGCAGGGAGCTCGAGCGCGCGACCCTCGAACGGTTCACCGGCTCCAGCGTGGCGCTGTAGCACCTTCCCGAATGCGGGGCGCTCCATGACCGACACGTCCGCGCTCTACCAGGAAGTCATTCTCGATCACAATCGCCGGCCGCGCAACTTCAGCGTGATGGCGAATGCGACGGTCGAAGAGCGTGGCGTGAACCCGCTCTGTGGTGATGAGCTCACGCTCTATCTCCGCATGGACGGCGATCGCATCGCCGACGCGTCGTTCCAGGGGAGTGGCTGCGCGATCTCACGTGCGTCGGCTTCGATGATGACGGGGCTCGTGAAGGGGAAGACGCGGGTCGAGGCGGATGAGCTTGTGGAGCAGTTCCGCGGGCTGGCGACGGGGCAGTCCGTGATGGATGACATGCCGGCGGCATTGCGCGCGTTCGCGGGAGTGGCGCGGCTGCCGCAGCGGGTGAAGTGCGCGGTGCTGGCGTGGCATACGCTGCACTCGGCGTTGGCCGGGGGCGTCGAGGGCTCGGAGCGATGAGCGCGCTCGTTCCGCGCAGCGACTTCTCGCTGCTCTCCGCCAACCCGAATCTCGTCTATCTCGACTCGGCTGCATCCGCGCAGAAGCCGCGCGCGGTGCTCGACGCGATGAACGACTTCTACGAGACGGACTACGCGAACCCGCACCGCGGCGCGTACGCGCTCTCGGCGCGCGCGACCGAGCGCTACGCGCGCGCGCGCGGCGCCGTAGCGCGATTCTTCGGCGTGAGCGATGAGGCGTGCCTGATCTTCACGCGCGGCACCACGGACAGTCTCAACGTCGTGGCGAGCGCGTGGGGGCGAGCGCATCTCGGCGCCGGCGATGAGGTGATCGTCACGGGCGCGGAGCATCACGCGAACTTCGTCCCCTGGCAGCAGATCGCGACCGAGCGGGGTGCGCGCTTCACGATCTGTCCGCTGGCCGCGGATGGCCGCGCGGATGTCGAGGCTCTGGCAAGGCTCGCGAGCGGGATGACCAAGATCATCGCGTTCAACCACGTGTCGAACGTGTTGGGCGCGATCAATCCGGTGGTGGACATCGTCGCGATTGCGCGGGGCGTCGGCGCGCTGTCGGTGTGCGATGGGGCACAGGCCGCGCCGCACATGTCCGTCGCGTTCGACGCCCTCGGCGTCGACTTTTACGCGGCGAGCGCGCACAAGATGCTCGGGCCGATGGGCACGGGGGTGCTCATCGGGCGCCGCGAGATTCTCGATGCGATGCCGCCGTACCAGACGGGGGGCGACATGATCGCATTCGTCGGCGACGAGCAGACGACGTGGAACGTGCTGCCGCACAAGCTCGAGGCGGGGACGCCGAACGTCGCGGGCGCGGTGGGGCTCGCGGCGGCGTGCGACTATCTGACGGCGATCGGAATGGACGCGGTGGCGGCGCACGAGCAGGCGCTGGTGAGGCTCGCGTACGAGCGCGTGTCGGCGCTCGAGGATGTGCGCGTGCACGGACCCGGCGCCGAGGCGCGGAGTGGCGTGCTGAGCTTCACGGTCGGCGAGATCCATCCGCACGATCTCGCGACGCTGCTCGACGAGCGCGGCATCTGCATCCGCGCCGGGCACCACTGCGCCCAGCCGCTGATGCGGAGGCTCGGTGTCGCGGCGACGGCGCGCGCGTCATTCTACGTGTACAACGAGGAGAGCGATGTCGATCAGCTGGTCGAGGCACTCGAGAGCGCAAAGCGGGTGTTTGCAGTTGCGTAGATGGCTCGGCCTCGCGATGCTGGGTATTTTGCTCGCCGCTCCGCGTTCATCCGCGCAAGCGAAGTCCGCGTCGACCGGTGGCGATGAGCGCACGTTCCACGACCTGATCCTGCGTCGCCGCATCGCGTACGGCCACGGGGACTCCACTGCGTATGGCAAGCTCGTGTCGCCAAACGTCGTCCACATCGACGACCGCGGAAATCGGCGCGAACGTGCGGCACTGATGAAACTCGTGAAAGAAAATGTTGGCGGACATGCGCGCTACGAGGTAGGCGTGGTGCACGTGCGGCGCGCCGGTGCACTCGCAATCGCCGACTGCGATGTCGTAGAGTACGCACCCTTTGGACCGCGCGAGCAGAAGATCTCGGCGCACGAATCGAACGTGTTCGAGCGGCGCGACGGAAGATGGTTGCTGCTCCAGCACTCGGAGACGCCGTTACTCTCGCAGCCGGCGAGCGTCGCGCTGGACAGTACTGCGCTCGAAGAGTATGTCGGCCGGTACGAGTGGTATCCCGGTTATGTCGACACGATTAGCCGCCGCGGTACGCAGCTCTACATTCAGAGCAGCGGCGATGCCGAGACCGTTCCGCTCATGCCCGCGGGCGATGGCGCCTTCTTCGTCGATGGCGATCCGACCGTCGGATTCTTCACGCGCGACTCAACGGGGAAAGTGAACGCCGAGCTGGTGCACTTCCTCGATGGACGTTTGGTCGCGGCGCACAGAGTTCCGTAGCGCCCCGCAGGAACGCACGCATCGACAAGAACGGAATCGACTTGGCAGTCATCCGTTCGTTGTCCGTCCCATCCGTTTTTGTCGCACTTCAAAGCAGTCGCGGTTGACTGCGCGCTCACTGCCTACTTCGCCGTGAGCGATGCAGGAATGGAGTCACCGACGAAGATCGGCGTCGGCAGCGCATCGAGATGCTCGCGCGCGAGGATACGTTTGCCGGCATCCGACAACAGGAACGCCGCGAAGCGGATCCCGATCGCCCTGTGCGGCGCATCGCGCGGAACGGTGAAGCCATAGAGAATCGGCTCGCCCTTCAGCTCCACCGTGTCCTGCATCTTGTTCCCCGGAATGCGCACGCTCGCGAGCGCGTACTGCGCGGAGTCTGCGGGATCGCTGAGATCGATCGCGCGCGGGAGGGTGACGTACGGGAGCTTCGCTGCCTGCGCGACCGACTCGTACGACCACGCGTAGTCTATTTCGCCCGCCTGCAGGAGCCCCATGAGATCGACTTCCTTGGGACGGACGATGTGCGCCGATGAGTTCGCGATCAGCTGCTTCTCGAGCCCGGGCTGCTTATAGTAGAGCTGCGCGAGGCGCATGACGATGAGCGAGCGGTAGCCGTTCGGATCGAGCGCGGGATCCGAGCGGCCGGTCTGCACACCCGTTGTCTGGAGAATCCTGTACCAGTTGGTCGAGTCGATGGTCGATGCGGACTTCGACGTCGGCGTATACATGAGCACCATGCGGTTGCGTGCAAAGCGCGCGTACCAGCTCGTCTGCCCGGGGATCAGATACTTCGGGAAGATCTGGTAGTCGGCGGAGCCGACGAGGTCGGGAATTCGGTGGAGCTCGGTGAGCTTGCGTGCGGTCTCGACGGATCCGGCGTTCTCCTGCTCCACCTTGATGCTCGTGCCAGCGGTGAAGGAGTCGAGCGCGGCGCGGAGCGGTCGGGCGAGGCTGCCGGCGTTGAAAACGACGATGGTGCTGTCGGCGCGCCTGGCAGAGGCGGCAGGACCGTTGGCTCCAAGATCGGATCCGGAGCAACGCATCGAGAAACCCATGCTGCCGAATGCAAAGAGCATTGCGAGCGGGACCGAGAGCTGGCGCTTGATGATCATGAGTGTCCCGAAATAGTGGCTTCGTGCTTCTGTGCCGCGCGGACGCGCTGCACCTTCAGCCTATAGATCTCGGCCCCGTCGAGTCGCATGCTGCCGAGCAATCCGCCGCGGCCCTCACGGCCCGGTCCGTGCTTGCATGGATGTGCGCCGTACGCTGGACTGCGAGTTCGCGCGATCTTTACTTCACAAAGGAATTTCCATGGGTTTCGAACAGTATCACGAACCGGCAAGCGAGCTCTCCTCGGAAACTCGAACCTTCGCACGCATGATTACCAGCCTGACGGAGGAGGCCGAGGCGATCGGCTGGTACGAACAGCGCATCTCGCTGGAAAAGGACTCGCAGGCGAAGAAGATCATGCAAAACGCGCAGAAGGAAGAGATGAAGCACTTCGGCATGGATCTCGAGTTTCTGCTTCGCAGGAAGAAGGAGTGGCGGGAGACACTGAAGGGGATTCTTTTCACGACGGGCGAGATCACCGCGCGCGCGGACGAGGCGGAGCACGCCGCGGACTGAGTCTCGATGGCGTGCCCCCGCTTCCGATCCGCACCCTCAGGCGGCAGTTTGTAGAAATGCCCAGAACAGCCGCACTCAAGACATCGCCAACGCGCCGCGCTCCTGCGCGCGCGGGGAAAACGAAGCGCGCATCCTCTCCCAGCGCGGGACCGCGGTTGCTCGATGGCCGGGTGCAGACACGGCTCAAAGGGTGGCTCACCTGCGACGGGGAGTTCTTCGTCGGGCCGCGGTACATTCGACTGCTCGAGGCCGTGGGAGTCGCGGGCACGATCCGCGGCGCGTGTGCGCAGTGCGACATGAGCTATCGCACGTGCATCAATCGTATCCGGCAAATGGAGCGCATCCTCGGCGCACCCATCCTCGAGATCTCGCGAGGCGGCGCGGAGCATGGAAGCGCGAAGCTCACGCCGCTCGCGAAGCGACTCATCAGCGTCTATCACGAATGGCATCGAGCAATCGTGGCGGCGAGTGACAATGCCGCGCGGCGCCTGTTGAAAGCGTAGGGCGCCGGCGGCGCGGACGTGAGTGGGAATGCTAGCCGATAAGGCGAGGTTCCGATAGGCAGCGTGTTGCATATCGAGCCGTGCCTTCGTAGCATGGGGGTGTTCTGCGACCACCCCTGCCCCGTTCCCCGGAACCGACCGTTGATTCCCTCTCGACTTTTGCAGCCCTTGCTGCGCTTCCGTGGAGTGCGTGCGGCTGGCGTGGTCGCCACGATCGCTGCGTGCGGCGCTAGCGCGCAGGCGCTCGCTCAGGACACGACCCGGGCCGCGCCGCCTGTCGCCGCTCCTGCACCGACACCGACGTACCTGCTCAATCCATCGCCCGTCATCAACATGCGGTTCTCTCCGTCGAAGCCGGCACTCTCGGGGTACGTGTCGGGGAGAATGACGCACGTCGATGGCGCCACGGGCTTCCTGCTCAATCGTGGCCGGCTCACGGTGCAGGTCGGACCCAAGCCGTTCTTCGGCATCAAGATTCAAGGCGATTTTTCCGGCGCGCAGTCCGGGAAGCTCCGCGCGGACAGCACCGTCGCGGGTTTCTCGCTCACCGATGCGTACGTCCAGCTCGTACCGCCGCCGGAGTGGGCGCCATCTGGTTCAGTGCTGGCGCAACTGCACCCGGCGATCGTCGCCGGGCAATTCAAAACTCCCTACAGTCTCGAATACCTCACCTCCTTCGCCTCGCTCAAGACAGTGGACCGTTCGCAGGTGGTCGATCGGCTAACGCAGAAGCGGGACATTGGCGCGATGGCGCAGGTGGGATGGGGGCGGTTCGCGACGCTTTCGGGGGCGGTCGTCAACGGCGAAGGGCCGAACGCAACGAGCAACCCCGACAAGTCGCAGATGCTGTTGTCGCGGTTGACCATCATGCCGGTTTCGTTTCTCGCGCTCTCCGCCAAGGTCGCGCGGGAGGGCGCGGACCACGCATGGGGCTACGACGGCCGCATCGTGTGGCGCGCGTTGACGGTGGAAGGGGAAGGGCTCTATCGAAAGCGCCCCACGAGCAGCACCGTCGATCTCGACGCGGGTGGGGGCTACGCACTGGTCGCGTACAAGATTCTTCCGTGGCTCGAACCGGTCTACAAATACGACCGTTACTGGGACACGCGCACGACGAATACCGGCTCGGCAGTCACGACCGCCTCGACGCACTCGACGTGGAATGTCTTCGGTGTGAATCTCTTGTCATCGCCGGAGTGGCTGCGTCTGCAACTCGACTGGGAGCGTCGAAGCGTCGAGCCCACCCCCGG
>JBBSEY010000097.1:0-10716 GCA_038239265.1 Gemmatimonadales bacterium | reverse complement strand
CGGTCGCGCGTGAGCTCGCGCACCCCGCTCAGAAACGCGGGATCGAGCACGCGCACGCCCCCCTCTCCTTGCACGGGCTCCACGATCACCGCAGCCACAGTGCCGTGATCCATGACGCGCGCCAGCTCCCCCACATCCCGTTCGGCGATCGAGATCCCGCCCGCGAGCGGCCGAAACGGTGCGCGATATTGCGGACGGTCCGTGGCCGCGAGCGTCGCGAACACTCTGCCGTGAAAGCCGCCGCGGAGCGCGATGATCTCGTGCTTGTCCCCGTTATCCACCTCGCGCGCCCACCGGCGCACGAGCTTGAATGCGCCCTCGTTCGCCTCTGCGCCGGAGTTGCAGAAGAACACACTCGACGCGAACGAGCGCGCCACCAGCGCGTCCGCGAGCTCCTCCCCCGGCGACGTGTGGAAGAGATTCGACGCGTGGAGTACGCCGCTCTCGAGCGCGCCGCGCACCGCCTCCGCGATCCCGGCGTCGCCGTACCCCAGCGAGTTCACCGCGATTCCGCTCGTGAAATCGAGATACGCTCGGCCGTCGGCCGCGAACAGCTGCACCCCCGCACCCCGCACGATCTCGATCGGGTAGCGCTTGTAGACGGGAAGGAGCGACGCACTCCCACGCTGCACGGATGGCGTCTCCGCCATCACCACCGAAAGCGCGGTCACGCCGGCTGCCGAGCGGCGAGGAGCGTCGTGCCGAGCGTCGAGTCGAGCAGCGCGTCGAGCGCTCCAATGCGCACCTGCGGCACTCCGCGCCTGAGCGCGTCGAGTCCAGCACGGAGCTTCGTCGCCATTCCCGCCGTCGCGATCCCGCTCTCGATCGCACCCGCCGCCTCATCCGCGCCTAACGTGCCCGCCGCGACACCCTCGATGATCACTCCATGCACGTCCGAGATGAGCAACTCATCCGCATCCATTGACGCGGCGATCGCCGCAGCCGCGTCGTCCGCGTTCACGTTCAGCGCGCCACCGTTGTTCCCTTCGCCATCGCGCGCCACAGGCGAGATCACGGGCAGGAATCCCGCCGCGAGCAGCGTACGAACCACGCCAACGTTCACTTGTACCGGCACGCCCACACGCCCCAGCACCGCCGCATTCATCGCACGGGCGACGATGAGCGAACCGTCCTCTCCCGAGATGCCCCACGGCCGAAATTCTCTTAGCACTAAGGGAAGTCACCAACAGCTTGTTTGCTACGCCCGACAATGTCATTCTCAGCACTTCAATGTCTCCTTCGGTGGTCACGCGACGGCCGTCCACGAACACCGGCGCCCCGCTCAATCGCCGCTGCAGCGCCGAGATCGTCTCGCCGCCGCCGTGGACCACGCAGAAGCTCCCTGGCGCGTCCGCCCACAGCTGCGCGAGCATGCCCGCCAGCCGAGCATCGCCTTGCACGCGCCCGCCGATCTTGATCACCCTCGTGACCTTGGGTGTCATCGGTGTCATCGTCATACCGGCAGTCCGAGCGTTTCGTCGAGGCCGAGCAACAGATTCGCGTTCTGCAGCGCCTGCCCCGCCGCTCCTTTCACGAGATTGTCGATCGCCGCCACCACGATCACCGTCGGACTCCGCACACCCTCCGCCATCGTCGCCGTGATCCGCACAAGGTTCCGGCGCACGACCTCCTTCAGCGAGGGAATCTCCGCGCTCACCTCGATGAATGGCTCGCCCGCGTAGTGCTCGCTCCACGGCGCCAGCACATCCGCGAGCGGCGCCACGAGCGGCACCGTGATCGTCGCCAGAATTCCTCGGGCCACCGGCAGCAGATGCGGCGTGAAGATCAGCTCCGCATCGCAGCCGAGTGACGCGAGCACTGCCCGCATCTCCGCGAGATGCCTGTGCGAATTTCCGATCGCATACGGCCGGAAGTCATCCGCCACCTCCGCGAACATCAGCTCGCGCTTCGGCGCGAACCCCGCACCCGTCACACCGCTCGCGGCATTCACGGTGATCGTCGCCCCGGGTGCGATCAGCTCACGCGCCACCAGTGGCAACAGCGCAAGCAGCGTGACCGTCGGGTAGCAACCCGGATTGGCAACGATCTCGGCGCCGCGCACCATCGCTCGGGCATGCTCCGTGAGGCCGTACGGAGCCCGTGACCACGCGCGCGCGAACCCTTCGACGCCGCTGCCCGCAATGGCGCCGTTCCCGGGCCGCAGGGCGGCCGAGAGATCCACGACCTTCGCCCCTGCGTCGTACGCCGCCTCCACCCACTGCGCCGAAACCCCGTGCGGCAGCGCGCTGAAGACGAGCTCGGCCTCGCCCAGCTTCGCATCTTCGGCGCGACGAAGGTCAGTCCTTCCCGCCAAAGCGAACGTGCGCTCCCTGCCGGTCGTTCGCCGTGGCGAACGCCAGACGCGCGCAAGGATGCCGGGCCACGAGCTCGCACAGCTCGCGTCCGGCATACCCACTGGCCCCGATCACACCAATCGCGAATTTATGCACGGTGAATGCATAAAGATTCCGAGCGTCCCTGGTAATGGCTCCCACTCGCCGCCGACCCGCGCGCGCGCTATTCTCCAGCCCATGGCCAACAAACGAGAGCGCCAGGCGACGATCCGCTCGATCATCGACGCGCGCCCGATCCAGGGACAGGAAGAGCTCCGCAAGCAGCTCCGCCAACGCGGGTGGGATGTCACGCAGTCCACCCTCTCCCGCGACCTCCGCGAGATGCGCGTCTCGCGCATTCCCGCTGCGAGCGGCGGAACGCGCTACTCGATCACCTCGGATGACGCCGACGCCCGCCCGCCGCTCCAGGCGCTCCTCCCGCCTCTCTACACCGCCATCGACGGCGTCGGCGAGCTGGTCGTACTCCACACCCTCCCCGGCGGCGCCCAGCCGATCGGCGTCGCCCTCGACGCCGAGGAGTGGCCCGAGATCATGGGCACCATCGCCGGCGACGACACGGTGCTCATCATCTGCCGCTCCGGCTCCGCCATGGAGAAGGTCATCAAGCGCCTCAAGTCCGTGGCCGGCCCCACCTCCGTCTAGCCGATCTGCCCCGCCGCTTGACGGCGGTCCGTCTAACCACTAAATATGCAGCAGTTACGCATATTTATTCCTGATCGCGGAGACGGCATGATTCGCAAAATCGCACTCGCCTACTCGGGGGGCCTCGACACCTCCATCATCGTCCCCTGGCTGCGCGAGCGCTACGACTCGGAGATCATCTGCGTCGCGGCCGAAATCGGACAGGGCGATGAGCTCGAAGGAATTCGCGCGAAGGCGATCGCGTCTGGCGCCGACGAATGCTTCGTCGAGGATATGCGCGAGGAGTTCGTCACCGACTATATCTGGCCTACCCTCCGCGCGGGCGCGATCTACGGTCGCAAATATTTGCTCGGCACCTCCATGGCCCGCCCGCTCATCGCCAAGCGACAAGTCGACGTCGCTCGCGCCGTCGGGGCCGATGCACTCGCTCACGGCTGCACCGGCAAGGGAAACGACCAGGTCCGATTCGAGCTCACCTACGCGGCGTTCGCACCGGGGCTCCCGGTGATTGCCCCGTGGCGCGAGTGGGACATTCGGAGCCGCGAAGACGCACTTGTGTATGCCGCGGCGCACAACGTCCCGGTCTCGGCCACCACCACCAAGATCTTCTCGCGCGATCGCAACCTCTGGCACGTCTCGCACGAGGGCGGGATCCTCGAGGATCCCAACTCCGCGCCACCCTCGGACCTCTTCCTCCTCACCACCGATCCGGCGAACGCACCGAACACCCCGGAAGACGTTGCCATCGGCTTCCACGCAGGGACGCCGGTCTCGGTAAACGGTCAAAAGCTCGACCCGGTCGCCCTCATCGAAAAGCTCAACAAGATCGGCGGCAGGCACGGTATCGGACGGATCGACCTCGTCGAAGATCGCCTGATCGGGATGAAGTCCCGCGGCATCTACGAGACCCCCGGCGGCACTCTCCTCCAGACCGCGCACTCCGAGCTCGAGCAGCTCGTGCTCGATCGCCGCACACTCTCGGCGAAGGATCTGATCGCGCCGCGCTACGCGGATCTCGTATACGAAGGTCGCTGGTGGACCACCGAGCGCGAGTCGTACGACGCCTTCGTCAACGTCACGCAGCAGCGCGTCACGGGCGCGATCGCGCTGCGACTCTTCAAGGGCACGGTCACGATCGCCGGCCGTCAAAGCACAGAGGCCCTCTACGACGAGCGCTTCGTCACCTGCGGCGAGGACGACGTTTACCGGCAGAGCGACGCAGCCGGCTTCATCCGCCTCTACGGTCTCTCGCAGCGCGTTCGCGCGCTCAAGGATCTCGAGCGCGATGCGGCTGCTGCGCGGGTCGACGCCACGGGGGCCGACGCGGCCGCCGTTGCCGCGTCGGTTCCATCAGACGCGAACGAACTGGCGCTCGTATGACCGCGCTCAAGCTCGTCGGCGCGTCCGCGCACAAGCTCTGGGGCGGCCGCTTCGCGGGTGAGAGTGCCCCCGCGCTCGACGCACTCAATCGGTCGATCGCCGTGGACGTTCGCCTCTGGCCCTTCGACGTTCGCCTCTCCAAAGCGTGGGCAATCGCGCTCTGGAGCGCCGGCGTCGTCACCGTCGAGGAGAGCCTCGCCCTCGAGCAGGGGCTCGATCGCGTCGCCGGCCGGCTCCGCGCCGGGGCGCAGCCCGCCGCCTCCGACGAAGACGTCCACACGCTCATCGATCGCCTTCTCCACGAGGAAGTTGGCGACGTCGCATCGAAGCTCCATACCGGCCGCAGTCGCAACGATCAGGTCGCGACCGCCACTCGCCTCTGGTCGATGGACGCCTGCGGCGTGCTCGACAACGCCGTCCGCGACCTGCAGCAGGTCATGCTCGTGCACTCCGAGGCGCTCTTCGCGGCGAACGTGCTCATGCCCGCATACACACACTTGCAGCGCGCGCAACCCGTGTCCGCCGCGCATTGGATGCTCTCGCACTTCTGGCCACTCGATCGCGACCGCGCGCGCCTCGCGGCCGCCGGTCGCGCCGCCGCCGTCCTCCCACTCGGCTCCGGCGCCGTCGCGGGTTGCGCCTTTCCCATCTCGCGCGTGCTCCTCCAGGGAAGCCTCGGCTTCGCGCAGCTCTCGCCGAACAGCATCGATGCCGTCAGCGATCGCGACTTCGTCGCCGAGCTCCTGTTCACGCTGTCGATGCTCGCGATTCATCTCTCGCGGCTGGCCGAAGATCTCATCATCTACGGCACGAGCGAGTTCGGCTTCGTACACTTCGGCGATTCGTTCACCACCGGCTCGAGCATGATGCCGCAGAAGAGAAACCCCGACGCGCTCGAGCTCGCGCGCGGATCGGGCGGCCGCCTGCTTGGCGATCTCACCTCGCTGCTCGCGACGCTCAAGGGTTTGCCGAGCGGATACAACAAGGACTTGCAGGACGACAAGCGCGCGCTGTTCGACGCGGTCGACACGATGTTGCTCGTGCTACCGGGAGTCGCCGGCGCACTCGGCGAGATCACCTTCCGCGCGGACAGGATGAAGGCCGCGCTCGCGAGCAGCATGATGGCGACCGATCTCGCGGACTATCTCGTCGGCAAGGGCACGACGTTCCGCGAGGCGCATGCGGCGGTGGGCTCGCTGATCCGGCAGAGCGAGGAGACCGGCGTTGAGCTGCACGCGATGCCATACAAGACGTTCAAGTCTGCGCACGCGAGCTTCGGCCCCGATGTGTTCGAGGCGCTGTCGGCGGTGGCGTCGGTGGAGCGTCGCGAGACGGAGGGCGGAACAGGCCCCATCGCGGTGCAAGCGCAGTTGAAGAGCGCGTGGGCGTCGCTCGCGTAGCAGAAACGAAAATGGGGCGCCACTCTTTCGAGTGACGCCCCATTCGTGGTAGTGAAGCGAAGAATTTAGCGCTTCGTCACGTTCTCGGCGGCGGGGCCTTTCTGGCCCTCGACGATCTCGAACTCCACGGCATCGCCTTCAGCCAACGTCTTGAATCCGTTGCCCTGAATCGCGCTGTAGTGCACGAAGCAATCCTTCTGTCCGTTGTCCGGGGTAATGAAGCCAAAACCCTTGGCGTCATTGAACCACTTCACTTTGCCAGTCACACGCATTTCCAGCTCCTGATATAATTTTGTACAGGGAGCGGAAGCGCTGGCCCTGACAAATGTTGCCGTGACGCGCGCCTATGTGCCATCGCGTCAGCCTCATCCATCTACGAACATAAAAAAAGACCCGAGGCAAGTATTCCGCCCGGGTCTGCATGTGCGCGAACGGGTGGTGCCGAGAAAAAGATATGCGAGGCCGCTTCGCGCCGCAATAGCTACTTCGTGCACAGCCGTAGAGGCTGCTGTGACGGCCTTAACTCGGTATCGGACAGCGATTTCCCCTTACTGCGTCGCCGGCCGGACCGATGTCACGAAGTATTCGGTCTCGCCGAAGCAGTGCGTCGGAACTCCGCGGTGTTGCTCGTAGCCGATGTCCACGCGCTGTCCCATCGATTTGGTGATGAGCGCGGCGATCGAGTCGTTCCGAACGGAAAAATTGAAGATCTCCGGAGTGGTTCCGGGGATGTTCGCCATCGCGATCTGCCCTTCCCATGTTTTACAGAGCCACCCTTTGTTCGAGAACTTCTGGATGAAGCCAGCTCGATCGCCTTTGGAGTAGGTAACGTGCAGCGCGCTCCACGTGTAGCCGGCAAAGCCGAGCCCCGCGACCACGAGCAGCGTGAGAGACCAGAGGGTGATCTTTCCGCGCCACCCCATGCGCTTCCTCGTCGGCTCCGGTTGAGACGCGACATCGGCAGTCGTGTAGGCGCGGGGCGGCTGATCGAGATCGTCCTTCATGTGTACTCCATACCCTGGGTTCCAACGCGTGCGCGAGCAGACTCGGAAAGTCTACAGTGTTACGTCCGGATTGCCAGCATGAGTTCCGTCGCGCTTCGCCAGCCTTATCTTTCACGGATGCCTTTCGCCGAGCGTCGCCGCACCGTCACGACCACCATCGGCGCTGTAGCCGTCGGCAGCGCGCATCCGATCGTCGTGCAGTCGATGACGAACACGGATACGGCCGACGTCGCGCTCACCGTCGCGCAGACGGCTGCGCTCGCCGCGGCGGGATCACAGCTCGTCCGCGTTACGGTGAACAACGAGCCGGCGGCCGCCGCGGTCCCCGAGATCGTGCGCCGACTGTCCGACATGGGAATCGACGTGCCGATCATCGGCGATTTCCATTACAACGGCCATCTGCTCCTCGCGAAGTACCCCGCGTGCGCGCGCGCGCTGGCGAAGTATCGCATCAATCCGGGGAACGTCGGCGGCAAGCGGCGCGACGACAACTTCCGCACGATCGTGTCGATCGCCGTCGCCAACGACAAGCCCGTGCGCATCGGAGTGAACTGGGGCTCGCTGGACCAGGATCTGCTCACCCTGATGATGGACGAGAATGCGAGGCGCACCGAGCCGCTCGATGCGCACGACGTCTACATCGAGGCGATGCTGGAGAGCGCTCTCCGCTCGGCGCTCGTGGCCGAGGAGGTCGGGCTCGGCCATGATCGAATCATCATATCGGCGAAGGTCTCGCTGGTGCAGGATCTCGTCGAGGTCTATCGCAGGCTGGCCGCGCGATGCGATTACCCGCTGCACCTCGGGCTGACGGAGGCGGGGCTGGGTACGAAGGGAGTGGTCGCGAGTACCGCCGGCTTGTCGATTCTCCTGAGCGAGGGAATCGGCGACACGATTCGTGTGTCGCTCACACCCAAGCCGGATGGCGATCGCACGGAGGAGGTGCAGGTCGCGCAGCAGATTCTGCAATCGTTGGGGCTGCGGTCGTTCACTCCGCAGGTAACGGCGTGTCCCGGGTGCGGGCGAACGACGTCGACGTTCTTCCAGCACATGGCGGAGGACATCCAGACGTATCTGCGCGATCAGATGCCCGTGTGGCGCGAGAAGCATCCCGGTGTCGAGGAGATGCGCGTCGCCGTGATGGGATGCATCGTGAACGGGCCCGGCGAATCGAAGCACGCGAACATTGGGATCTCGCTGCCGGGGACATTCGAGGAGCCGAAGGCGCCGGTCTACGTCGACGGGAAGCTCAAGCTCACGTTGAAGGGCGACGCGATCGTCCCGGAGTTCCTCGCGATCCTCGAGGACTACGTGGCGCGCAGCTATCCCGAGCGGGCTTCCGCGCCGGCGTAGTGCTCGAGTGAGCGCACGACATCGTGCAGCTCCTCCATTATCGGATAGCGAAAACCCACTTCGGCGAGCCGGTCGTGCAGTCGGCGATACCACTGAATCGTGACTTCGCGCCCCGCGGTGAAGCGCGACCATACCGCCTCTGGAAAATCGGTGCGGCGCAGATCGGCCAGCAGCGTTCCGCCACTCTGAAGATGATCCGCCGCGGCGATCCATCGCGCACGGTCGTCCGCGTTCCCGAGCCGATCGAGAAGATCGTCCTTGCGCTCGTCGTGTGAGAGCTCGATCCCCTCATCGTCGTAGCGACGCTCGATGACCGCGAGTACCGTCGACAGCACCGGCTCGCCGAATTTGTCGCCTACGCGGCGATTCAGCATCTCCGGTGAGTAGCCGTCGCGCACGCAGTCTTCCACGACGTCGTGGAGAATGCCGGCGACGAGCGTCGGATCATCCTGTCCGTACCGCGCGAGGATCACCGCGAGATTCGGCGCCGCGGTGAGATAGGGATAGCGCGTCCCTTTTCTCACTTGCTGATCGTGGTGCTTCGCGGCGAATGCGAAGGCGTGGTTGATCGGATCGGAGTAGCCGGCCATAGGGACGAAAAGCTACCGCGGGCTGCGTGACGCGGATAGCGCGGACGGGATGCGCCCGCTCAGAGCTGGACGGCGCGGACGAGAATGAGATCGAGCACGATGAGCGCGGACGCTTGCACGGCGATCCCGATTCCCGCGCCGACGAGGGCGAGTCGCTTGACGTAGATCCAGCCGCCCGCGGCGAGTGTGATGCCGATCAGGAGGGTCCCGGCCTCGAGCCCGATCGCAATCCAGAGATCGCGGGCGAGGATGCTCGCCCCCTCGAAGTCGCGAAGGGGGACGTCGCGGTAGGCGTACGCCCCCCAGACGAGCTCAGCAACACCCCAGACGAGGGATTGGAAGGCGAAGTGGGAGACGAGCGGCGCTCTCGCCCGGCGCAACGAGAGGACGACTAATAGTAGCGAGCCGATGAGCGTGCTTCCTCCGGCCCACGCGACGAGCTGCAACAGGTGCTGTTTTTCGAAGGCCTGGAGAGTGTCAGCCCACATAATCCCCGCAAAAAAGTAGCGATCGATGCTACAAGGTAGCCCAGCGATGCTGCGACGATTCGTGTCGGAGCACGAAGCTGACGCTTGTTGATACCGCCTTAGACCCGCCTAACTCACCGGTCCGGGAGTATCCAAATCGCGCATGGATGCTGCAGCGGAGTTCGCTGCCAGTTGGTGCTCCTATCGGCCTTGGCGAGCTGATGCAAAACGTTGCAGCTATCGAAATGAATCACTCCACGTTTGCCCGGAGATGAGCCGGCCACGTGATAGTTACAAGCCGCGGTGTGATAGACGCGGGACATAAATCGTCCATCACTACTGGACCTGGAATGGGCGAAAAACACGCGCATTCCTGTCGTCGAATGGAAGGTACGATGAACGCTCGTCCAACGAGAGATGGGCGCTCATTCAGTTCCGGAGCTCGCATGATCGAACGAGGACGGATGCAAACTGCACGCAGTCTGCGCGAACGCGGATTCACGCTGGTCGAGATGCTCATCGTCGTCACGATGATCGGCATCATGACCGGCATTGCCCTGTGGCGCGTGGACATCGCGCGCTACCAGGTGAACGGTGACATCCAGTCGATCGGCACGACGCTGATCGCGTCGCAGCGCGAGGCGATCGCGAAGCAGCACAACGTGATCGTGGTCTTCGACACTGCGGGCAACCGCGTGCGCGTGATCTGGGATTCGAACAACAACGGGCAGTACGACGTCGGCGAGCATACGCGCATGGTCTTCCTCGGCGAGCGCGTGCGCTTCGGACTCGGCACTGCGCCCGCGCTGCCCTTCGGCAGCCAGGCGATCAACTTCACGGACACCGAGACCTCGAGCGGTTTGCCGTGCGTAACGTTCTACCGCAACGGCAGTGCGAGCGAGGCGGGGGGTGCGTACATCACGTCCTCGCGCTCGATCGGCGATCCGAAATACGTGAATGACAATCGTGCCATGCGCGTCGAGCGAGCCACGGGGCGCGCCGAGTGGTGGCACTATGACGGAACGACCTGGCAGAGGGGTTTCTGATGCGAATTCGAACAAGGCGTAGCGGTTTCTCGCTGGTCGAGATCATGGTCGCGCTGACCATCCTCATGATCATCATTTTGGGACTCGCGAACACGACGATCGCATTTCTTCACGAGACGACGATCGACACGGTGCGTGTGAGAGCGCAGTCGTGGGCTGATATGCGGATCGCTGAGGTGCGTGGCTATCAGGACTACACTACGCTGACGTCGACCTTCAACAATACCGACGTGCCCGAGACCGGCTTCGATAGGACTACGAAGGTCGTTCGCGACAAATCGGCTACATCGACGTGCAACAATCCTTTGGGATGCCCGAAGAACGACGTGACTCGCGTGACCGTGACCGTTACCAACGCCGGACTCGCGGCGCCCGTGTCGCGGACCGTCGCCATCTCGTCGTTTTAGGAGCGATGATGCCAATTCAGAAACGGAAGGGATTCTCGCTGATCGAGCTGATGATCGCCATCGTCGTAATGGCGGT
>JBBSEY010000096.1:0-10894 GCA_038239265.1 Gemmatimonadales bacterium | reverse complement strand
TACGCATCCGGTCCCGCACTTGTCGCCGGATGCCCCGTTGCCAGCGGGTTTGCGATTTGCCATCCACGGTTCACTCCGGGAGATCATGCGCGTCTCGTCTCTTGTCGTTCGCTTCGCCGCCGTGTTCGCATTGTCCGCGACCGCCGCGTTCGCCGCCGGCGCCCAAACCGGCACCATCAAGGGCACCGTCACCGACTCCGCGACCGGCCCGGTCATTGGCGCCGTGGTCACCGTCGACGCCTCGGCGCTCCTTACGCAGACCAACGCGCGCGGTGCCTACGAATTCCGCGGCGTTACTGCCGGCACTCACACCATTCGCGTCCGCGCGCTCGGCCACACGCCGGCCACCAAGAGCGTGACAGTCGAGGCGACGGGATCCGTCACCGCCGACTTCGCGCTCGGCTCGAACGCCGTGGAACTTGCGCGGGTGGAGGTCGTCGCCGGTTCGCGCGCACGCCACCAGGCGGCCGACGAGCTCGCGGTGCCGGTCGACGTGTTCACCACCGAGCAGATCCAGCAGCAGGGAACCACCGAGACAGGCCGCATTCTGGCGCAGCTGTCGCCGAGTGTGAACATGCCGCACCAGAGCGTGACGGATGCGAACGACATCGTGCAGCCATTCACGCTGCGCGGACTCAGCCCGGATCACACGCTCGTGCTGATCAACGGATGGCGGCAGCATCAGACGGCGCTCGTCAACACCTTCCCGTACGGATCGGGCGCCGGCTCGAGCGGCGTGGATCTGAACGCGATTCCAGCCGGCGCGATCGACCAGGTCGAAGTCTTGCGCGACGGCGATGCGGCGGACTATGGGTCGGACGCCATCGCCGGCGTCGTCAACATCAAGATGAAGGAAGGACAGTTCGCACCGTTTCTCAACGTGCAGTCCGGACGATATGTGACGGGCAACTATCCTGACGATGGCACCGGCGTCGATCTCAATGGCGGCGTCGGGTTCAAGCTCGGCCGCGGCTCGCTCACGCTCTTCGGCGAGTTCAAGCACGATGATCCGACGAACCGCGCGTGGCCGGACAAGTTCCTCGCGGACGCGAACGGCAACGTCGACAACATCGACACACTGACGGGAAAGATCATCCACAAGAACAACGGAATTGCGCAGCCGAACTATCACTGGGGCGATGGCGAGATCAGGAATGAGCAGACGTTCGCGAACTTCCGTATGCCGCTGAACGCAGCGGGCAACACCGAGCTGTACGCCTTCGGTGGGTTCAGCAACCACTTCGGAACCGGCAATGGTTTCTGGCGCTACTTCGACGGCAATCGCAACTGGCAGAACATCTACCCGCAGGGCTTTCTCCCGGAGTTCGATCCGACATCGAAGGACTATTCGTCGACTGCCGGCCTCCGCACGCAACTCGCGGGGTGGTCACTCGACCTCGGCGGCTCGTACGGGCTCAACACCTTCCGCTACGATCTGCGCAACACGCTCAACCCGTCGCTCGGTCCGTGCCTCGATGTCGCGTGCGCGCCGGGGCCGGATGGCGAGCTCGGAACGGCGGACGATCCCGGCATTCCGAATCAGACGTCGTTCTACGCAGGGACGCTGCGTCGCAGCGAGTCCGAGCTCGGCCTCAACGGCTCGAAGGCGCTCGCGGTGGGATCTCTCCCTGCTCCGCTGAACGTCGCGGCGGGCGTGCTCTTTCGCCACGAGGACTATCGCATCGAGCAGGGCGAGCTCGCGTCGTACGTCAACGGCGGCTATGAAGCGCAGGACGGAAGCGGCCCCGCGCCCGCTGGTTCATCCGTGTTCGGCGGCTTCAGCCCCAGAGACGCGAGCGACCACAATCGTTCGAACATCGGCGCCTACCTCGATCTCGAAACGAATGTCACGACGCAATTTCTCGTGAACGTCGCGGGGCGCTTCGAACACTACAGCGACTTCGGGTCGAACGTCTCGGGAAAGCTTGCACTTCGCTATCAGCCGGTGAAGCAGTTCGTCATTCGCGGATCGCTGAGCAACGGCTTCCGCGCACCTGGTTTGTCGCAGAGCTACTTCAGTCACATTACGACGAATTTCATCGGCGGACAGCTCTTCGAAATCGGAAACTTCCCGGTCGATGCGCGCGCCGCGCAGATCTTCGGCTCGAAGCCGCTGAAGGAGGAGAAGTCGGTGAACATCAGCACCGGCATCGCGTACACACCCACCGACAACCTCACATTCACCGTCGACTACTTCCACATCAAGATCAACGACCGGATCCTGCTTGGCGCGACCTTCGCCGACTCGGTGTCGCAGGCGATTCTCGCGGATTCCGGCGTGACCGGAATCGCGGGGGTGCAATTCTTCACGAACGGTCTCGATACGAAGACGGACGGGGTTGATATGACCGCGAACTATCGCATGCCGGTCGGCGATGGGCAGCTCGATTTCAACCTCGGTGCGAACTACACGCGCAACAAGATCACGCACGTCGATCCGCTGCCGGCGGTGCTCCAGGGGAAGCCGACGGATATCACGAGCATTCTCGATCTCGTGACGGAGGTCGGCATCGAGAAGGAGCGTCCGGATTGGCGCGGCACGCTCACGTCACAGTACTCGCTGCGCCGCTTCCACGCGCTCGGCCGCATCTCGTATTACGGCGGCTTCAATTCGGCGCAGCCGAGCTTTACGGATGTGGAGCACTACGGCGGGAAGACGCTCGTCGACACGGAGATCGGCTATCGTTTCAATGCCGTGAACCTGTCGATCGGCGCGCGCAACCTGTTCGATGTGTATCCGGACCAGGCACGCAAGGAATTCAACAACAACGACAACACCTTCCCGTGGGCGGCGGCGAGTCCGTTCGGGTATAACGGGCGCTATCTGTACACGCGGGCGGAGATTGCGCTGGGGTGGTAGTAGCGAGTTGAGCTCGTACGCTTATCCCGCGCTTTGAACGCAAGAGCGGTCCTTCGATCTTCTTCGAAGGGCCGCTTTGCTATCTGTGTCGAGGAGGTTGCCGAAAGCAGTGCACGCGATCACGTTCGAGGCATCCATCGTCACGTGGAGCCCGCAGTGCGCCCCAGCAAATTTGCGATACTGCTTTCTGTCGGCATCGCAGGAGCATGCAGCAGCGATCGCGCGGTCGCACCCCGTCACCCAACTCCGCCGCCGCGCGCCAGCACTTCGCGCGATCTTTCGGGCACCGGACCGGGCCGTCTGTACGAGTCAATTGCTCTCGCTATCAACGACTCCGGGACGATCGTAGGTATCGCCCAGCAAACCGCCAATAGTAGGCGCAGAGCCGCGATGTGGCAGCCACCAGAATATCGAGCGGCTTTTCTTCCCGACGACGGCGAAGTCAGCGCGGTCGCCGCGTCGATCGGCAATGACGGGACGATCGGCGGCAGGATCTGCGAGGATACCTATGCCTCGTATCCGTGCCATCCCGTGTACTGGCGGGCGGGTGCGCTGCATAAGCTCGGAGGGATCGGGCAGGTGAATGACGTCTGCACCTGCGATGGCCATACTCTCGTTGGCCGGGTGCTGGTGAATGGCGCGGATCATGGCGCTATTTGGGAAGATGATGTCCTGATCGACGTCGGTGTCCCTGCCGGCCATCCGCGTGTGAACCTCGTTGCCGTAGCGCACGGAAATATCGTGGGGACGGCGTACAACGGAGTCGCTGAGGGCGACGGCGCGTATCAAACGCAGCAGCGAGCGTACAGATGGTTTCCAGTGGGCGGCTGGGTCTCGATGGGCTTCACCGAGTTCGGAGTCTACGACGTCAATTCACAGGGGTCTGCGGTAGGCGGCTTCGCCGTGCTATGGCCGAATGGATCCAACGCTCCAATCGGCATTGCAGGCGAAGGTCAGCCATACAGAATCAACGACGAAGGGGTCATCGGCGGCATCTGCGTCCCCGATCCATACGGCCCGGTGCGCACGGCGCATCCCTGCGAATGGACGGCAACGACCGGATGGTTCGCCGTCAGCAGCGACACCACCGGATCCTTCGAGGGGATCAACAACCGGAACGAGGCCGTCGGATGGTTCGAGGAAGATGGCAGGGCCTTCGCTGTTCTGTGGAAACCGTAGTCCTTCCTCCCATCATTGGTCAATCCTACGACAACCAGTTGAGTACCTGATGCGCCTCGCCACGCTCATCCTATCGACGACCTTCGCCGCCACTGGAGTTCCGCGCGCCGCAACGGCCCCGCCTTCGGTCACCCTTGCGCCCGCCGCGACGGATTCCTTTCTCGTGTCGACCGGGTGGCTTGCCGCTCATCTGCACGATCCGCATGTCGTGATTCTGCAGGTGGACATGGGAATGAGCAGCGACGCGCCGTTCGCCGCGGCGCACATCCCCGGCGCGCGGGAGCTCCCCTTGAGCGCGATCATGGTCGATCGCGACAACCTCGCGGAGGAGATGCCGACGGTCGCTGCCCTGCGCAACGCCTTCGAGGGAGCCGGCGTCTCCGATTCGTCGCGGGTCGTGGTCTACTACTCGAGTGAAGCGCCGTCGGCGGCACGCGCGGTCTTCGCGCTGGACTATCTGGGGCACGCGCGCGTGTCCTTTCTCGACGGCGGACTCCCCAAGTGGCGCGCGGAGGGGCGCACCATCTCGAAGGAGAAGAGCGCCTTCGCGCGAGGCACTCTGCACCCGCATCCGCAGCCGCAGCTGATCGCAACAGCCCAATGGATCGAGTCGCGAATGGGGAGAAGTGGCATCGCACTCATCGACACACGGACCGACGGCGAATATCTCGGAACCGGCAAGCGACACGGGCTGCCGAGCGAGGGGCACTTGGCGGGGGCGCGACAGCTCCAATGGGAGCAGCTGTTCGCCGGCGATTCGGGCTCCGCCGGCGGTGCACCGCTCAAGGATCGCGCTGCGCTTGCCAGGCTCTACGCCGATCGCATGCACCCAGGCGACACGGTCGTCACCTACTGCTGGGTGGGTTACCGCGCGAGCGCAACCTACGTCGCCGCGCGCTCGCTCGGCCTTCCCGTCAAGCTGTACGACGGCTCGTACGGGGACTGGTCGAGGCGCAAGCTACCCCTGCACGCGGGATCCGCTCCCTGATGCGATGGTCACTGCCCGCGCGCATCGCGCGCCTTACAGCGAGCGCTTCGCACCGCTAATTTCTGCCCCATGCTCGAGCACAGCCCACGTTTCGACCCTCACACCGCCGAACGCGTGGCGCGCGAGCATTTCGGCGTCGATGGCGCGGCGACGGAGCTGACGAGCGAGCGCGATCAGAACTTTTGCATCGAGCGGGCCGGGGGCGAGCGTGCGGTGCTCAAGTTCGCGAATGCGCGCGAGGAGCGGGCGATGCTCGAGGCGCAGCAGGGGGCGCTCATCCACGTCGCGGGGCACGTCGACTTCACTCCGCGCGTGCTGCGCACCTCGAGCGGCGAGACGCTCGTCGCAGTTGTCGGCGACGATGGCCGCGAGCATCTCGCCTGGATGGTCTCGTGGCTTTCGGGGAAACCGCTCGGGCTCGTGACCCATCGATCGAGCGAGCTCCTCGAGAATTTCGGGCGCAGCGTCGGTGCGCTCGATGCGGCGCTCGCGGATTTCGACACGCCAGCCATCCATCGCGATTTCTACTGGGATCTCGCGAGCGGGCGCGAGATCGTAGCGCGCCATCGCGAGCTCGTCACGGATCTCGAGCTCGGACGCACCGTCGATCGCCTGATGACGACGTTCGACCGGCGCGTCGCTCCGCTGCTCGACGCGCTTCCCCGCGCGGCAATCCACGGCGATTCCAACGACTACAACGTGCTCGTGGGCGGGGGCACGGATGTCGAATCGTTCGATCAGCGCCTGACGGGAGTCGTCGACTTCGGCGACATGACGCACAGCTATCGCATCGGCGACCTCGCGATCGCGATCGCCTACACAATGCTCGGCGCGAGCGACCCGCTCGCCGTCGCCGCGCCGCTCGTCCGGGGCTACTGCGAGGTCGTCACTCCAACCGACGACGAGCTGACCGCGCTCTTCGGGCTGGTGGCGCTCCGGCTGTGCACGAGCGTGTGCATTGCCGCGGATCAGCAGCGCCAACGCCCCGGTAACGAATACCTCGGCGTCAGCCAGTCGGCCATCGGGCGCACGCTCCCGCTGCTCGCTGAGATTCCCTTCCCCCTCGCGGAAGCGGTGTTCCGCGAGGCGGCGGGACGGCGGATCTCGCCGGCGAGCGATCGCGTCGTGGCATACATCGAATCACTCGCGGTGGTCCCGCCGCTGCTCGCGATCGATCCCGAACGGGCGCCGAGCATCGTGCTCGACCTCGGCATCTCGAGCCCGTTCATCGTGGGCGACCCCGCGAGCAATAGCGAGCCGGAGATCACGCAGCGCGTGCTCGCAGCCATGAAGAGCGCGGGCGTCACGCTCGCGATTGGCCAGTACGATGAGCCGCGACTGATCTACACGTCCCCTGCATTCGGCGGCGTCGTCGATGCAGCCGAGGAGCATCGCGCGATTCACATCGGCCTCGATCTGTTCGCTCCAGTGGGAACGCCCGTATATGCGCCGCTCGATGGCGTGGTGCACGCCAGCGCCGACGAGAGGGCGCCCCAGGACTATGGCCCCGTCGTGGTGCTGCGGCACGCAACGAGTGATGGTACGGAGTTCTTCACGCTCTACGGTCATCTGAGCCGCAAATCGCTCGATGCCCTGGAGCCAGGGCGCGCGATCGTGGCCGGCGAGCAGATCGCGACGCTCGGACCTGCCGCGGTGAATGGCGGGTGGACGCCGCATCTCCACTTCCAGATCATCACCGACACTCTCGACCTCGGCACCGGCTTCCCCGGCGTCGCGCGCGCCTCGCAGCGCAGCGTGTGGCGCGCGCTCTGTCCGGATCCGAATCTCCTCGCGCGCGTGCCGCTCGATCGCTTCCCGCCCCCCGAGCCCCGCAGGGAGGAGACGCTCGCCGCGCGGCACGCGGTGGTCGGCGGCAATCTCAGCATCGCGTATCGGGAGCCCGTGAAGATGGTGCGCGGATGGATGCAGCATCTCTACGACGATGTCGGCAGGCGGTATCTGGACGCGTACAACAACGTGCCGCACGTCGGACATTCGCATCCGCGCGTCGTCGGCGCGGCTGTGCGACAGATGCGGCTGCTCAACACGAACACGAGGTATCTGAGCGACCTGCTCGTCGAGTACGCCGATCGCCTGCTCGCGACCTTCCCGCCGGAGCTCGACGTTTGCTACGTCGTCAATTCTGCGAGCGAGGCGAACGAGCTCGCCCTGCGGCTGACGCGTGCGTACACGGGGAATCGCGACATGATCGTGCTCGAGGCGGCGTATCACGGCAATACGACGTCGCTCGTGGACCTCAGTCCCTACAAGCACGACGGGCCCGGCGGGAGCGGCGCGCCCGAGTGGGTGCACAGCGCGCTCCTTCCCGATGTCTACCGCGGCGCATACAAGGCGAGCGACCCAACCGCCACGGCGAGATACGCGACCTCCGTGAGCGATGCGCTGCGAGCGATTGGGGATGCGAGGCGTGGCGTTGGAGGATTCATCGCCGAGACGTGCCCGAGCGTAGGCGGGCAGCTCATTCTCCCGGCGGGGTATCTCGCGCACGTGTACGCGTACGTGCGCGACGCCGGCGGCGTCTGCATCGCCGACGAGGTGCAGACGGGGCTCGGCCGCATGGGCACGAGCTTCTGGGCGTTCGAAGATCAGGGCGTCGTACCGGACATCGTGGTGATGGGGAAGCCACTCGGCAATGGTCACCCCATCGCAGCGGTGGCCACGACGCGCGCCATCGCCGATGCGTTCGACAACGGGATGGAGTTCTTCAGCACCTTCGGCGGGAACACCGTGTCATGCGCGGTGGGGTTGGCGGTGCTCGACGTCGTTCGCGACGAGGGGCTGCAGGCGCACGCGCTCGCCGTGGGCGCGCGCATGGGCGCGCGTCTTCGCGCGCTGATCGATCGTTTCGCGATCGTCGGCGATGTGCGCGGCTCCGGACTGTTCTGGGGGGTCGAGCTCGTGCGCGATCGCGAGACACTCGAGCCGGCGGGCTCGGAGGCATCGTTCGTTGCGAATCGCATCCGCGAGCGCGGCATTCTACTCGGCACCGATGGACCGTATCACAATGTGGTGAAGATTCGCCCGCCGATGCCGTTTACGGCGGAAGACGGTGATCGGCTGGTGGATGAGCTGGAGCGCGCACTCGGGCAGCTGCCTGGGCGATAAGCCCGACGCGCCAGGGCCTCGGCTCGCCCTACCTCTGCTCGCGCGCCTTCAGCTCCTCGAACCAGTGCTCGCTCACGATCAACGTTCCGAGCTCTCCAGCCGCCGTCTCCCGAAGCATGAGGAAGCGTTTGTCGTCGGGCGAGAGTGCGTACTGCTGCTGCGGACCTCCGAAGGTGAATGGAGCGATCGGAAAGAGTGGCTTCTGCGCGTTGACGGTGAACGACGGCGTCTCACTCACCTGGGCGACTTGCAAATCACCGTGGCCACTGCGAAAGAAAAGCTCCTTGCCACTGTGGGACCAGAGCGGCGCGCTTCCCCCCGACGTCGAGACCTGCCATCGGGCCGCCGCAACGTCCGGGAAGGGACGCACGAACACCTCGATGGTCCCCGACTCGTCGGAGGCATACGCGAGGAACTTTCCGTCCGGCGACAGCGCGGGCGTGACCTCGCGCGCAGTGGTCGCAACGAGCGGTGTGAGAGTGGAATCGCCGATGTGCGCAGCGAGGATGTCACCGTTGCCGTTCTCCCCGATCACGCTTCGCACGATGAGCCACTTTCCATCGGGGGATGCCAACGCCTGACCGTTCGCGTACTTCGGTGGGAGAAGCCTTCGCTGTGTGCCGACTCCATCCGCGCGCCGCATCGAGGGAACGCCGCCCCCGTCGCCGCGATCGAGCAGATAGAGCACGCTGCCGCCATCCGGCATCCACGACGGACGAAAGGCGGACGTATCGCCGAAGGTGATGCGCGAGAAGGGGCCGCCGGGGATCTGCTTCACCCAGACGTCCGACCCCGCCGCTCGCAGCACGTCGAGCGCGATCGAGCGCCCGTTCGGCGACAGTGCGAAGTTGGAGATCGTCCCACCCACTCGCCAGCCGGGGTCGACGGGTGATGCGACCCCTTCACGTGTCACCCACACCAGCTCGCGAGCGGAAGACTGGCTCAACGTCATGTAGATGAGCGTGCCTGCCTTCGAGAGCGCGACTCCACAGCTGTATGCGTTCGACTCGAGTCCCTCGTAGAGGGCGACCGGCGGACCTGTGAGCTCGAGCTTCTTCGCATCGAAGGGCGCGACGAGCAGCTTCCCTTCCGACGAGACGACGACCAGATGCCCGCTCTCCGAATACCGCGCATACAGACCGCGCAACAGCACGTGCGGCTTCCCCTTCGGAAGCTCCATCGCCACGATCTCGAAGTCGGCGACCCCCTGCCCCTGGCGGCGCACGCGAAAGAGCAGTCCGTTCGATCCAGGCAACACCACCGGCCACTCCGCGCCGAGCACGTGCTCTCCCGCTGGAAACTTGTACACGGGCTCGGCGCGCCCGCCCGTCGCACGGATGCGACTGATTCCGGAATCCACTTCGAAGTAGACGTAGCCATCGCTCCCCCAATCCGCGGAGGTCGCGTTCGCGCTGTCAGAGAGCGTGAGCGCCGAGCCGCCGTCGAGTGGAAGAGTGCGAATTGATTTGCCATTCACGACGAAGCCGATCTGGTGTCCGTCGGGCGAAAAGAAAGGGGAGCTGCCCCCTTCCGTTCCGGTGATGGGCGTCGGGCGAATCTTGTCTGCCTCCTTCAGCCAGAGGCGCGTGCCAGCGTCGCCGCGTCCCGTATAGATGATGCGCTTCCCGTCCGGCGACACCGCGACGCGGCCGCCGAGCGAGCCGGCAACGATCCCTTCGTTGTCGCGCAGGAGCATCGCGTAGCGATTCATGAACGAATGCTCACGCGGACGCAGCCAACCCCAGGCGGCGATTGCGGCGAGGAGAAGCATCGTGGCGAGCGCCGCCAGCATGCGTGCCATCGATACGGCCGGGGCCGCAGCCGGGGCAAAGCCCGTGGTCGATGCGGTTATCGCGCCAGTGGTCGGGTCGCTGAGCGCGCGCACGAACGCATCCGCGGTCGCGAAGCGATCCGCCGGCAGCTTCGCCAGCGCCTTGTGCACCGCATAGTTCACGTTCAGCGGCACCGACTTGCGGACCACGTTGAGCTGCTCCGGCTCCTTCGTCACGACCGCAGCGATCACCGCCTGCATCGTCGGGCCCGTGTGCGGCGGGGCACCGGCGAGCATCTCGTACAGCAGCGCGCCAAGGCTGTACACGTCCGAGCGTGCATCGAGCCCGCGCTCGCCCGTCGCCTGCTCGGGGCTCATGTAGCTCGGCGTGCCGAGCGAGAGCCCCGTTTCCGTCATGCGATTGCCGCCCGCGTGGCTCACGGCGAGCGCGATCCCGAAGTCGGCGACGAGCGCGGCTCCGTCGTGCAGGAGGATGTTTTCGGGCTTGATGTCCCTGTGGATCACGCCGTGGCGATGGGCGTAGTCGAGCGCCGACCCGATCTCCTTCGCGAGGCGCACCGCGTCATCGACGGGAAGCTGGTGCTCGCGATTGAGCCGGTCGCGCAGCGACTCCCCGTCGATGAAGGGCATGACGTAGAAGAGAAAGCTGTCCGCCTGTCCCGAGTCGAAGAGCGGGAGGATGTGCGGATGCTGCAGCGCCGCCGTCGTCTTGATCTCCGCCAGAAAGCGCTCCGCGCCGATGACGGCGGCGAGCTCGGGGCGGAGGACCTTGACCGCGACGCTGCGATCGTGCTTCAGGTCGTGTGCGAGGTAGACTGTCGCCATTCCGCCCGCGCCGAGCTCGCGCTCGATGCGGTAACGGTCGGCCAGCGCTTCGACGAGGCGAGGCGGCGTGTCGTTCATTTTCCCTGCGTGCGGTGGGGGGTCGATCGGCTGCGAGGAGAAGGTA
>JBBSEY010000095.1:0-10933 GCA_038239265.1 Gemmatimonadales bacterium | reverse complement strand
AGGTCATCGATCATCGATGCCTTCTCCGCAGTCGCCGCCATCTGGTCGGCGACGATCTGGAGCAGTCCGCGCTCCTCCACCGCGAGGTGCCCCGGCTTCTCGAAGTAAAACGTCACCGCGCCCAGCACACGCGCCGGCGTCTGCAGCGGCAGCGCGACGAGCGCGCGAAAGCCCAACTCCGTCGCGACCTCCTGCCAATCGACGAGCGACGGATCGGCGAACAGGTCGGGCACCTGAATCGCGCGGCGTTCCCCCGCCGCCTGTCCGCTCGGCCCGAGACCAACCCGCACGCGCATCTGCCCGAGGAAGGGGCGGAAGCGCTCGGGCCAGTTGTACGACGCAGCGAGCTGCATCACGTCATCATTGCCCGCGATCGTGTAGATCGACGCGAACGCGGCGCCGACCAGTGGGCTCACACGATCGAGCGCGAACTGATAGACGTCCTGCGGCCTGTCGGCCGTCAGGAAGGCGTGCACGATCTCGCGGACAGCGACGAGCTCCCGGATCGATGCATCCGAAGGAATGCTCGTCGTGTCCGAGGCAGAGTACGGTGCGCGGATCACAGAGGGGAATCTACGCGTAACCACCGCACCGGCTACCCCACCCGATCAGCCAGCTATACGGGCGCGCTCCCGCTCGGCGATCTCGGTGAGAAGCGCGGGGAGCTGAACCGTGAAGCCCGAGCGCGCGAGCACCGTCGCTCCCCCCTCTCGCGCGCGCCTGATCGCATCCACGTTGCCATGGCCGGCGAAGCCCAGAATCGCGACCCCCGGCACCGCCTCGCGCACGCTCGCTATCGCCGCGAACGGGTCGAGCGTCGCCTCCTCGAGATCGACGATCGCAATCGCGGGCTCCCCCGCCGCGAGCTGCCGCTCGAGCTGCTCCGGCGACTTCGCCACACGAAGCTCGAGCCCGAGCCGACGCGCAACCTCATCGATCTTCGAGCGAAATAAGAGATCGCTCATGATGACGAGCAGCTTCCGCGCGCCGGCGATCGGCGCCGGCATCGTCTGCGGCGCCGTCACCGAGTCGACCCCTTCGCCTTCGCCGGGCGGATCTCGAGACGCGAAACGAGCACGGAGTCCGGCTGCGTCACGAGATACCACACCGCGTCGGCGATCTGGTTGCTCGTGAGCTTCCAGCTCGGGTCGCCAGAGCTCGGAGTGAGATCCGTGTAGACCGACCCCGGCATCACGACGGCCACGCGCACGTTGGCGTCGCGTACCTCGAGCATCAGCGACTCGGTGAATCCATTGACGGCATGCTTCGTCGCCGCATAGCAGCTCCCGCCCACGAACGTATTGCGCCCCGCGAGCGATCCGATCGTCACGACGAAGCCGCGTTTCCGCTCGACCATTCCCTGAAGAAGCGGGCGCGTGACGTAATACAGCGAGTTGAAATTCACGTCGACCATCCGGTGCCACTCTTCACTCGTGAGCTCGAGGAAGGGCTTCATCGTGGCAACGCCGGCGTTGTTGATCAGCACATCCACTTCGAGCCCGCCGAGTGCCGCGGCCACGGCCTTCTCATCGGCGATGTCGAGCGCGATGGTCGAGCACACGCCGCCGCCGACCTCGATCTCGCTCCTGAGCGATGTGAGCTCACTCGCCGATCGCGCGACGGCGACGATGTCGTACGCGGCGGAAAGCCTGAGTGCAGTGGCTCGACCAATCCCGCGCGAGGCGCCGCTGACGAGCGCGGTTTCCTTTGCCATGACTACAGTCCTCTCGAAAGCGAGTTGTTCACGCCGAGACGAGCATCGATTCCGTCGCGCGCACAAGTGGTGCGAACGACAGCGGTCTCGATGTCACCCGCTCCGCGAGCTCGTGTGCCAGCTCGCGCTGGCCTTCGGCGAACAGCGCCTCCACGATGTACGGGCCCGCGCGCGGATTTCTGTACCAATCCTCGTCGAAGCGCTCGACCAGCGCCTCCCCGATCACCGCCTGCAGCTGCCAGGCGCGCAGATAGCGTGCCGCGTAGTAGCGCGGGTCGACATCGACGAACGCATCGGCCGGATCGTAGCGAAACGACGTCGCCGACGAGAGGGTCTCGACGTAGATATCCGGGAGGCTCTGCCATGCGTGCTCGCCGCCGTAGAGCTGCTGCTCGTAGATGAGCTTCGCCGCGTAGCGACGCAGGAACTGCAGCTCCTCGAAGCCGGCCGAGCGGATGAAGCCGGGAATGCGCGGCGCGCCGAGCTCGGTGTAGCGCGCGAGCCACCCGGGGAGATGCAGCATGTGATCGAAGAGCATCGCATACGATTCGGTGATCGAGTTGTCACCGAGCCAGCGGTACTCGAATGGATAGTCGGCGCGCGTGTTTGCGAAATGGAGCGCGTGGCCGAGCTCGTGGAGAAAGGTGCGGTAGTCGGACTGTCCGCCGTGCGGCCGGAGGACGAGATAGACCTCTTGCGGCACGCGCACGGGCGCGCAGAACGCACGCGAGCTCTTCCCCTCGCGCTCCCCCGTATCGAAGATGATGCGCCCCTTCGCCGTCGCATCCGCGCCCATGTCCGCAACCTGACGGCGCACCTCCGCCTCCATCGACCTGCTCGGGAAGTACGGATCGAAGGCCGGCGCGCGCATGAGCGCGAGCGCGTCCGCGCGCGTCGCCTCGCCCGGATCGATGTCCAGATCGCGGCGCACGACCTCGGCGAAGACGTCGTCCCACATCGCCTGCGTGTCGCGCAGAAATGCCTTGCACTCGTCGACCAGCGACGAAAGGTTCACGCCGGAGAGCGCTGTGAAGGTGTCGTTGTAGCTCCCCGCGATCTCGAGCGCCTCGACGATGTCCCGCTCCCGCTGGAAGCGCTCCTTGCGGATCGGCGCGAGCTCCTTCGCCACGAGCACGGCGCGAGCCTTCTCGAGTCGGAGCCGCTCCTCGCGATCCCTTGCGTTCGCGATCTCGATGGCGATCTGCTGATACTGGATGCCGCGGCCGTCGTCTACCCGCGCGATCGCCGACGATTCCCAGGCAATCTCGCGCTCATCGAGCTCGGCGAGCTCGCGCGACACCCGCGCATCGGCCTGCCATTCGAGGAGGATTCGAGCGGCGCGATGCTCTTCGCTATCGGCGGGGGAGTCGCGGAAGAGCTCGCGAACCATGTCCAGCGCCTCATCGCTGAGCACATTCGCGAAGCGCGCGTAGATCGCCTGCAGCTCGGCCGTCTTCTTGAGCCCCGATCCCGACTGGTACAGCTCGCGCGAGATCGCCTGATGAAAGTCGTCTCCCTCCCGTCGCAGTTTCTCGAGCGTGAGCGTCATCGCGCGAGCCGCTCCGCGAGCACGGCGCGGAGCTGATCGGCGGCCACGCGATCCTGCTGCAGCGTGTCGCGATCGCGTATCGTCACCGTCCCATCGCCGATCGACTCACCGTCCACCGTGATCCCGAACGGCGTGCCGATCTCGTCCTGCCGCCGATAGCGCCGCCCGATCGCCCCCGACTCATCGTAGAACACGGGATACAGCGGCCTGAGATCCTCGGCAATGCGATGCGCCATCTCCGGCATCCCATCCTTCTTCACGAGCGGGAAGATCCCCGCCTTCACCGGCGCCAGCGATGGCTGGAGCTTGAGGACGGTGCGCCCCTCGTCCTCACCTTCCACGACCTCCTCGTGATACGCATTCACGAGCACCGCGAGCGTGGTCCGATCCGCGCCGACGGAGGTCTCGACGACGTACGGCGTGTATCTGCGGTTGTTCGGCTGGTCGAAGTACTCGAGCTTCTTCCCCGAGAACTGCTGATGCTGCGTGAGGTCGAAGTCGCCGCGGTTGTGCACCCCTTCGATTTCCTGGAAGCCGAGTGTGCCGCCGAAGTCGAACTGCACGTCGAACGCTGCGCGCGCGTAGTGCGCGAGCTCTTCCTTCGTATGCTGATGGTACTGCAGGCGCGCGGGATCGAGGCCGAGCGACTGGTGCCACTTGAGCCGCTCACCCTTCCAGAACTCGAACCACTCCATGTCGCTGCCCGGCTCGACGAAGAATTGCATCTCCATCTGCTCGAACTCGCGAGTGCGAAAGATGAAGTTGCCGGGCGTGATCTCGTTGCGGAACGCCTTGCCGATCTGCGCGATGCCGAACGGAATTTTCTGGCGCGTCGACTGCTGCACGTTCAGGAAGTTCACGTAGATTCCCTGCGCCGTCTCCGGGCGCAGGTAGACGACGCTCGCCGTGTCTTCGACGGGACCCATGAACGTCTTGAACATGAGATTGAACAGGCGCGGTGCGCCGAGCGTCCCCTTCATGCCGCACGCGGGGCACTGCACATCCGGCGTGCCGGGCGTGCCCTTGATCTTCTGATCGTCCGCGCGAAAGCGCTTCCTGCAGTTGCTGCACTCCACCAGCGGATCGACGAAGCCGCTCACGTGTCCGCTCGCCTCCCACACGCGCGGGTGCATCAGGATCGCAGCGTCGAGCCCCTCGATGTCGTCGCGGCTCCGGACCATCGCGTTCCACCAGCGGTCCTTCAGATTCTTCTTGAGCTCGACGCCGAGCGGACCGTAGTCCCACACGGACCCCGTCCCTCCGTAGATCTCGGAGGACTGGAAGATGAATCCGCGCCGCTTGCACAGCGACACGAGCTTCTCCATCACATCGGGGTAGGTGCTCGAGGACATCGGTTGAGTCGGGTTGAGGATCGGTGCGCGGTCCGCGAAGGAAATATTCCCCGTCGGGATATTAATCTATCAGCTGTCGAGGTCGGCGCTCAGCTTCGGCTCGACCGGCGCCGCGTGACCGAGGATGTGCGCCACGATCTTGTCGCCGTGAAAGCGTCCGTTCTCGATGAATACCTTGTTCGCGTCGAAGCCCGCGACGACGACACCGGCGATGAAGATTCCCGGCACATCGGTCTCGAGCGACGTGGCGTCGTGCACGGGGACGCCGCTCGTTGGGTCGATCGTCACGCCGACCTGTCGAAGAAGGTCGACGTTCGGCGCGAACCCCGTCATCACGTACACGCGATCCGCGGGGAGCGTCGAGCTCGTCCCCCGGGTGTCGATCGTGACGGCGTGCGTGGTGATCGCGCGCACGCGGCTGTCCCAGCGGACCGCGATGTTCCCTTCCTTCATCCGGTTCTGGACGTCGGGAAGAATCCACGGCTTGATCTTCATGTCGAAGTCGGACCCAAAGTGCACGAGCGTCACGCGGGCGCCCGCCCGCCAGAGATCGAGCGCCGCCTCGGCCGCCGAGTTGCCACCGCCGACGACGACGGCGTCCTGATCGAACGCCTCGTGCCCTTCCTTGTAGATGTGCTGCACGTGCTCGAGCGTCTCACCGGGCACGCCCAGCCTGTTCGGCGAGCCGAAGTAGCCGGTGGCGACCACGACGAAGCGCGCGTGCGTCGTCCGAATGTCTCCGCCTCGGCGTAGCGAGTGGACGAGGAAGTCACCCTCCGCTCCCATGACCTCGGTGACCTTCTCGTACTGACGCACCGGGATGCCGAAGTAGTTGACGGCCGACCGATAGTAGGCGAGCGCGTCGCGCCGCCCCGGCTTGTCTCCGCCGATGATGAACGGCAACCCTCCGATCGACAGCTTCTCGGCCGTCGAAAAGAAATTCACGTACGTCGGATACGCGGTGATCGTGCTCGTGACGGATCCGCCGTCGAAGACGACGCAGCTGAGCCCCGCGCGCAGCAGCGAGATCGCGGCGGCGAGCCCGCACGGGCCGGCTCCCACGACGACGACGTCTACAGTCTCTTCGACGCTCACCGCCATCACTCGACTCCGATGATCTGATCGCGGTGCGTACCGACGCTGACGTAGGAGATTGGGGTGTCCGCGAGCTCGCGGATGCGATCGAGATAGGTGCGCGCGCCCGTCGGCAGATTGCCAAGCGTGCGCGCGGCAGCCGTACTCGTCTTCCACCCTTCGTACCACTCGTACACCGGGACCGCCTTGTCGAGCAGCACGAGATCGCCGGGAAAGTCCTCGTGCACGTCGTCGCCGACCTTGTAGCCGGTGCAGATGGCAACGCGGTCGAGCGTGTCGAGCACGTCGAGCTTCGTCACCGCGAGCCCCGTGAGCCCGTTCACGCGCGCGGCATAGCGCACCACGACGGCATCGAACCAGCCGCAGCGCCGCGCGCGCCCCGTCGTCGCTCCATATTCGTTGCCGAGCTTCCGAATCTCGCTCGCGAGCGGCTCGTCGAGCTCCGTGGGCAGCGGCCCGTTGCCCACGCGCGTGGTGTATGCCTTCACCACCCCGAGGATCGCGTCGAGCGCCGTGGGCGCGATGCCGGTACCCGTCGCCGCTCCGCCGCTCGTGGTGCTGCTCGACGTGACGTACGGATAGGTCCCATGATCCACATCGAGCAGCGATCCCTGCGCGCCCTCGAGCAGGATAGCCGCGCCGGACTTCGTGGCGCGATACATCGAGAGCCCGACATCATCCGCGAGCGCGAGCAGCCTCGGCGCGAGCGCCGTGAGCACCGTCATCGTGTCGTCGATGTTCGCGCGCTTTTCGGAACCGAAGGCGACGAGTTGCGCATTGGCGTGGATGACGCCCGCCTCGAGAAGCTCGCGCAGCCGCTCGGGGTGGCGCAGATCGAGCACGCGCACGCCGCGGCGCGCCACCTTGTCCTCGTACGCCGGTCCGATTCCGCGCCCCGTCGTCCCGATCGCCTTGCTCGCGGCGCTCTGTCCGTCGACGAGCTTGTGATACGGCAGCACGAGATGCGCCCGGTCGCTCACGTAGAGACGCCCCTCCACGTCGACGCCGTCACCCACGAGCGCATCGATCTCGGTGAAGAGCGTCTCCGGGTCGAGCACGACTCCATTCCCGATCGCGCAGCGCACCCCCGGATGCAGGATGCCACTCGGTATTTGATGGAGAACGAACGTGCGATCGCCGAACTTCACCGTGTGGCCGGCATTCGCGCCGCCCTGGTAGCGAACGACCCAGTCTGCGCGCTCGGCGATCACGTCCACGAGCTTTCCCTTCCCTTCGTCGCCCCATTGCGCGCCGACGACGACGAGAGTGCGAATCGATGTGCTGAACATGCGTGCTCGGAGTACGTGAGCGGGTGGCGCGGACGTGCAGGCCGCCGGCCAGGGGAGGTTACTCCGAAAGCTAACGCGGGCTGGCCGCTATCGCACCCGCGAGCATCGCCGCAACCTCCTCGATGCCGCTCCCTTCGAGGTGCGCGAGATCGTCGCCGGCGGTGTGAATGCGGCTCACGGTTCGCCAGCTCCCCTTGCTGATGTTGACCACGTCCCAACCGGCGTCTGCGAACGCGACGCCATCCATGAGCACGCCGGGAACGAGCTTCACCGGAGACGGCCATGAAGGGCCGAGTCGGGCGAGCAGTGCCGTTGGGGGCCGGCCGCTGTAGATCACGCGCACGTCACCCATGTCATCGATCCCGTCCACGTTGATCGCCGTCGCGCGCGGCGCCTCGCGGGCCCACGCGCGCGCGCCCGCGAGGCCGAGCTCCTCGGCGCTCGTGAGCACCACGCCGATCTCAATTTCTCGCGGCAAAAGCTCCGCCACGCGCAGCACCGTCGCGACTCCAGACGCATTGTCGAGCGCGCCGACGGAGCGTGAGCCGACCACGCTCACCATCACCGGGAGCGCCGCCACGAGCTCCGCGGTCGCAAGCGCGAACCAGACGAAGATTGGAATCGGCACGACGAGCTGCGCGACGGCCACGCCCATCGCCACTCCGAAGAGGAGCATCGACGCCATGATCGCGAGGGCGCGCACGACGATCGAGACCGGCTGCGATTTGGAGTCGAGGTGAGCCACCAGCCACAGCGTCGGCGTGCCGCGCGTCGCTACGAGATTCATCCCTCGCAAGCGGGCGAACGGAAGATCGAGCACACCGCGGCGGCCCAGCAGCGAGCCACTCACTGCGAGCATGAGTGCGCCGGCCACGAGCACCGCGAGGGCGCGTCCACCATTCCCCCAGGCGCCCTGATTCGCGGCGGCGAGCATCAGGGCGATCATGCAGACGCCGAAGAGCGGCGTTCCCCATCTCCCCACGAAGGTGGAATATTCGAATGGCCGATGGCGCACGTCGAAGCCGGCTTTCAGCAAGAGGAGCTGACAGTATGACCGCGACACCGCCTCGGCCTCACTCCCCGCGGGTCGCGGCCTGACTGCTATCGAGCGGAGGTGCCACCCCGCTTCGCCCTCCACCTATGCCACGCGCGCAAGCCCTGCGGCGCCGAGCAGGGTGGAGACGCGCTCGCGCTCGGCGGCGCCGAGCGGGCGCAGTGGAGCGCGCGGCGCGCCACCCGTGAGCCCGACGAGATCCATCGCGACCTTCACTCCAGGAGGGCCCAGCTCGGCGACGATGTCGCGCGCGAGCGGGCGCACGCGCGCCTGGATTTCGCTCGCGGTGACGCCGTCGCCGTGCGCGATCGCATCCATGAGATCGAAGACGATCGACGCGGCGAAGAGCGCGACCGCCAGGATCGCGCCGCGCGCGCCGTAGCCCATCGCGTCGAGCAGCGTGCCCGCGTGGCCGGTGAGCACGGTGAAGCTGTCGCTCTGCGCATCGAGATAGGCGCGCAGCTGCGTCATGTCGCCGGTGGAGTCCTTGATCCCCACGATATTGGGATGATTCGCGAGCGCCTCGACGAGCTTCGAGCCGAGCTGCAGATGCGTGAACTTCGGGATGTTGTAGAGGAGCACCGGCACCGGGCTCTCGTCGGCGACACGGGAGTAGTGCGCCCACAGCGCATCCTCGGTCATCGACGCGCCGAAGTAGTGCGGAGGGACGACGAGCACCGCGTCCGCACCTCGCTCCGATGCGTCCTTCGTACGCCGCACGCACTCGCGCGTCGACTCGGCGCCCGTGCCGGCGATCAGCCAGCGATCATCGGACACGAGCGGGCGCGCGAGCTCGGTGAGGCGCAGCCGCTCGTCTTCGTCGAGCAGCGCGGCCTCGCCGGTGGTGCCGGCGACGAGCACTCCCGCGAGCCCGGATGCCATGTGCGCCTTGACGTTCGCGCGAAAAGCGCCGCCCGCGAGGTCGCCGCTCGCGTCGTCGAAGGGCGTGACGACGGGGCCGAAGATCCCTGTCAGCGATTTCGCCATGGAAGGTGTCAGGGGCTGTTGAGGTCGCGCAGGTCGCCGGCGGTGGAATCGGTGGAACCGCCATCGAGCGAGATGGAGCGGCTCGTGTCTTCGAGTATCGACTCCGCCGCTTCATCGGTCGCGACTGGCGTGAAGAAGCTGCGGAAGACCGTGCTCCCGCAGCGCGAACACGGCTCGTCGGCGGGCGGCTTCGTGGTGAAGAACATCTCGTTGCCGCACGTGATACAGATCAGCGTGAGCGTCCCTTCGGATTCATCTTTCTTCGCCATTGAAAACACTCCCGGTAAAGTTACGACGCGAAGGGCCAGTCGATCGCCGCTACCTAGCGTGCGAGCGTGGTGCTAGCGGAGGCCCATCGTCTCGCGCACAGTCGCCATCGTACGTTTTGCAATCTCGCCGCTTTTGGCCGCGCCCGCAGCGAGCGCGTCGGTAACGATTCCGGGGTCCGCCTCCAGCTCCCGCGCGCGCTCGCGAATCGGGGTGAGCTCGCGCATCATCCCCTCCAGGAGGACCTTCTTGCAGTCGAGGCACCCCCAACCCGCCGTGCGGCACTGCGTCGCGACATGCTCCACGGTCGCCGCGTCGTTGAACGCCTTGTGCAGGTTGTAGATGTTGCACACCTCGGGGGTCCCCGGATCTGTCCTTCGGACGCGCGCGGGATCCGTCATCGCGGGGCGCAGCTTCGCCCACACCTCATCCTGCGATTCGAGCAGCCCGATCGTGTTGCCGAGTGATTTCGACATCTTCGCCTGGCCATCGAGCCCCATGATGCGTCGCGTCGCGGTCAGCAGCGGCTTCGGCTCGGGAAAGTAGTCGCTCTCGAACTTCGCGTTCCATTTGCGCGCGACATCGCGCGCGAGCTCGAGGTGCTGCACCTGATCCTCACCAACAGGAATGAGATCGGCGCGATACAACAGGATGTCGGCGGCCTGCAGCACGGGATAGATGAGAATACCCGCGTTCACGCTCTCCTGTCGCGCCGACTTGTCCTTGTACTGCGTCTGCCGCTCGAGGTCACCGACCGGCGTCACCGAGTTGAAGATCCACGCGAGTTCCGTATGCTCGGGCACCATCGACTGCACGAACAGCGTAGATTTCCCCGGATCGACGCCGGCGGCGAAGAGCGACACGGCCATCTCTCGCGTGCGTCGGCGCAGATCGTTGGGACGGTAGCTGCCGGTGATCGCGTGGTAGTCGACGATACAATAGATGCACTCGTATTTGTCCTGCAGCTCGACCCAGTTCTTGACGGCGCCGAGGTAGTTCCCGATGTGCAGCTCTCCCGAAGGTTGAATCCCGCTGAAGATTGTCGACATCCGACCAAGCTACGAGCGCGCAAATAGTGGTGCAAGACAGCGCATCTGAGGCGGTGACGCTGCTCGCGCACATCGAGCGCGCGGCGATCGCGGCGGCTGCGCTCATCCGCTCGCGGGCGGCCGACCGCACGAACATCGAGTGGCGATCGAAGTCCGCCACGGACTTCGTGAGCGAGGTCGACCTCGGGGCCGAGCGGATCATTCGCGATGCGCTCATGGGCGCAGATCCTGGCGCAGAGATTCTGGGGGAGGAGCTCTCCCCCGACTCGGCGTCGACAGCGGAGGTGGTGTTCGTCGTCGACCCGCTCGATGGGACGACGAACTTCCTGCATGGCTTCCACGAATACGCAGTGTCCATCGCGGCGGCTGTTCGCGGCGAGTTGACGGCAGCGATCGTGCTCGAGGTGCCCACGGGCGATCGCTACACGGCGACGAAGGGGGGCGGGGCATTTCGGAATGGAGTCGAGCGGTTGAGCGTCTCGCGCATCGACGATCCGTCGCGCGCGCTCATCGGCACGGGCTTTCCGTTCGGCGACGATGACTCGCTGGATCTCTACTTGCGCCACTTCGCCGCCGT
>JBBSEY010000094.1:0-10944 GCA_038239265.1 Gemmatimonadales bacterium | reverse complement strand
GCCGGCGCCGCGCCCTTCGCGATCAGCGACTCCGCCGGAATCGCATCCCCACACATCGGCAGTGCGACCAGCACGCCGCCACACCATGCCGGACGCGCCGCGCGCAATGCGCAGATCTCCCGATAGCGATGCGCCGCGGCCTCCGGATCAGTCACCAGCCACCGCGCCACGAGCCCGCTCACCCATCGCCCCGTCATGAGTGCGGCCACATCACCGGCGATCGCGGCCGCGCGCACCGTATCGTCGCTGAGCAGTGGGCGCGGAGCCGACGGCGGCGGCAAAGCGCCGCCGAGCCTCGCGAATACCTTTCCACTTTCGTGCGCCACGGCCGCACGCGCCTGGGGAAGGAGGCTCACTTCGAGTGCCGCGCGTTTGCTCAGCGATCCCTTGAACTTCCCCTCGCGCGTCAACGCGATCGTGAGCCGCCGATCATCTTCCCGCGCTACCACCGAGTCAATGGTCCATCCGGCCAGCGTCCCGCCACCCTCCACATCCGTGCGCTCGCGAACTATCACCTCGGGCACGGACAGGTCGATCTCCACGGCCACTCCGTGCACTACTGCGATGACCACCCGCCTCGCGTCGCGATCGAGCTGGCCAGCTCGAATGGTGCCACCTTTCCAACGCGAGTCGAGCTCGCGCGCGAGATGGAAAACCGTCAGCGAATCCATGCGACCGTGGCGTTTGACACGCGCGCAGTCTGCTCGTAAATTCTTTCCCTGTCAACACATGCATCATCTTGCCTACATCGCCCTCGGCTCAAACCTTGGCGACCGCAATCAGATTCTCGCGCGGGCGCGGCTCGAGATCGCGGCACTTCCGGGAAGTCGTGTGGTGGCCGAATCTTCCGTCGACGAGACCGAACCGGTCAGCGACGTTCCCCAGGGCGCATATCTCAATCAGATGCTCGCACTCGAAACCGCGCTCTCGCCGCGCGACCTCCTCGCGGCGCTCCATCGCATCGAGAACGCCGCGGGACGCGTGCGGACAGTACACTGGGGCCCGCGCACCCTCGACCTCGACATCGTCCGCTACGATGACATGCGCATCGACGAGCCGGATCTCGTGATCCCGCATCCGCAGATCGTGAATCGCGACTGGTGGCAGCGCGAGCTCGCTGAGCTGGGAGCCAAAACGTGAGCACGGGCAGCGAGGGTGCCCCCCGCGTCACCCTCCGCGACTTCCAGGAGCGCAAGGATCGCGGCGAGAAGCTGGTCGTCGTCACCGCCTACGACTCACTCTTCGGGAAGCTCGTCGATGAGAGCGGTGTCGACGCGGTGCTGGTCGGCGACTCGGTCGGCAATCTGCTCGCGGGCTACGAGACGACGCTGCCGGTCACGCTCGATCAGATGGTCTATCACGCGCGGGCGACGCGCGCGGGAGTGAAGTGCGCACTGCTCATCGTCGACATGCCCTTTCTCACGTATCAGCTTTCGCCCCAGCGCGCACTCCTCAACTGCGGACGCGTGATGGCGGAAGGCGGCGCCGATGCGGTGAAGCTCGAGGGCGCGCACGAGAGCGTCCTCGCCGCGGTTCGCGCCCTGACCAGCGCGGGCATTCCGGTGATGGGTCATCTCGGCTTCACTCCGCAGTCCGTCAACACGCTCGGCGGAACGCGCGTGCAGGCGCGCGACGACGCGGGCGCAAAGAAGATCGTCGACGATGCAAAAAGGCTCGAAGACGCAGGTGCATTCTCGATCGTGCTCGAGCTGGTTCCCGCGAAGGTTGCGCGCACGGTCACGAAGGCGGTGCAAATCCCCACCATCGGCATCGGCGCGGGCGCACACTGCAGCGGTCAGGTGCTCGTGCTCCACGACCTGCTCGGGCTCAACGAGGGCTTCAATCCGAAGTTCCTCAAGCGCTACGCGGACATGGCTTCCGAAGTGCGGGACGCGATCTCGCGCTTCGGCGCGGAGGTGCGGGCGGGAAGCTATCCCGACGACGAACACAGCTTCTAGGCCGCGCTGGCACGCGTGCAGATCATCGAACGCATCGAGCCGCTGCGAGTGGCGCTGGAGGAGAGCAGGCGTGCCGCAAAAGGAATCGCGCTCGTTCCGACGATGGGCGCGCTCCACGAGGGGCACCTCGCGCTGCTCGATCTGGCGCGCCGGCACGCGGGCACCGTGGTCATGAGCCTTTTCGTCAACCCGCTGCAGTTCGCCCCCAACGAGGATTTCGCGCGCTACCCGCGTGACCGCGAAGGCGATGCACGCCTCGCCGCCGCGCGCGGCACGGACTTCCTCTTCGCCCCGCAGCCCGATGAGCTCTATCGCCCGGGGCGAGCCGTCACCGTCGTGCCGGCCGCTCTCGCGACGCGTTGGGACGGTGCGTCGCGCCCGGGACACTTCACAGGCGTGCTCACGGTCGTCGCCAAACTTTTCAACATCGTGCAGCCCGACATCGCCATCTTCGGGCAAAAGGACATTCAACAGGTCACCCTCATTCGCGCGATGGTCCGCGATCTCGATTTTCCAATTCGCATCGTCGTCGCACCGACGGTGCGCGAGAACGACGGCGTCGCGCTCTCGAGCCGGAATGCGTATCTGAGCGCGGCGGATCGGGCGCGCGCGCGCGTGCTCTCGCGCGCGATCTTCGCCATGCGCGACGCCTTCGACGCGGGCGAGAGCTCGGGCGCCGCGCTCGAAGCGCTCGGCAACGAGGTGGTGCGCGCCGAGTCGGAGGTGAAACTCGAATATCTCGCCGTGATGGACGCCCATTCGCTCGAGCCAGCGACGATCGCGACCGCCGGCTGCATCGTAGCGCTCGCCGCAAGCCTCGGCACCACGCGACTGATCGACAACGTCATCCTCGGCGCACCGGATCCCGCCGGATGAGCGGGGCCGAGGTCGAGTTGCCCGCGTGGGGAGTGGTGTCCACACGGCGGAGGGCGCACATCCTGCGCGTCACCGAGCTCGCGCTGAGTTGGGCGGATGCAATGGGCGTCGATCGTACGACCCGCGACGAATGGCGGGATGCGGCGCGCTGGCACGACGCGCTGCGCGACGCCGGAGAGTCGGAGCTTCGCGCGATCGTTCCCCATCTCGACTGGCCGGCATCGCTGCTGCACGGGCCCGCGGCTGCGACGAAGCTCGCCGAGGACGGCGAGCGTCGAGGGAGCGTGCTCGCGGCGATCTTCTGGCACACTGTGGGCAGTGTGAAGTGGGATCGCACCGGGCGAGTAGTCTACATGGCGGATTACCTCGAGCCCGGTCGCCGGTTCGAGCGAAAGGAGCGCGCGCGGCTCGCAGCCAATGTCGCCGCCGACTTTGATGGGACCTTTCGCGCAGTGGTGAAGATGCGGCTCGGCGCGAAGCTCGCATCGGGAGAGGAGCTGCTCGCGGAAACCGCTTTGCTTTGGAAGAGCGTGCAGTGACCAAGCGCGCGTTGATCATCGGTGGCGTGGCAGTGGCGCTCGTGCTCGTTGCGCTCGTGGCGTTCGGCGCGCGGGGAGCAAGGCACAGTCTCAGCACGCCGCCGCAGGAGGAGTCGCACGGCATCACCGCGAAGGCGCCGCCTCTTCCCGACCCGAAGTGGGCGAACGGACAGCGCGTCACTGTCGAGGTGTTGAACGCCACGCGCACGCGTGGCCTCGCGCGCCGCGCGGCAATCGTGCTTCGCGATCAGGGCTTCGACGTCGTGTCGACGGGCACGAACCACGACCAGTTCGACAGTACTCAGGTGCTCGACCGCACCGGGCATCGGGAGTGGGCCGTGCTCGCGTCCAAAGCCATGGGCGGAGGCACGGTGCTCGTGCGCTCCGACAGCTCACGCCAAGTCGACCTGACCGTGCTCATTGGGGCGACGTGGCGCCCCCCGTCCCAGCCGTTCTACCCGTAGCTGTCCGCACGCGGCCGCGATGTCCTTTCCGCGGCTCTTCCGCACCGCTACCTCCACGCCCGCCTCGCGCAGCGCGCGCGCGAAGCTCGAGATACGCTGCGGCGGCGAGCCCTTGAACTCGAGTGCTCCACCCTCGTGCAGCGGAATGAGATTCACGAAGGCGCGGCAATCGCGCGCGAGCTCGGCGAGCTGCTGCGCATGCTCCGGCGCATCGTTCACGTCGCCGAGCATCACATATTCGAAGGTGACGCGCCGATCGAACGTCTTCGCCTGCGCGATCACGTCGGCGAGCGGATACTTGATGTTCACCGGCATGAGCTCGCGCCGCAGCTCGTCCGAGGGAGCGTGAATCGAGATCGCGAGGCGGAACTGTTCAGGGCGCTCGCCCAGGGCGATGATCCCGGGAAGGACGCCGACGGTCGAGACGGTGATGTGTCGGGCACCGATCCCCAGTCCCCTGGGATTGTTGAGGATCGTCAGCGCGGTGTCGACGGCGGGCCAGTTCATCATGGGCTCACCCATTCCCATGAACACGACATTGGTCACAGCGATCGGCGGGGAGAGCAACGCCATCTCCCGCACCTGTGCCGCGATCTCCCACGCCGCGAGATTGCGTTGGAAGCCCATGCGCCCCGTCGCGCAGAAAGCGCACTGAAGCGCGCACCCCGCCTGCGACGAGATGCAGAGCGTCAGGCGACCGCCCTCGGGGATCGCTACCGTCTCGATCTCCTGTCCCTCGGGAAGCCTGAATAAAAATTTCTCGGTGCCGTCCGACGAGGTCTGGCGGGCAATCAACTCGAGGCGGGGAATCACGAATCGCTCGCCAAGCCGCTCCCGAAGCGCAAGGGGAAGGGCCGTCATTTCGGCGAAGCCGTCCACCGGGTGCTCCCAGAGGTGCCGCAACACTTGCGCGGCCCGATACGCGGGCTCGCCCGCCGCCGCCGCGAAATCGCGGAGCCGAGCAAGCGCGTCCGCAGGCGTGAGGGCGAGCAGATTGGTGGGGGTGGTCGCGGAAATGTTCATTGGAGTATTCAGCAATCTAACGGCTTTGACCTCACGTGGCTCTGGTGTGCGACCTCGCGTACCACGCGAGAGCTCATCGAATAACCTTCTGTCTCCCTTGGAGATATGAAGTGCAGCAAGGATCCGCGACTGGGCTCGGACGCTTCCACGGGAGGGGCGGCGGTGGTAGCTTTCACGACACATTGACTACCATTTCCCGGCCTACGGTCGCGTGAACTCACCGCGCTGGCTGCCGCCCCTTCTCTGGGCGGCTCTCATTCTCATCCTGACATCCACCCCTGGCTCTGCGCTCCCGGCTTCTCCATTCCGGAATGCGGATAAGGTCGTGCACCTTGCCATGTATGGCGTGCTCGCCTGGCTGGTTGTCCGGAGCCGGGCACAGGGCTCACGATCAGCGAGGGCCGCGCTCCTGGCGCTCGTCGTCGTGTCGTGCTTCGGCGCGATCGACGAATGGCATCAACAATACATTCCTGAGCGAACGATGGATTTAGTGGATTGGGCGGCGGATACGGCGGGTGCGGCAGTAGCTGTGCTCGTAGCGGTCGCGAACCAGCGCGTGCGGGTAACTGCGTGAGCGACGCACCGTCTCTCGCAACCTCGGTTCGGTCGCATTTGGGCGGAGAGCTCCGCAGCTCGGACGTTGGCGCGCGTGTGAAGCTCGGCGGCTGGGTCCAGCGTCAGCGAGGGATGGGCGGAATTGTTTTCCTCGACCTTCGCGATCGCGCCGGCGTGGTCCAGGTGTCCTTCGATCCCACCTTCGCGAACGCGGACGCGATTCGCATGGCCGGCGATGTCGGCCGCGAGAGCGTCGTGCTGATCGAGGGCGAAGTCGTGGCACGTCCCGAGGGTGGACGCAACGCCGACCTCGCGACCGGCGACGTGGAAGTAAAGGCGGTCTCGATGCGCATTGTGGGACCGGCGGAGACTCCCGCCATCCCCGTCACGCTGGGGAAGGGCGAAACGCTTCCTTCCGAGGAGCTGCGCCTCCGCCATCGCTATCTCGATCTGCGTCGTCCCGAACTGCAGGCGAACATCATACTGCGCCATCGCCTCCTGCAGGCGACGCGTCGCCATTTGAGCGATCGCGGCTTTCTCGAGATCGAGACACCGATCCTGACCAAGCCGACTCCCGAGGGCGCACGCGACTATCTTGTGCCGAGTCGCGTGAGCGCGGGGGAGTTCTACGCGCTGCCGCAGTCGCCGCAGCTGTACAAGCAGCTGCTCATGATCTCGGGCTTCGATCGCTACTTCCAGATTGCGCGCTGCTTCCGCGACGAGGATCTCCGTGCCGATCGCCAGCCCGAGTTCACACAGATCGACATCGAAGCGTCGTTCATTACCGCCGAGGACATCTTCGCGCTGGCCGAGGGGTTGATTGCGGCGTTGTGGAAAGAGGGCGGGGTGTTGATTCCGACCCCATTTCCCCGCATGAGCTACAAGGACGCGATGGAGAGGTACGGCACCGATCGACCGGACCTGCGCTACGGCCTCGAGCTCTTCGACGCGACGGACTCCTTTCGCGGCGCGGACTTCGGGATCACGAGATTCGCCATCGAGGGCGGCGGACGAATCCGTGGACTGCGCATTCCCGGCGGCGCCGTGCTCTCGCGCAAGCAGGTCGACGATCTCGAGACGCTTGCCAGGGGCGCCGGTGCAGGAGGGATGCTGCGCCTCAAGCGAGAAAAAGGGGAGCTCACCGGTCCCCCGGCGAAATTTCTCTCTCCGGAACAGGGCGCATCGCTCGGCCTCGAAGAGGGAGACCTCTGCCTCCTCGTCGCGGCGTGGGATTCGATCTCGTCGCCGGCGCTCGATCGCGTCCGGCAGGAGGCGGCCCGGGTGATGAATCTCGTCCCCGAGAAGACGCTGAGCTTTCTCTGGGTGCTCGACTTCCCGCTGTTCGAGAAGGACGCGAGCACTGGAGCGCTCGGAGCCGTGCACCACCCCTTCACGTCGCCACACCCGGGCGATCTCGCGTTGCTCGACAGCGCACCGGAGAAGGCTCGCGCCGTCGCGTACGATGTGGTGCTCAACGGCACCGAGCTCGGCGGGGGGAGCATTCGAATCGCCGATCCAGATGTGCAGCGGCGCATGTTCAATCTCCTCGCGATCGACGACGAGACCGCGCAGCAGCGATTCGGCTTTCTGCTCGAGGGACTTCGCTCGGGCGCTCCGCCGCACGGTGGCATCGCCTTCGGCTTCGATCGCATCGCGATGTTGCTCGCGGGCGCATCGTCGTTGCGCGACGTCATCGCTTTTCCGAAGACCACGGCTGCGCGCGCGCTGTTCGAGGGCGCTCCAACGCCGGTGGCGGCGGAAGACTTGCACGATTTACACATCAGACTGGACGGAGACGGAGCGCGATGAGCGACGATCATCTCACCCAGCGCCTGAACGCCGAGGGCGCCGATCTTCTCACGCTGGCCGGAGTCAACGACTCCAACCTCGTTGCGCTCTCGCGCATCACCGGGGTGCGCGTGTCGCTGCGTGGCGATTCGCTCTCACTCACCGGCCCCGGCGAGGCGGTGGAACGGGCGACTCCGGTAGCGCAGCGCATGCTCGACGCGGCGCGCCAGCGCCTCGACCTCACCCCCGACGACGTCATGCGGATGAGCGAGGACCACGGCGATCCCGGAGGCAACGGCGGTCCGGCTGGCGAGATGCGCCTCGCGCTGCCGGGGATGCGCCGCATCATCCAGCCCAAGACGTCGGGACAGTCCGAGTACATGAAGCTGATCGCCGAGAACGACATCGTCGTCGGGATCGGACCGGCGGGGACGGGGAAAACGTATCTCGCGGTGGCGATGGCGGTCGATGCCCTGGCGCGCAAACGTGTGCGCCGCATCGTGCTCGCGCGCCCCGCTGTGGAGGCCGGCGAGAGCCTCGGCTTTCTCCCGGGCGACATGCAGGCGAAGGTCGATCCGTATCTGCGTCCGCTCTACGATGCACTCGACGACATGATGCCGGCCGAGCGCGTGCAGAAGGCACTCGAGTCGCGCACGATCGAGATCGCGCCGCTCGCGTACATGCGCGGACGCACACTCGCGGACGCCTTCGTGATCCTCGACGAATCGCAGAACGCGACCACCGCACAGATGAAGATGTTCCTCACGCGACTCGGCGTGAACTCGAAAGCCGTCATCACCGGCGACAAGACGCAAATCGATCTGCCGCAGCGCGAGCAGTCGGGGCTCATCGAGGTCGAGCGTATTCTCAAGGGAATCGAGGGGATCGGGTTCCATTACCTCAGCGAGGCCGACGTCGTCCGTCACCGTTTGGTGCGGGACATCATCAAGGCGTACGCCCGCGACTCCGGAGTGGAGTAGCGCGCGCATGGACGCGCGCATTCCTCAATCGGGGGCCGTGACGGTCGCGCCGGACACGGGGCACGAACGCTTTGCGCTGCACGCGCCGCGCGTCGCGCTCCTGCTCGTGGTCGCGCTCATCACGTATTTGCTCTTCCCGACGAGTGCCGCGGTGGATTCGCCGATCTTCGAGATCGGTTCGGTCGCTACGCAGACTGTCATCGCACCGTTCGCATTCCAGGTTCCCAAGTCGAGCGCCGATCTTCGGAACGAGCGCGAAGAGCTCGCGCGTTCGGCCAAGCCCATCTTCGTCTACTCCTCTGCCGCGCTCGACTCGTCGCAGCAGCAGCTCTCGATGCTCATGCGCTCGATCGCCGCGGCTGCGGACTCCGCGGGAGCTCGCACTGCGGGGACGGGCGCGATGCACGCGGCGCTCGAGCACGGTATCCCGCTCACCCCCGCCGAGGGCGCGTACATCGCGCGTGCCGATCGCCGTCGTGCACTGCAGGATGCGGTGCACCGCACCTACGCGAAGTGGCTGCCGGAGGGGATCGCCGCTTCGGGGACGCTCGACGACGTGCAAGGGGAGCTGCTCGTACGCCGCGGGAGCGAGGAACGCAACGTGCTCGCCGACAGCGTGCTCTCGCTCGGATCGCTGCTCAAGCGCGCGCGCGCGCTCCAGCCCGATCCGAATTCTTCGGTCGCCGAGGGACTCTACCTCAAGCTGTTGAGCGGGTTGCTGCATCCGACGATACTCCCGGATCCCGTGGCGACTGAGCAGCGCCGGGACGATCTGCGAAAGTCAGTCGATCTGGATCGCTACGCGGTCCGCGCTGGCGAGAAGATCGTGGGGGAGCACGAGGTGGTCGGGCGCGCGGAGTTCGACAAGATGCACGCCATGCACGAGGCCATGCAGTCGACGGTGGGCGGCGATCCGGCATTCCGCCGGGTGTTTGGCGGCATCGCTTACAATGCTCTCGTGCTAGCCATCTTCGGGATCGCGATCCTGGTGTTCCGGCCGTCGCTCTATCGCTCGATGCGGGCGCTCGTGCTCTTCGCCGCGGTGTTCATGCTCGTGCTCGTCGTGGCCGCCGTCGGCGCGCAGTGGACGCCCGTGCGGCCGGAGCTCGTGCCGGTCGCGATTGCCGCGATCGTCATCAGCATGCTGTTCGATACGCGTATCAGCATGATCGCGGCGATGATCCTTGCCGTGCTCGCCGGCGGGCAGAGCGTGTATCGCGGAACGAATGCGCTTTTCGTGAATCTCGTAGGCGGCGCTGCTGCCGCGCTCAGCATGCGCACGGTGCTGCGTCGCGAGGAAGGGTATCGCTACGTCATTACGATCGGCGCCGCCTATCTCTTCGCGGCCATCACGCTCGGCCTTACGCTCGGCTGGACGACGCGACAGATCGGCGTGAGTGCCGGCTTCGGCGTGCTCAATGCGTTCGTCTCGGTCGTGCTCGCGATGTTCCTGATGCCGCTGGCGGAGCGAGTAACTGGGGTGACGACCGCGCTGACGCTCGTCGAGTGGTCCGATCTCAATCGTCCCCTGCTGCGCCGCCTGAGCCTCGAAGCGCCTGGCACGTACGCGCACACGATTGCGATGGCGAATCTCGTCGAGGCAGCGTGCAACGCAATCGGAGCGAACGGACTGCTTGGCCGCGTCGGCACGTACTATCACGACATCGGCAAGCTCGCCAAACCGCTGTACTTCTTCGAAAACCAGGCTGGTGGCCGCAATCCGCACGACCTCCTCAAGCCAAGCACGAGTGCGACGATCATCCGCAATCACATCCAGGAGGGGATCGCTCTCGCCGCCGAGTACCATCTTCCCTCGACGATCACGGCCTTCATCCCCGAACACCACGGCACGGGGCACATCTCGTACTTCGAGGAGAAGGCGCGCGGCAGTGATGGATCCCCCGCGCCTGACGTCGCCAACTACATCTACCCCGGCCCCAGGCCGCAGAGTGCCGAAACGGCGATCTGCATGCTGGCGGATGGAGTGGAGGCATCGGTTCGGGTGCTGCAGGAGCCCACGGCGCAGCGCGTGCGTGAGGTGATCGACCACATTACGAAGCAGCGCGTCGAACAGGGGCAGCTCGACGAGGCGCCCCTCACGCTTCGCGACCTCGATGTGATCAAGAGCGAGTTCGCACGCGTGTTCTCGAGCATGCATCACGCGCGCATCGACTATCCCACCGCCAGTGGGGGCGTCACGTCCGAGTTCGCGGCCGTATGAGCCTGAGCATCCATGTGAATGCGAGCGGCGTGCGTGTGGGGCTCTCGGCCGCGCGCGTGCAGTCGATCGCGCGCGCCGCGCTCGCCGGCGAGCGCGTGCGCGACGCGATGCTCTCGATCACCTTCCTCGGCAACGCGGCGATGGCTCGGCTGAACGTGCGCCATCTGTGTCACTCGGGTGCGACCGATGTGATCTCCTTCGGTTTCACGGGCTCCGGGCGCAAGGCTCCGGCGATCGGTGACATCTACATTGCTCCGGCTGTGGCACGTGCGAATGCGCTGGCGAACGGCGTGCCGATTCGAGAGGAGCTCGCGCGGCTCGTGGTGCACGGCACGCTGCACGTGCTCGGCTACGAGCATCCGGAATCGGAAGCGCGTACCAGGTCCCCGATGTGGAAGCGGCAGGAACGGATTCTCGCGCGCGCCATGGCGTCGGTATGACAGGCGCCTGGTTCGTTGTGCTGCTGTCGCTTCTGATCGCGGCCGCGTGCGCGGTGGCGGACGGGGCGCTGCTGACAGCGAGCCGCGATGGACAATCGCG
>JBBSEY010000093.1:0-10984 GCA_038239265.1 Gemmatimonadales bacterium | reverse complement strand
GTTCGACGCTGCTGACGCGCGACGATGTGTCGAAGACGCTGCCGAGCGTATCGCCGTTGGGGCCACCGGTGGCGAAGCTGGATGAGAAGCTGCCATTGCCCGAGCGATTCGTGGCGAAGGAGGCGGTGAACACTGCGTTGCCCACACGTCGCCAGGCACCCGCGCCGAAGGTTCGCACGTGCGTGGGCAGTGACGTCGCTGCGCTCTCGCGCCGCCCTCCGCTCACCCAGATCCCGCCGGCGCCGAATGCGTAGGAGAGATTCGCATCGCCCTGGAGCGCGTTGGACGCTTCGGTGACGTCGGGCCCGGCCGTTCGCTCCGCAGCGCCCACGACAACGAGTTGCAGACGATGGTAGATGGGGGAAAACCATTGACCGCGAATCGCGGCATCGCCATCCATCCGCGCGCCGGGACCGGCAAGCCAGCTCGCCTGCGCATCGAGGCTCGCGCTCGGATGATCCCAGCGAATCGAAGGCTGAAGAAGCAGAGCGTTCGCGGCGGGTGCTGCCAGCGCGCTCCCGCTCGCGATGCCGACATCGACGGCGGAGCTCAGCACTTGTGCGTGTGCAGCAAGGGAGGCAATTGCGAGCGCCGCGACTACGGCAGCCCCGCGAGATCGACTCAATGGCATCGTCATCGGCGAGTCTCCTCGGTGAATCGTGCGCGTGTCTACATATAGATGCGTGTGTCAGAGGTTGGCAAGCGATTTATCAGCGGCGAGATGTCAGAAAACGGTGGGGAAAGAAATCGCGACATGCGAGTGACGTGACCGCATGGGCCCGGGTCTCTCATCTCCTGCCCCCGGCGTGAACCCCAACGCGCACGGGGAGATCCAGGGTGTCGTGCTCGACTCGTTGTCGAAGCTCGCCGGATGCGACGTACTACGACAACGCAACGTGGGCGTTTGCCTCCACGGGGACCGCGGAGCACGACGCGGTGATCTATTTGCCGAGGAAGTTGGGAACGCGGGTCGATTCGATCCCGTACGGCCCCGACGATCCCATCGGCCATCCAATTGATCCGCCCATCGATTCCATCACGCCGCCGGGGCTGCCAGTGAATCCGAACCCGCCGGTCGACAGCGTCCCAGCGCCCCTCCCTCCGCCCGCCACACCACCGATCGATTCGCTCTGAGCGTCCGGCTCACGCGCCACTCGATTTGAGAAGTCGCGGAACGAGGTGCAGATTGGTCACCATGCTTTCCATGGTGACCAATCGCGCGTATGGCCCATGCGTATCTCTCCTCGCGCGCCTCCGGATTACGTGATCATGCGACACTCGCTCGTCATCGCGCGCGCCATCGCGCTCGTCGCGCTCGCGCTTCCCTCCGCTGCGCAGAGCCGGCAGCCCACGCTCGAGGAGCTGCTCAGCGCTCCCTTTCCCGATGCGCTCGTCGCGTCGCCATCCGGCGGCGCGGTCGCGTGGACCTTCGATGAGGCGGGATCGCGCAACATCTGGGTCGCCCGTGCCCCGGACTACAAGGGCAAGCGTCTCACGTCATACAGCGGCGACGACGGGCAGGAGATCACCGCTCTCGCCTTTACTCCCGACGGCAGCGCGATCGCGTACGTGCGCGGCGGCAGCGCGAATGGGCACGGCGAGATTCCCAACCCGTCGCTCGATGTCGAGGGCGCCACGGAAGCGGTGTGGCTCGCCTCACTTTCGGGTGGCGCGCCGAGGCGGGTGGGCGAGGGACACGGAGTCGCGGTCGCTCCCGCCGGCGATCGCATCGCGTTCGCGAAGGGGGGACAGATCTGGAGCGCATCGCTTCGCGACACGATGGCGGCGACGCAGCTCATGCATACGCGCGGTAGTGCCAGTGAGCTGCGCTGGTCGCCGAAGGGCGACAAGCTCGCCTTCTCCAGCGATCGCGGCGATCATGCTTTCACCGGTGTTTACGATGTCGCAACGAAGACGCTCCGCTACATGCAGCCCTCCGTCGATGTGGATGGTGGCGCCATCTGGTCGCCCGATGGTACGCGTGTCGCGTTCATTCGCGTGCCGACCACCTCGCGCCGCCCCTCCTTCGGAGCGATTCGAACGGAGGAGCCCTGGTCGATCGTCGTCGCCGACGCGTCCAGCGGCGTGGGCCGGGAGATCTGGAAGGCGAAGCCCGGAGTCGGAAGCGCGTTCGCTCCCATCGTCGCCGATGCCCAGCTCATGTGGGGGCAGGGCGAGCGCATCGTCTTTCCGTGGGAGCGCGACGGCTGGATTCATCTCTATGCCGTGAGTGCGTCAGGCGGCGACGCCACGCTTCTCACAGCGGGCGACTTCGAGGTGGAGCACGTGTCGTTCGCCCCCGATCGCGCATCGGTGCTCTATTCATCGAACCAGGGGGACATCGACCGCCGTCACCTCTGGCGTGTGGGTGTCTCGGGGGGAAAGCCGGCCGCGATCACGAGCGGGACAGGGATCGAGTGGTCGCCCGTGCCGACGAGCGATGGCAAGGCGATCGCGCTCCTGCGCTCCGACGCGAAGATCCCCGCGCGCCCGGCGATCATCGTCGGATCCGGGGCGCCGCGCGACCTCGCGCCCGAGGCGATTCCCGCGAGCTTCCCCTCGAGCGCGCTCGTCACACCGCAGCAGGTGATCTTTCCGTCGGCGGATGGAATGCTGCTGCACGGGCAGCTCTTCCTGCCGCCCGGCGGCGCGAAAGGGGAGCGGCACCCGGCGGTCGTCTTCTTTCACGGCGGCTCGCGCCGTCAGATGCTCCTGGGCTGGCACTACATGTATTACTACAGCAACGCCTACGCGATGAACCAGTTTCTGGCGAGCCGGGGGTACGTGGTGCTGGCGGTGAACTATCGAAGCGGTATTGGCTACGGGCTCAACTTCCGCGAAGCGCTCGACTATGGCGCCACCGGCGGAAGCGAGTACAACGACGTGCAGGGCTCGGGACTTTTTCTCCGCGCGCGCGCGGATGTCGACTCGTCGCGCATCGGCGCCTGGGGCGGATCGTACGGGGGATATCTCACGGCGCTCGCGCTGGCGCGCTCGTCGGACATGTTCTCCGCGGGCGTGGACATGCATGGCGTGCATGACTGGAATCTCGAGTGGGAGACGTTCGTTCCGGGGTGGCGTATCCTCAAGGATCAGGAAGCGCGACGCACCGCATTCCTGTCCTCGCCCATGGCGTACGAGTCGACGTGGCGGTCGCCGGTGCTGCTGATTCAGGGAGACGATGATCGCAACGTGTCGTTCTCGCAGACGGTGCAGCTCGCCGAAGATCTGCGAAAGCAAGGCGTGGATGTCGAGCAGCTCATCTTTCCCGATGAGGTACACGACTTCCTCCTGCATCGCGATTGGCTCGCCGCCTATACGGCCTCGTTCGATTTCTTTTCGCGAAAGCTCGCGCACAAAATCGTCGCGCATTAAAATTCGACGAGAAAAAAACACTGGACGTACGACGTGAAAAGCATTACATCGTATGCAACGCTGCTCTTCCGGGGAGCGCCGAAGCAACATGAATGAACGACGCGATGGCACGCGCGCGATGCATGCGCGACTGTTGCTCACGACGATCGCGTTGGCGGTGGCGTGCGGGAGGGGAGATGCTCCCGCCGCCGCTGACCGCGGGGCGACTGCATCTCCGCCGCAACCACACACCACGCTCGACACCACGCCGCCAGCCGGCCCGCTCGGCGCATCCGTGCGGCGAGGGCGTGCACTGCTCGCCGCCACGCACGACTCGCTGCCATCGCACGTCGGGAGCTCGCTCCGCTGCTTCAGCTGCCATCTCGACGAGGGGCGCCGGGTGGACGGGCTCTCGCTGGTGGGTGTGTACACGCGCTACCCGCAATACAGGCTCCGCCGCGGGCGCGTGGACCTCATCGAGGATCGCGTCAACGACTGCTTCATCCGCAGCCTCAACGGTCACGCGATCCCCGTTGGCGGCGACGACATGCGCGACGTCGTCGCGTATCTCTGGTGGCTCGCGCGCGGCGTCGCCGTCGGCGATTCGGTGAAGTCGATTGCGGTCCCCGCGCTCGCGACGCTTTCGGGCGACACCACGCGCGGCGCTCGCATCTTCGCTGAGAGCTGTGTGCGCTGCCACGGCGCGAACGGCGAGGGAGCCGGCGTCGTTCCGCCGGTGTGGGGTGCGAAGTCGTACAACATCGGCGCCGGCATGGCGCGCTATCGGATGGGTGCGCTCTTCGTGCTTCACAACATGCCCTTCGACAAGCCGAACACCCTCACACCCCAGCAGGCGCTCGACGTCGCGCGCTACGTGGACACGCGCCCGCGCCCCGACCTGCCGGGGAAGGAGCACGACTGGCCCACGGGAAATCGCCCGGACGACATTCCCTTTCCGTCAGTACACACGTATTGAGATCGTGGGTCGGTCGCCAAGGCCGACGGTACGTCACGCGACTGGCGAGCCACCCCCGGATGTGCCATATCAAACGCAGCCACTATTCCCCAGGTGCAGAAACCGCGCGCATCGCGCGCACAACGGCGCATCATAGTGCGCAGGATCACCCCATGAACGAAAACACACTGGCATCTTCCCCTCGTCGCACCTTCCTCGGCCGCCTCGCCGCCGGTGCGGCGGCCGTTGGACTCACGGCATTTCTCCCAGTGTCCGCGTGTGCGGCGGAAAAGACCGTCGCGACCGCGTCCGATTCGACGTCGGGATCCCCAGAGCCGAGCGAGTGGCCGGGGCCGATCAAGACGAAGCACAAGATGGTCATCGATGCCTTCGCATCGAACAAGGGATTCCCGCTGGCCTTCGCCTACACCTTCGCCGTGCCGTACGCATCGATCACCCCGTCGCCGATCACGGCGGTCGTGGTGCTGCGCCATGAGGGATTTCCGCTGGCGCTCACCGATCCGGTCTGGGCCAAGTACAAGATCGGGAAGGCGATGAACATCATCGATCCGGTGACGAAGCAGCCCGCGGAGCGGAATCCGTTCTTCAATGCGAAGGCGGGGTCGCTGCTCGTCGACGACATGGACATCGCGAAGCTGATGGCGAAGGGGACGATCTTCGGCGCGTGCAACGTCGCACTGCACGTATTCAGCGCGCAGTTCGCGGCTGCGGGCGGCGTGACGCCGGAGGTCGCGCTCAAGGAGTGGACGGCGGGGATCATTCCCGGGATCCCGATCATCCCGTCGGGGACGTGGGGAGTCAATCGCGCACAGGAGGCGGGGTGCACGTATTGCGCGGGGGCGTAGGAGGAGCGAGGAGATGAACGAGCGGCACTCTCGCCGCGTTACACCCCTCTCGCCCCTCGATCCACCTCCTCCACCCTCCGCGCCGCCTCTCGCCAATCCACCGCCGGCGCCACATCGCGATCCCCGAGCGCCAGCGACGCCCTCGCCCGCTCCACCACCTTGTCGCCGAATGGCACTGTCTGCCCCCACCACAGCTCCGTCGTCCGGCAGAGCCGCTCTTCCTTCGCGAGCGACAGCGGCGTCCGGAACACTCCCGCCGCCGCGACCCGCGCATGCACGCCCTCGTGCAGCAGCGACGAGGCAATCTCTGCGATGCTGAAGTCGCGATTCACGATGAACGTCAGCTCCGTGAGCACCCGCCGCGTCTCACCGAAGAACGCACCGCGGCACGCGAACCGCTTCACGTCGATCCCCGCGATGTCGTGCCGCAGTCGCCGCAGCTTCGCCGGCGCGTAGCGCTCGACGAGCGCGAGCACGTCCTCCATCCGCGCGAACACATCCTCGTCGTCGATGTCCGGGCGCGTATTCTCGAGCACCACATCGATGCCGCGCACCGTCCGCCGCACGCGCGACGGGGCCGCCGGCACTCCGAGCGCGCCACGAATCCTGTCGAAGAAGCCCTTGATCATGCGACGCTCGCCGGCGTCGCCGCAGGAAGGGTGATCGTGAACGTCGAGCCGGCGTTCACCTTGCTCTCCACACAAAGCGCTCCGCCCATCCCGCGCGCGAATTCGCGACTGATCGTGAGGCCGAGCCCCACGCCCTCGCTGTTCGTCGAGAACTTCCGGTCCACCTGCACGAACGGCTCGAAGATGCTCGTGAGCTTCTCTGGCGCGATCCCCATCCCCGAGTCGCGCACCGAGATCACGATGACCTCGCCTCGCCGCTCGCACTCGATCGCGATGTCGCCGCCGGCTGGTGTGAACTTGATCGCATTGCCGACGAGATTGATCATGACCTGGCGCAGGCGATCCGCATCCGCCCGCACCACGAGGTCGTCGGCGCAGCGAGTGGTATCGAAGCGGAGCCTCTTCGACTCGATCTGGCTCGCCACCATGTCGGTCACCGACTCGACCATCTCGCGCATCTCGACGTTGCCGAGCGTGTACTCCATCTTCCCCGCACCGAGCTTGGCGAAGTTCAACACGTCGTTGATGAGGCCGAGCAGATGCTTCTGGCTCCGGTCGATGCGACGGAGATCGATGCGCTGCTCCTCGGTGATCGGCCCGCGCAGTCCCATCTCCAGCAGCTGCGCGTAGCCGCCGATCGCGTTGAGCGGCGTGCGAAGCTCGTGGCTCATCGCGGTGAGAAAGTCGCTCTTCGCGCGATTCGCCTCGAGCGCCTCGAGATGCAGCCGCTCGAGCTCGCGCGCCGCGCGCTTGTTGTCTTCGATGTCGGTGTTCGACCCGAACCACTTCACGATCGCACCGCTCTCGTCGCGCTGCGCAGTGGCGCGCCCGAGATGCCACCGGAATTCTTCGCTCTCGAGGTGATAGAGCCGAAACTCGATCTCGTACGGCTCCCCCGTGGTCACACTGCGTGTCCACCGCTCCACAGTTCGCGCGACGTCGTCCGCATGAAGCATCGACAGCCACCCTTCCCCCAGAACCTGCTCGGCCGACCGCCGGAAGTATTCGGTGACGCCGCGATTGACGTAATCGAGCGCGCCGTTCGGAAGGGCGGTCCACACCTGCACCGGTATCGCGTCCGCGAGGAATCGATAGCTGTCATCCCCGGTATCGCCTCCATCGACACTCTCTATGCGCACGGCGCCGCGCTACCGCGCAGCCACTTCCGGCCGATGCGAATCCGCCGATTCGATGAACGACTCGAACAGTCGGCGCATCGCGGGATCGCTCTCGATGAGCTCCTCGGGATGCCACTGCACGCCGATGAGATACCCCTCCTCGCGCCCTTCGACCCCCTCGATGAGCCCATCGGGCGCGACGGCATTCACCACGAGCCCCGGCGCGAGCTGCTTGATCCCCTGGTGATGCATACTGTTCACCGTCGCGCGGCCGGCGCCGATGATCGCCGCGAGCTGCGTTCCATCTTCGATCGTCACCTCGTGCACGAGATCCTGGCGCTGCTTCACCTCGTTCGGCCAGTAGTCGTGCTTGATCGCCGCGTCGCACCACTCCGCGAGATCCTGATACAGGGTTCCGCCCGCCGCCACATTGAGCACCTGCACCCCGCGACACACCGCGAGCACCGGCTTCCGGTCCGCCATCGCCCACCGCACGAGCGCGACCTCCACCCTGTCGCGATCCGCATCCGTCACGCCGCACACCGGCAGCCGCGACTCGCTGTACTGGTCCGGATCCATGTCGACGCCCCCCGGCAGAAACACCGCGTCGAGCTGCTCGTACATCGCACGCAGCGTCGCCATGTCGTGCGTCAGCGGAATCACCCACGGCAGCGCCCCCACCGACGTGAGCACGTCGACGTAGCGCTGGCTCATCACCCAGCAGCGCGGCAGCTCGCCGGGAATCGCCTCGAGCGTCTGTGTGGTAATGCCGATGATGGGGCGCGGGCTCATATCCGGAATTTACTCCAATCCCATTCGTGTGTCGCTACCACAACGGCTAAAACAGCGGCGACGTGTCCACCCCAACCCCCTCCGCCGTCTCCCTGATCAGCGAGTCGACCACCGCCTTCAGAGCGCCAGTCTGGTGCCACACCGCCAGCTGGCGGTCGGCCGAGGTTCCTTCATCGAGAATTCTGAAGGCGTACTCGACGTCCTTGCGGCTTCCGAGCTCGTCGAGCACGTCGTCGATGAACCACGCAACGAGCTCCCGCACGAGCTCGCGAGCGGGATGCTCCTGCTCTCGTCCGAGGTCCACGAGCTTGCCGTCGAGCCCCCAGCGCACCGCCCGCCACTTGTTCTCCTCGATCAGCTCCGCATTGTAGACGCGGAAGGTGATGTTGTCGCGCCTGAGCTTCCACAGCTTCGCGATGATCGCCTGGAAGATCGCGGCGATGCAGATCGCCTCATCCACACGCGTGCACACGTCGCAAATACGGAACTCCAGCGTCGGATAGAGGTGGTGCGGGCGCACATCCCACCAGATCTTCGAGCCGTCCGGAATGCATCGCGTCTGCACCAGCGTGTCGAGCAGATTCGTGAAGTCGGACCAGTCGCGGAAGACGCGAGGCACGCCGTTGCGCGGAAAGTTCCGGAAGACGATGCTCCGGTACGACTTGAGCCCGGTATTGCGCCCCATCCAGAACGGCGAGCTCGTTGCGAGACAGAGCACGTGCGGCATGAAGTAGCGCGCCGCATTCATCGCATCGATGCGGAACTCGGGATCCTCGATTCCGATGTGTACGTGCGTGCCGAAGATCAGGAGGGACTGCGCGAGCTCCGCCATGTCGGCCTTCACGCCGATGTACCGCTCCAGCGGCGTGATCTCCTGCGTCACCCAGCTCGAGAACGGATGCGTTCCGGCCGCCGCCACGCACAGCCCGCTCTTCGCCACGTGCGAGATCACCGAGTGGCGCAGCTTGAGCAGCTCCGCGCGCGCCTGCGCGGGCGTGTTGCAGACGTTCGTCCCCACCTCGACGATCGACTGATGCAGCTCGGGCTTCACCTGCTCGAGGATGATGCGATCGCCATCCAGAATCTCCTGGATGTACGACTTCAGCTCGCGCGTTTCCGGATCGATGATCTGATACTCTTCCTCGATGCCGATCGTGAGCGACGGCGCCTTCATCGACATGCACACACCCTCATGCGAATACCATGGTAAGACGGGGAGTCATCGCGGCTCGATCACGTACGTTGGTACGTTCGACCCGCCACCCGCCGTGACGTTGAGCAGCGCCGCAGTTCCCAGGCGCGTCATGCACCCCTCCACGTACGCACCGTCCACAGCGAACGGCGCCGTATCGAGCATGCGGTCGAACACCCTCAGCTCGCCATCCACCACAGACGGATACGCCTCGGTGGGCAGCGTGATCCGGCCCTGCACGATATAGGGCTCCTCGTCGGCCGCCGCGAGCCCCGCCTCCCACTCTGCGTCCGTCGACTCCCAGCCGAGCACGATCCCCTTGCCGCCGTACTCATCGTTCGGCTTGAGCACCAGCCGCTCCCGATTCTCACGGATGAAGTCCGGCAAGTCGACCTCCATTCCGCCGAACATCGTCTTTCGCTGTTCCACCACCCGCGTCCACGGAATGTGCGCCTCGATCGCCTCCGTCTCCTTCGTACCGAACAGCCGCGCATTCCGCTCATCGCTCAGCACCGCGAGACTCGCCTTCTTGTGCATCAACTTGCACGAGAACGGATTCACCATGCACACCGCCCGCTCGCGCACCGCGCGAATCACCGGACCGTCGATGCCGCAGCGTTCCACGAGCTCGTGCAGCAGCACTCGCTTGTAGATGAGAGAAATCTCGAACTCTTCGGACCACAGCTTCCCGCCTCGATACTCCACCTCGCGCGGGTCGACGATCTTGCACTCGAGCCCCTGACTCGCGAAGTAGCGCTCGAACAGCACGAACTCGCTGTACGTCGGTACCTCCTTCCAGTCGAGAATCGCGATACGTGGCCGCGAGCGCACGCCCGACCACTCCTCGTACGCGCCGAGCAGCGCGCGCAACACCCCACTCCGCGCGGGGAGCGGCCGCAGATGATGCCTCCGCTGGAACTCGCGCATCACCGGCATCCCCTCGAACACATCCGTGAGCGCGTCGTTGTACGCGGCCCCGGCCGGCGTCTCGGCATTGTACTCCGTAAAGCGCAGCCCCTTGCCGCCGTCCACGAAAAACGCGTCGAGCCGCGACGTCGGACTCGCCGCCGCGAAGCCGGGATCGACCGTCACCAGCTGCTCCTCCCAATCCGTGAGCCGCAGCTGCTTCCGCACACTTTCGTCCGCGAGCGCCGCACGCTGCGCCGTCGAGAACGCGCGCAGCACGATCGCCGCCCGATCGCGGCACAGCTCGTACTCGGTCGGCGTCATCCACCGCGGACGGATCACCGTGCACACCGGCCGCTCACCGAACATCAGTCCACGTCGCTGGATGTTCTGATCGAGCCACCCCTGCGAGTCGGCAGCGAGACCGCCTGCGAGCAGCTCATGGTACTCCTCGATCGCGTCGTCGCTCGACGTCACCCTTCGCGCCGCCCGAGCAGAAAATCGCCGTGCGCGATGTTCATCTTGCGCGGGGTCTGCTTCGCCAGGCGAATCGCGAGATCCGCCATGTGCGTCACGGTCCAGTCGAAGTAGTGCGGCGTGAGCGAGTTGATATCCATGTCGGGCGCCGGATTCATGAAGTCGATCGCGTACGGAATCCCATCGCGCACCGCCCACTCGACCGTGTTCATGTCGTAGCCGAGCGCCTTGACGAGGGTGAGCGAGTCCTTCACCACTCGCGCGCCGAGCTCCGGGGCGAGATGATCGTGTTCGACATGATAGCGGCGCTCGCGCGGATCGTACTTCATCGGCAACACCTCGCTCTGCCCGAGACAGAGGCACCGGATGTACTGATCCCACTCGATGAACTCCTGCAGCACCATGGTGAGCTGCCCCGAGCCATCGTACGCCTCGAACAGCTCGCCGAGCGTGCGGCAGATGTACACGTCGCGCCAGCCGCCGCCGTGCGCGTCCTTCAGTACGCACGGCAATCCGATATAGGAGAGAATTCCCTCCCAATCCAGAGGGTACACCAGGTTGCGCAGGCTCTCCTGGTGGTGAATTCCCGGAATGTATTCCTTGTTCGGCAGCACCACCGTCTTCGGACTCGCGACCCCGAGCTTCGTGGCCAGCCCCGCCTCGAAGAACTTGTCGTCCGCCGTCCACATGAACGG
>JBBSEY010000092.1:0-11059 GCA_038239265.1 Gemmatimonadales bacterium | reverse complement strand
CTCGAACTGAATTCCCCCAATGCGAATACTCGAGCCCACCGCGCCCTCCGGGGGATCGGCGCCGAGGTTGGTGGCGGTGGTGGGGCCGAGCACGACGACGCGCTGCCGGCCGTTGTCATCGGACTCGGTGAACATGCGCCCCGCCGCGAGCGAGTACTTGCGGACGTCGAGATAGTTGGGCGTCGTGCCGATCACACGAGTGCTGGTGTTGTGATTGCGGAGCTGAAGCTGGAGCGTTCTCGACATCTCGGGCTCCACACCGGAGAACAGCGTACCGCGCTGCGCGAGCGCCGTCGCATCTTCGACGTAGAGCTTTGCACGATCGGCTGAGGACGCGACGCCACCGGTGAACACCTGTCCTGGAACGACCGTGAGCATCGTGGTGCCGAGCGACGAGATGCGGTCGTTCACCGCCTGCTGCGCGCCGCGCCCGAGCGCGACGACCGCGATCACCGCGCCCACGCCGATGACGATGCCGAGCATGGTGAGCAGCGACCGCAACTTGTTGACGCGCAGTGCGCTGAGCGCGACGACGATGATCTCCGTGAGGAGCATCGGCTATGTCGGCGGCGGCGTGGCGCGCGGCGCGGTGCGGGCGCCGCCCCCACCCGCAGCGCTCCCACCCGCAGCGCTCCCACCCGCAGCGCTCCCACCCGCAGCGCTCCCACCCCCTGCGCCGCCGGCACCCGCGCGTGCGCGCCCGGCGCCAGGCGTCGCCTGGTTCACCCCCGGCAGCGCCATGCGGCTCTGGATCCTCTGCTGCTGCTGCACGCGTTGCTGCTGCAGCATCGCCGCGTTGATCAGCGCCACGGCATCACCCTCGTTGAGTCCGGAGAGCACCTGCGTGACGTCGTAGTTGCCAACGCCGAGCATCGCCACGCGCGGCTCGAAGGTGCCGTTCGCGGCGACGAAGACGAGGCCCGCGTGCGGCCTGGTGTTGCCGATCGCCGGCTGCTCGTCGCCACTCCCCATCGCGAGCGCAGATCCCCCTGCGCTCGAGCGCCGAAGCTGCATGCACCCACGCATCACGCCGGGATCGAGATGCAGGCTGTCCGTCGTGGCCTTCATGCCGGCGCGAAGCTGGGTGGTGTGCGCCGTGTCCGTGCGCAGCTGTTGCCGATACTTGGTGAGCGCCGCCTCCGACGCCGGATGCGCCGCGAGCACGTTCTGCACCGAGTCGCACTGCGACTGCGTCACCGCCCCCGCGGGCGCGCCACCGGCGCCGCCCCGGCCACCGCCGCCACGCTGGCTCGCCAGACTCGCGCGCACCTTCACCGGATCCAGCCCGAGCGCCGTCGCCGCCGTCGCCGCGTCCTTCATGCTGCGCACCGCGTCGTTCGGGATCACGAGCACGTTGTCAGCATTCTCGACGAGGATCGACACATCGGTGTTCATCCCCGGCATCAGCGCCCCGTCCCGATTGTCCAGCCGTATCAACACCGGACACCTCGTCACGCTCTGCTGCACCGTCGCCTGCGGCGCTATCCGCTCGACCTTCCCCGTGAACGTCCGATTCGGATACGCGTCGACCTTCACCGACGCCGTCTGCCCCGCCTTCACGTTCCCAATGTCGCTCTCGCTCACGAGCGTCGAGTCGTACACCTGCCCGAGGTCGGCCATCGTCAGCAGTGTCGTCCCTCCGCCGACGGTGTTCGTCGCCGAGCTGATGACCTGTCCCTCGCTCACATCCTTCTCGATCACCGTCCCCGCCATCGGCGCGCGAATCGTGACGTCCTCGAGCGCGATCTTCGATTGATCGAGCGCCGCCTGCGCCGCCACGAGATTCGACACCGCATTCGCCGACGCGAGCACCGCCGTTTCCACCTCGGGCGCCGTGATCACCCCGTCCTTCGCAAGCGACTGCGAGCGATCGAGCTGCGCCCTCGTCACCGTCACGCTCGCTTGCGCCGCATGCAGCGCCGCCACCGCCTGGCCATAGCGGCTTTTCGCGTCGCGCGGGTCGATCTCCACGAGCAGATCGTTCGGCTTCACCTGCGAGCCCGTGCTCACGTGCAGATGCATCACCTGCCCCGACGCCTTGGACTTCACCTGCACGGCGTTGATCGGCTGGATCACGCCCGTCGCCTGGACATCGACGACGATGTCCTGACGCGCGATGAGTACGGTCTGAATCGCCGCCGTCGGATCGGCCTTCTTCCCCTTGCATGCCGCCACACTCATCGCAAGGCCCAGCAGCAGCGGAGTTCGTCTCACGTGCACTCTCCGAATAGGCTCACAGCGTCTGACCGATCAATGCCTCGAGCTGCGCCTTCGCAACGCGATAGTCGTACCGTGCCTGGATCAGCGCGAGCCGCGCCTGCGTCAGCTGCGTCTGCGACGTCAACACGTCCAGCAAAATCGATGCGCCCAGCTGATACCGCTGCTGCTGTACGCGCAGATCCTCCTCGGCCGCGGCCACCGATAGCTGCTGGATTCCGATCTGCTCCTGCGTCGTGCGCAGCGTGCCGATGTACGACACCAGATTCTGCCGTGCCAACAGCGCCGCATCCTGCGCCTCGGCCGCCGCATTCTGCTCGGCCACCTGCGCGTTGACCACGTCCTGCTCGCGCGTGAGGCCGTTGAACAACGGATAGCTCACCGTAAAGCGCAGCGTCCCGCTGTAGTTGTACCCGCCATGCGCGAAGTTGAACGAACTGTCGCTGTGATAGCGCGAGCGATTGTACGCCACCGAGATGTTCGGAAAGTACGGCGCGTGCGCCGCGCGATACTGCGCCGCGGCCGCCACCTGCTGCGCCTGCGCCTGCTGTACTACGGGACTGTTCTGTGCGAGCTGCACGAGCTTCGCACTGTCGACGTCGACCGACGGCCCCGTGATCGTATCCGCAGCATCCGCAGTGACCTTGTACGGCTCTCCAACGAGCCGCGTCAGCGTCGCATTCGCCGTCTGCAGATCGTTCCGCGCCTGGAGGAGCGCGAGTCGCGCGGTACCCACCTGAATGATCGCGCGCAGCGAGTCGGATTTCGTCACCGTCTGCGCCTGCACCTTGGCGCGGGAAACGGCGAGCTGCTGCTGCGCCTGTTGGAGCTGCGCCTCTGCCGCGCTCTCCGATTCCTTCGCCGCCAGCACAGCGTAGTACTGCTGCGACACCAGCAGCGCGATCTGGAAGGTCTGTGTCACTTCATTTGCGCGCGCCGCCGTCACCTCGGCCCTGCTTGCGCGGATCTGATAGAGGCGCGAGAGTCCATCGAAGAGCTGCAGCCCCGTGCTGAAACCCTGCGAGTTCTGCCACTTCCCGGAGAAGACGTGCCCGGTGCTGTCGATGACGACGCCGGCCGGGCTGTTCTGCGTGTTCGTCGCCTGGATGTCGAGCGTGGGAAGGAATGCCGCGTAGGCCGAACGAACGCCCGCGCGGCTCGAACGCAGCTGGCCGCGCGCACTCACGGCCAGCGGAGAATTCTTCTGCGCCAGCGTGACCGCGGCGTTCAACGACATGGTGCGCGCGGAATCCGCGCCGCCCTGCGCGCCCACCCTGGGCGCCACTCCCCACAGTGACACAACGAAGAGCATTTGTGTTACGGACGTCACTGCTGTCTGGCCTCTTCCTTTTTCGATTCGTCCACCCAGTCCTGGAAGCGCCGCTGCTGTCCGACGTCGAGCAGCTTCTTGATCTGCACGCGCGTCGCCTCGCGCACGGAATCGAGTTGCGGGCGGACGGGTGCGACGATCCTCGCCATCTCACGATGCCGGTTGTCGAGCAGGCTATCGACCTGCGCACGCTGCAGTGGACTCAACTGCAGCTTGGAGGCCATGTAGGCACGCACGGCCTGGCGGTCCGTACTCGCATCGCATGACGGACGCGTCAAGACGCGATCCAGCGAAAATCCGAGCGCGCCCCCGGCCACCAGAGCTCCGAGCAGAAAGCCCAGCGCGAGCGACTTCGATTTCCTCATCGGGATCTCCCGCTCATGGCCCCACGACGTAGCGCAGCGTGACGTCGCGCGAGGCTTCGCGCTCCGTCTCGGCGGCCACCTGCACCGGCGCAACCCGGCTCGCCTCGATCTCCCGGTACGCTGCGAGCGACTCGATCTGGTTCGAGTGGCGCGCGGCCAGCGCCGCCACGATGATGGCCGCCGCACCGGCGATCGCCAGCGCGCCGCGCCAGGGCGCCAGCTGCCGCCACCATACGTCGTCGTCCGCAGCAGACGCGACGCGCGCCATGATCCGCCGCTCCAGCGAGTCCCAGAACGCCTCACCGCCGGGTGGAACATGCATCGCACGCAGCGCGCGCGTCATCTCGTCGTCACGCCCATTCGGGCCGATCCGCGACTCCAGCCTCATTTCTCACTCCAGAGATCGTGCAGTCGCTCCCGCAGCGATGCGCGCGCATGGTGAAGGTCCGATCGTGCCGTCCCCTCGGGAATACCCAACATCGTACCGATCTCGCCGTGCGTGTAGCCCTCGACGTCGTGCAGCACCAGCACCGATCGCTGGCGATCCGGCAAGAGCTCGAGCGCTGCTCCCAACCGTCTGCGCAGCTCCGATCGCTCCGAGGGATCGAACTGCGGCACGGAGAGCGTCTCCGGCAGCGAATCCGCGTCCCGAACCTTCCTGCGACGACCAATGTCCAGTGCAGCGTTGGCGACGATGCGGTTCAGCCAGGCCGCAAAGGCCTGCTCGGGGCGGAACCGCTCGAGCGCCTTGTAAGCGTGAAGAAAGCCATCCTGCACTGCATCTTCGGCGTCCTCGTGCGTCGCACAGATTGCCCTGGCCACGGCATATGCCCGCCGCATGTGCGAGTGCACCAACAGTGCGAACGCCGCCTCACTCCCCGCCTGCGCCTCGCGCACGAGGGCGCGCTCCGCGTCAGGCTGCGCGGACTCAGCCGATGGCGCTGACATTGGACGATGCAGGGTGTGGAGCGGGACAGCGGTCATGTCTGATGATCGTGGTGTCTCGATCATACGCGCCGCGTCGGTCCAGCGTTGTACCGCCAGGCTCACCCGGCGACAGCGGTCCCCTTGAGGCCCAGGGAATCGGCAACCGGCCGCATCGCCTCGATCACGAACTGTATGTGCTCGTCCAGATCGACTCCGAGTTCCGACGCGCCCACGGTCACGTCCTCGCGGCTCACGCCCTTCGCGAAGTGCTTGTCCTTCATCTTCTTCTTCACGGAGCTCGCCTCGAGATCGAGCACGCTCCGCGATGGGCGCACGAGCGCCGAGGCCGTGATGAGTCCCGTGAGCTCATCCACCGCGAAGAGCGCCTTCGCCATCGTCGTCTCCCGCGGCGTCGCGCAATACGTCGCGTGGCCGAGAATCGCCTGCAGCACATCTTCGGGGTAGCCGCGCGCGCGCAGCATGCGCACCCCTTCCGCCGGATGCTCTTCGGTGGGCGAGTGCGCGTTGTTCGGGAAGCGTTCGTAGTCGAAGTCGTGCAGCAGTCCCGTGAGCCCCCACCGCTCGGGATCTTCCCCGAACTTCAGCGCGTACGCGCGCATCGCGGCTTCCACCGAGAGCATGTGCGCGCGCAGCGACTCGCTCGCGGTGTACTCGTGCACGAGTGCGAGCGCCTCTTCGCGCGACGGCAGCGCCGTATCGGAAGTCACAGGGAGCTGCTCCTCATTTCTTCGTGTCCACGTGGGCGACGATCGACATTCCGGGACGAAGCGGACGGTTCGTTCCGCAGCCCCTGGTGATGGCGACACGCACTGGCAGCCGTTGCACGACTTTCGTGAAGTTGCCGGTAGCATTGTCGGGAGGCAACAGTGCGAAGCGCGCGCCCGTCGCGCCGCTCAGGCTCTGCACCTTCCCCTCGGCTTCGCATCCCGGATAGGCATCCACCTCGAACGCCACCGGCTGCCCCACGACCATCGTGTTGAGCTGCGTTTCCTTGAAGTTCGCGGTGACCCACGTGCCGGTGTCGGCGACGATCGACATCAGCGTCTGCCCGGGCTGCACGAGCTGCCCCAGCTCCACCGCTTTCTTCGAGATGGTCCCGGTCTCCGGTGCGTCCAGAGTGGTGTAGCCGAGCTGCAGCTTCGCGTTGTCGAGCGCCGCCTGCTCCGCCTGCAACTTCGCCTGCGCCAGTCGCACGCCGGCCTGCGCGTTCTGCACCGCACCGCCCGCCGCCGCCGCCTGACGTTGCAGCGCCTCTACATCAGCCGCCGCCGAGGCGGCCGCCGCCTGCGCCGCGTCGAGTTGCTGCGCCGAGACGATCTGCTTCGCAACGAGGTCGCGCATGCGGGCGAGATCCGCGTTCGCCTTCTGCTGATTCGCCCGCGCCGCCTGAATCTGCGCGTCGGCCGCGAAGCGATTGCCCGTGGCCGTCGCGACTGCCGCCTGCGACTGTCCGGTGAACTGGCGTCCACCCGCGGTCGACCGTGCCGCCGCCAGATCCGCCTCGGCCTGCGCGACCTTCACCTTGTACTCGGAGTCGTCGATGCGAACGAGCGTCTGCCCGTTCCGCACCGAATCGTTGTCCTGCACGAGCACCGCGGTGACGTAGCCGCCGACTTTGGAGAGCACGGGCACGATGTGTCCGTCGACCTGCGCGTTGTCGGTTGTCTCGTGTCCGCGCGAATAGATGAAGGTCCTGATCCCCCAGATGAGCGCGATGACGATCACGACGGCGATGATCCCGAAGATGATCATTTTCTTCTTCGAGGTCTTCGTCGGTGTCTCCGTTGCTGGCGGCCGCGCGGCGGGCGCGGGCGACGCGGGCTGTGACGGTGTGGTCGCTGGTTCGGTGGTCGTCCCCATGTTGCTATTCCTCTGTGTCGTTAAAGCCGATGAAGCCGTGACTGCACTCATTTGGAGCTACGGAAGCGCCGTGACCGAGCCGACCGCGCGCGCCAGTGCGACTTTCGCGCCCTGGTAGCCGGAGAGTGCGTCGACTGCCTGCGTGCGTGCGGAGTTGAGCGAGAGCGACGCGGTGATGACGTCAGCATTTCCCGCCACACCCGCGCGGAATCGCTCCCGCGCCTGTGCGACTTCCTGCTGTGCGAGCCTGAGCGCCTCGCGCACTGCGTCGGCCTCCTCCTTCGCCGACGCGAGATCGAGCAACGCGCCGCGCACCTCGATCGCCGCCTGCTGTCGGAGGTCGCGCCGGCGCACGTCGATCTCGTTCGAGATCGCCTTCGCCTCTTCGATACGTCCCTCTCGGCGCAGCCCGTCGAAGATCGGAATCGAAAGCTGCACCCCCCAGTCGTACGTGCCGAGCAGCCGGTCCTTTCCGACATACCCATAGTCACCGAAAGCCGAGAGCGACGGCAGCCGCTCGGCCTTGATCGCCGTGACCTCCTGCTCGGCCGCACGGATCTGCTCGTCGGCGGCGCGGAGATCGGGACGCGTGCGCATCGCGAGATCGATCGCGTCCGCTTCGTTGATCGTGGTGTCGCGGAGCACGAGTCCGGTGAGGCTGTCGGCGAGCGTCACGCGCGAGGTGAGCGGCTGGCCGAGCGCGCGGAGAAGATCGAGGCGGGCGCGATCGCGCTCGTTGCGGGCGACGATCAGCTGCGCTCGAATCGTCGCGAACTGCGACTGTGCCCGCGTGACGTCGAGTGCGACGCCGACGCCGGCGCGGAGCTCCTCGCTGGCGATGCCGAGGAGCGAGTCTGCGAGCACCGAGTCGGCAACGCGCGCCCCGAGCTGCGCATCGGCGCGTTGAGCGCGGAGGTAGGCGTTGGCGGCGTTCTGCGCGGAGAGCTCCGCTTCGTTCGCCGCCGTCGCGCCGTACGCGCGCGCGGTGGTGCGGGCACCCTTCAGCCGCTGTAGCGCCCCGAAGTCGAAGAGCGTCTCCGAGATCTTCGCGCGCACGTCGAAGATGTTGACGGGGCCGATCACCTCGCCGTTCGCATCGAAGCCCGGGAAGGTGATGCCGAAAGTGGCCGAGTTGTAGGAGCGGCCGTTTTCCGTGGCGTATCCCGAGATGGTAGGGAGAAGATCGGAACGCTTTTGCGTGATGCGCGCGGCTGCCTGCGCGGTGCGCGCGCGCGCCTCGAGCGCCGACGCGTTCTGCCGCGCGCCGAGCCGGGCGGCATCGCCCAGGGTGAGCGGGCGCGCGAGCACCGAGTCCTGCGCGGCGGCGGGGATCGCGGCGACGATGAGGAGGAGAGCGGCGAGGACGCGGGAGCTGGTGATCATGAGTGCACGGTTGACGCTACAGGCGCCGGAACTTGGCCGATCGCGTGCAGACAGAAGTCCACGAGCTGGTCGAGCACCTGGTTGTCCGAGAGGTCGCGCATGAATGGGATGCGCGCACGCTTGGCCGCCCACACGCCGTGGATGAAGAGGACGGCGTGGAGCATGCGTCCCGCGGCCAGCGGGTCGATGTCCCGAAACTCCCCGCTCGCGATGCCGCGCCTGACGATGTCGCTGAGGATGCGCATCGAGCGCATCGGGACCTCCTCGATGAACTGCTCGTAGAGATCGGGGAAGTGGTGCAGCTCGCTGAGGACCAGCCGGTAGAGCACCTCGTACGACGGCGTGCGCACGTAGTCCCACGTGTAGCGCAGATATTCGCGAAGCTGCTCGCGCGCGCTCGCGCTCTCGGTGATCATCGCTTCGACGGAGGCGATGTGCCGCGACGGGATCTCGCGGATCATGTCGCAGAAGAGCGCTTCCTTGTTGGGGAAGTACAGATAGATCGTGCCTTTCGAGACGCCGGCGGTACGTGCGATGTCCTCGAGTCTGGCTGCCGCGAGTCCGCGCTCGCCGAAGACCGCGAGCGCGGCATCGAGGATCTGGCGAGGACGCTCGCCCGGAAGGCGGCGCCAGCGGGGTGCGTTCGTTTGTTCGGACTCGGACATCGTGTCGTATTGGTTGAGCGAGAATAACTAAACGGCTCGTCAGTAGAGTTGTTCCCGCAGAGCGCACGAAAAAGGGCGGACGTTGTAGCGTCCGCCCTTAAGCTCCTACAATTCAACGACTTACTTCGAGACTGCCGCTGCGGGTTCTTCGCTCGCGTAGTGCTCGTTCGTGAAGTGGACGATCGCCGTCATCGTCACGAAGAGCAGCACCGCACCCACGATGAGCCCGGTATAGCCCGCCTTCAAATCTCCTTCCTTCGGTGCGGCCATGTCGCTTCTCCTCGGCTACGGTGCGTTGAACGGTGGGCTCAGGCGACTCGAACGGTCGTCATGGTGTCGTTCTGCGTGATCTTCTTCAGCACGTCGACCCCGGTCGTGATCTTCCCGAACACAGTGTGGACGCCGTTCAGATGCTTCGTGCTGTTCTCATCGAGCACCATGAAGAACTGACTGCCGCCGGTGTTCTTCCCCGCATGCGCCATCGACAGGGCGCCGACCTCGTGCTTGTTCGGATTGCCCACCGTCTCGCACTTGATGTGGTAGCCGGGCCCCCCGGTGCCGATTCGGCGATCGCCCTCGGGAAGATCGCGGGAGAGCGGATCGCCACCCTGCACCATGAACCCCGGAATCACGCGGTGAAATTTCACGCCGTCGTAGAAGCCGCTGTTCGCGAGCTTCTCGAAGTTCGCGGCGGCGAGCGGTGCATCCTTTTCAAAGAGCTCCGCGACAATGGTGCCGCGATTGGTCTCGATCGTAGCGTGCTTCGTCATGTAGGACACCAGCCGTCAAAGGGAATCGAAGTGGACAGCATTCCAAGTTAATCATGGCGGCAGAGCGCCGCAGCAGCGTCACACGGCATCGGGAGCCGAGAGGATCGTTCACACACGCGACGATGGGCAGATGTCGCTGAGGGGGCAAATCTCGCAGCGCGGGGCCCGCGCGACGCAGATCTGGCGCCCATGCTCGATGAGCAGGTGCGACACCATCGTCCATTGCTCGGACGGGAAGAGCGGCATCAGATCCTCCTCGATCTTCACCGCGTCCGTCTGGCGCGTGAGGCCGAGCCGTTCCGAGAGTCGCGTGACGTGCGTGTCCACGACGACGCCGACGTTCTTGTCGAACGCATTGCCGAGGATCACGTTCGCCGTCTTGCGGCCGACACCCGGAAGCTCCGTCAGCTCCTCCATCGAGTCGGGGACCTTCCCGCCGTGCCGAGCGACGAGTGCCTGCGCCATGCCGAGCAGACTCTTCGTTTTGCTGCGGAAGAATCCCGTGCTCTTGATCTCCGTCTCGAGCTCCTCGCGCTCCGCATCGGCCATTTGCATCGCACTCGGATAGTGCTCGAAGAGCGCCGGCGTCACCATGTTGACTCGCTTGTCGGTGCACTGCGCGCTCAGGATCGTGGCGACGAGGAGCTGATAAGGATCCTCGTGATCGAGCGCGCAGTGCGCATCGGGGTACGTCGCCGAGAGCCGCCTGTAGTACTCGGCGGCTCGGACCTTTCGCTCCGCCGCGGAGCGCGGCCAGCGCTCGCGCAGCTGCGGGAGGAGCACGGTTTTGACTTTCCGCGCGACGGTCTTCGGCGCCTTTTTAGCCGCCTTCTTCGGCGCCGGCTGGGGCGCCTTCCGTGTGGCCTTCGGCGCCGCCGTCTTCTTCGACGCCAGCATCGCGGGCCCCTTCGCCGCCCTCTTCGCACCCATTTTCCTGTTCATCGCGCTCTCCGCTTCCGTAAACGATCCCCGATCTTCTCCGCGCTCAGCGCGTTGATCACATCCGCTCTTTCCAGCCATCCCTTTCGCGCGATCCCGACGCCGAACTCCATGTTCCGGAGCCCCCGCGTGGAATGTGCATCGGGCCCGATCTCGAACGCGCACCCGAGCGACTTCGCGAGCCGGCAGTGGCGCCAATCGAGATCGAGGCGATGCGGATCGGCGTTGATCTCGAGCACCACGCCATTCTTCGCCGCCTTCGCGATCACCGCCTCCATGTCGATCGCATACGCTTCGCGGCTCAGCAGCAGCCGCCCCGTCGGGTGGCCGAGGATCGTGACGTGCGGATCATCCAGCGCGCGCAGCACGCGCGCCGTCATCGTCCCGCGATCCATCGAGAAACGCGAGTGCACGCTCGCGATCACGTAGTCGAACCGATCGAGCAGCGCCTGATCATAGTCGATCTGCCCGTCCGCGAGAATGTCGGCCTCCACCCCCTTCAATATCCGCACGCCGATATCTCTTGAGTTCAAGAGATCTATTTCCGCGTGCTGGGCGATCACCGCGTCGGGCTTGAGCCCG
>JBBSEY010000091.1:0-11191 GCA_038239265.1 Gemmatimonadales bacterium | reverse complement strand
TTCCCGATGCACATCGCCGGGCTGCTCGGGATGCCGCGCCGGATTTACACGTACGATGGCTCCATGGGATGGAACACGGTGAATCTCATCACTTCGCTTGGCGCCTACCTGTTCGCGATCGGCGTGTTGATCTTCGTGTGGAACGTGATCACGAGCCGTGGGCGCGGTGCCGTTGCCGGTGACAATCCGTGGGATGCGAGCACGCTGGAGTGGTCGACGAGCTCGCCGCCCCCCGAGTACAATTTCGAGGTCATTCCCACCGTGCGCAGTCGTGATCCGCTATGGGAGGACCGCCTGCAGCCGCCGGAGCGAAGCGCGCTGCGCGACGGTCCGACGTTGACCGACGGACGACTCACGGTGCAGAGCGCGCCCCTCGATGCGAACAAGGTGCGACTGCTCCACATGTCGGAGGACACGCTGCTGCCACTGATCGTCGCGCTGGTGATGCTCGCACTATTCTATGCGCTGTTGTTCCGCATCTGGGGCCTGGCGCTTGCGGCCGCCGTGTTGCTCGGCGTCTCGACGGCATGGTGGCTGTGGCCGCAGCATCCAGAGCGCGGGGAGGGCTGAGCCATGGCGACGGCGCTCGGAGACGAGGGCATGCGCGACGACCGACGTGTGAGCGGCGATCCGCGCCCGTTTCCCACGCCGACGACGAGCGAGCGGCCGCCCGGATGGTGGGGAATGGTCGGTCTGATCATGACGGAGGCCTCACTCTTCACCTTTTTGCTCTTCAGCTACTACTATCTCGGCTCTATGTCGCCCCAGTGGCCGCCGGTTGCTCGACCGGAGCTCACGCTCAGCGCACCGAACACTCTGATCCTTCTGGCGAGCAGTGGGACGATGTGGTGGGGCGAGTCGGGGATCCGGAGAGGCAGTCGCGGCAGGCTGATCGCCGGACTCGTGATGACGCTCATCCTCGGTGCGGTCTTTCTGAGCATCCAGTTCGTCGAGTATCACCGGACGAAGTTCCTCCCGCAATCGCATGCGTACGGGTCCATGTTCTACACCATCACCGGCTTTCACGGCGCGCACGTAGCGATCGGACTCCTGATGGTGGTGTTCGTGCTTGCGCGATCGCTGTGCGGCCACTTCACTTCCGCGCGTCATCTCGCGATCAAGAACGCGGCGATGTACTGGCACTTCGTCGACATCGTCTGGCTCTTCGTATTCACCACGATCTACATCACGCCGCGCTTCTGGTGGCCGCAATGACGGGCGCGTCGAGGAGCGGGCCGTTCACATCGACGCCGGTGTGCTCGGACGAGGCGGAGCGGGTCTCGATGCGCGCGCTCTGGTTCGGTCTCGCCGGCGCCCCGGTCGCGTGGTCCATCAACGAAGTCGCCGACGCCGCGCTTGTGTCGCACAATTGCTATCCCGCCGCCGTTCCGCTTTCCGCGCCGCTGGTCGGCGCGCTGAGCGCCATTGTGATGGTCGTGAGTATCGTCGCCATTGTCGTTGCGGTGATGGCGCTCGTGACGGCGCTGCGCAGCTGGAAAGCGGTGCGGGAGGTGCCGGGCAACGATGCCGGCGGGTCGCTCATCGGGCCGCCGCCTGGGGGCCGGTCACGCTTCATGGCGCGTGCGGGGATCGCGGTGAGCGTGCTCTTTCTCGGAGGCATCGTGCTGCAGACCCTGGCCATAGCCATGGTGCGTCCCTGCGCGGGGCTGGCGCCGTGAGCTGCATTCGCGCGACGGCGCGAGGAGTCGTGCTCGCCGTCCTGTCGTGCGCGATCGTCGTGTCGTCGGAGGGGTGTCGCGACGATTCCGGTCCCATCCGTCCAATCGCCGGTGGCGATCCCGCGTACGGCGCGACGCTCATCAAGGCGTTCGGCTGCGGCACCTGCCATGACATTCCGGGCATCGACGGCGCCGTCGGACTCGTGGGGCCGCCACTCGTCCATTTTGCGCGCCGGAGCTACATCGCGGGCGAACTACCGAACACGGGCGACAATCTGATTCGCTGGATCAGGTCGCCGCGTGCGGTGGAACCGGGCACTGCGATGCCGGATCTGGGAGTGAGTGAGAGCGACGCGCGCAACATGGTGGCGTACCTGTACACGCTCCGCTAGCGCCACCGCGCCGAGTGCTGCTCGTCATCCGGCTTCGGGCGGAGTTCTGGCGACGCCTTCGAGCACAGGAAGTGCGCGCGCGAGCAGCGCGCGATCGCGTACCGGGAGCGCGCTCAGCGACGCGACGAGTGCGGCGACGCGACGCTGGCGGCCGTCGTGGAGGAGCTTCGTTCCGCGCGCCGTCGCTCCCACCCGTATTACTCGTTTATCTGCCGCATCCGTTGTGCGCTCGACGAGTCCCTTGGCCTCGAGGATGACGATCAGCTTCGAGATCGTCGGCGGGCGCACCTGCTCGGCGCGAGCGAGGTTGCCGAGGGTGATGGGGCCGCCGAAGACGATGACGGAGAGGGCGGAGAGCTGCGGGGCGGGGAGCCCCGAGGCGTCGTCCTCGCGGCGGAGGCGGCGCAGGAGATGGAGGGCGGCCGAGTGGAGGCGGTCGGCGAGGTCGACGGTGCGGAGGCGGGTGGTTCGGGGCCGCGGACGGGGTCTTGTGGTGGCGGGCGCCATGCGCGATACTCTTAGTTAGCTAAGGTAACTATAAGATAGTTAGCCCTTATAACTAACCGTACGTGCGCCCGTCGCGGCAAGGGGTCGCACGAGATCGAGGGGAGGCGCCATGCCGAATCTGAGCGACAGCCGCATCGGCCAGATCGCGATCGTGTGCAAGGATGTCGCGCGCGCGCGGGATTTCTACCGCGATGCGCTGGGCGTGAAGCACCTCTTCGACGCGGGCCCAACGCTCTCGTTTTTTCAGAGTGGAACGACGCGGCTGATGCTCAGTACGGCCGAGGGTGAGGCGGCGGGGACGTCGGTACTCTACTTCTTCGTGTCCGACATCGATGCGGTGAAGAGCGAGCTGGCTGGGAAGGGAGTCGAGTTCATGGACGAGCCGCACATGATCGCAAAGATGCCGGATCACGAGCTCTGGCTCGTGGCGTTCAGGGACTCGGAGGGAAATCTGCTGGCGCTGATGGAGGAGCGACGGTAGTCGAAGTGGCGCTGGCCCGCGCGATGATCGTCCGCATCCGGTCCCGAATGTCCCTCCCGTGGTAGCCGAAGACCACGAACAGCGCGGCGACTCCCATGATTGGTGATGCGACTAGGATTACTGACACAGCCACTAACACCGCCTCGACCGCGAGTGAGTAATACCCGTCGCATGTCGGAAGCGGTCATCTCCCATTGCGATAGCCATCGAGCCGAGCATGCCGAGCAAGACGGTCGTGAACAATCGCGTGAACCAATGGAACCGGAAGCGTGCCACAACGCGACTTCCGCCGCTCGGCGTCGCTTCGACAGTTCCCGCGCAGACCGGGCGAAAGGAGTTCGTTTCGACTAAGCCCCCGGTCTTCCTCATCATGAAGGCGTTCATCGACATCGTGAACCGGATGCCCTGTATGCGAACGTTGACCCTGCGCGCTCCGGGATCGTACGGAAACGCCGGCCCCTCGTCATCGATCCGCCACTCGGCCTCGGCGGCGATCCTCGCGAGTACGACGTCGGGGGCCAGCTCGCTCACGATGTCGATCCGCTCGCTCAAGCGTGTGCTCGCAGGATCGCGGGCTACGCCGCGGAAATCGGCAGTCGCGCCCTCACCCCTCGCTCCGCCCCCGCCACCCTCCCAGCCTCGATCACCCCGCCCCCCAACACTCGCTCCCCACTGTAAAGCACCAGCGACTGCCCCGGCGAGATCGCGCTCACCGCCTCGTCGAGAGCCAACTCGATCTCCTCCCCATCTGCTCGCACGATCTCCGCCCTCGCCGGCGCCGCATGATGCCGGATCTGCACCTCGACCTCCGCGCCCACCGTCGGGGCATCCCCCACCAGCCAGTTCATCTCCCGCGCGATGATCCCCCGCCCGAGCAGCTCATCCCTCGGCCCTATCACCACCGCGCGCTCCGCCGGCCGAATCGCCGTCACGAACATCGGCTCCGCGTATCCGCCCGGTAGACCGCGTCGCTGCCCGATCGTGAAACGCGCGAATCCCTCGTGCTCCCCGACTTGTCGACCATCGCGAAGCAGAAACGGCCCACGCGACAATGCCGCGTCGCCGTCCGCCAGATGCTTCGCCAGCACCACGGTATGATCGCCGCCAGGTACGAAGCAGATGTCCTGGCTTTCCGCCTTGTCGGCTACCACGTGAAGCCCCAAGGCTCGTGCCCGCGCCCGCGTCTCCGCCTTCGTCAACGCCCCAACCGGCAGTAGCATCCGGCTCACCACCGCGCGATCGATTCCCCACAGGAAGTAGCTCTGATCCTTCGCGGGATCCAACCCTCGAAACAGCTCTCCGCCACGAGCCTGCGCGTAGTGCCCCGTCGCGATCCACTGCGCGTCCACCGCATCCGCCTTCGCCAGCAGATCCCGGAATTTCGTGAACGAGTTGCACCGCACGCATGGAATCGGCGTGCGACCCCGCGCGTACTCGCTCACGAAGTTCTGCAGCACGTCGCGCCCGAACGCGTCCTCCATGTTCAGCACGTAATGCGGAACTCCGAGTCCCTCGCACACGCGGCGCGCGTCGTCGATGGAGTCGAGCGAGCAGCACGGCCGATCCGGCACCTCATCGCCGTAGCAGAACAGCTTCATCGTCGCGCCGATGACGTCGTACCCCTGCTCGACGAGCATCGCCGCAGCCACCGACGAGTCCACGCCACCACTCATCGCGACGAGCACGCGCTCGCGGCTCATCGCGGCACCCGCACGCGCGACACCCTAACTCGCGACGCCCGCCAGGCGCCGCGCCTTCGAGATGAGCGCGGGGAAGAGCTGCACCACCCGCTCGATGCACGCATCCGTCGTCAGCGAGCCGAGGCTCATTCGCACCGCCGCGATCGCGAGGTCGCGCGGCACGCCGATCGCCTCGAGTACGTGCGACGGATTCACCGTCCCGCTCTGACACGCCGATCCGCTCGAGCACGCCACGCCGGACATGTCGAGCGCCATCAGCATCGACTCGCTGTCCGTCCCCGGCACCGAGATGTTCAAGATGTGCGGCGCCCGCGGCGCTCCCGTTCCGTTCACCACGGCATCGGGAATCCGCGACTCCAGCTCCCGCTGCAAATGGTCGCGCATGCGCTCGAGCCTCGGCATCTCCGTCTCGAGTTCCTCCACCGCCAGCTCAGCCGCCCGCGCGAGCGCCACGGCCGCCGCAACGTTCTCCGTTCCCGGACGCACACCGCGATTCTGCGAGCCGCCGAACTGCATCGGCTCGACGAACGTGCCGCGACGGATGAACATCGCACCGATCCCCTTCGGCGCGCCGATCTTATGGCCGGAGAGCGACAGGAAATCGAACGGAGCGGACTTCGCACTCACCGCGATGTGCCCGAACGCCTGCACCGCATCGGTATGAAAGAGCACGCCGCGCGACTTCGCACGCTGCGCGAATTGCGCGATCGGCTGGATCGTGCCGATCTCGTTGTTCACCCACATCACCGAGCAGATCGCGACGTCCTCGCGCACGTGCGCATCGAAGCTCTCGCCCCGCACGAGCCCCGCGGAATCCACGCTCAGCAGCCGTTCCTCGGCCCCCTCGTGCGCGGCCTGGTGCATGGCGGCCAGAATCGCCTTGTGCTCGATCGGCGTCGTCACCACCGCGCGCTTGTCCGGGTGCTTCTCGCGCATCAGCCGCCAGCTGCCGAGGATCGCGAGATTGTCTGCCTCGGTGCCGCCGCTGGTGAAGACGATCTCATCCGCGTGCGCGCCGAGCGTCGCCGCGAGCCGCTCGCGCGCCTCGTCGAGTGCCGCGCGCGCCTCGCGCCCCCACCGATGCATGCTCGAGGGGTTGCCGAACTTGGGGCCGTAGAACGGCTCCATCGCGGCGAAAACCTCCGCGCGAACAGGGGTCGTCGCGGAGTGGTCGAGGTAGACCGGGGCGGGCATGACTAAAAGCTAACGTTTCGCTGACGGCGCGGAATGGCGCCGCAACCTCCCCGCCTCAGCGCCGCTTTAACTCTCGACTAATGCGGCGCGGGCCCGTCGTTCCCCGCCGGCGGCGCCTTCGAGAATCCCAGTACGGACTCCACCCTCGCCGCCCGCGCCATGTCGATCGCCGTCGTCATGTACTTCGCCGCCGCCGCCGAATCGCCCTGCGCCTTCGAGATCTCGCTCAACAGTGCAGCGGTGATCACGTAGCGAAGCGGGATGTCGGACGACGCCTTGTCCACCCACTCCCCGCGCCTGAGCAGCGCCGCCGGAGCCTTGTAGTCCTTCCACAGCGAGTCCGTGCGCGGAAGATCGAAGAAGCCGTACCCCGGAATTTCGACGAAGCGCTTGTCCGCGGCGACCGGCGTCGGAAAGAGCTTGGAGACGAGCCCCTGATTCGCAACGTACTTCCCGAGCCCGAGCGAGCGCGGATACGACCCCGACGTGAAGTAGAGTGGACGATCGGGAAAGCCGTCCTTGATCACGCGCAAAACGATGATCTGGTCCTTGTAGATCTCGCCAGGAGGAATCACGGCTTCGATGTCATCCTTCTTGAACAGCTGCGCCTGCGGAAGCGCCATGACTTCGGGAAGCGCATCCGCCTCGGCGACGGTCATCGCCACGGGCGAGCCCTTGGGGAGCGGCCACGAGCGGCCACGATAGACCGCCGGTCCCTTCGCCGCGTCGTACGGATACACGGGGCGGCGAATCATCTGCCGCACGTACCAGTCGGTGCGGAGCAGCGACGTCACCGCGACGGTCACGTCCTTGCGCACTCCCTCGACTTCCTGCGCGTACCAGAGCGGGAAGGTGTCGTTGTCGCCGTTCGTGATGAGCACACCGTACGGCTCGACGCTGTTCAACACGTCGGCGGCCCAGTCGCGCGTGAACGTGTCGCCGTGGCGAGAGGCGGCGCGCCAGTTCGTGATGAGAGGCACGATGGCGAGCAGGAAGACGGGGGTCGTCAGCAGCCAGTTCTTCCGCGGGATCTTCGCGGCCACGCCATCCGACTGCGGCGACAGGAGCCCCGCGAGCTGTTCCCACACGAGCACGATCCCGAGCCCCGCCCACACGCTCCACGCCGAGAAGCCCCACAGGTAGAAATAGTCTCGATCGCGCACCTCGCGCGGAACAGTGCCTCCAAGCTCTGGTGACTGCGAATAGCCGTACTTGAAGTTCATGTAGAAGATGAGCGCGAGCGTGATCGTGAACATGAGCGGCCCGAAGAAGCCGAACGACCATCGATCCCGCTTGTAGTGCGCGTAGCCGCCGGCGATCCCGAGCACGAGATAAATTCCCGCGAGCAGCCCCTGTAGTCCGCGTGGCGCGCTGTCGTACGGGTCGCGCAGCCACTGCCACTTGAAGTACATCCAGAACATGCCGACCTGAGCGGGGAAGGGCGCCTGCCGTTCATCGAGCGTCGGCTTGCCGTACTGCACGCGGTTTACGTTGTCGGCGAGCCGCTGCCGCGCAGTCGCGTTGAAGGTGCACGACAGCTCGAACTTCGTCGTGCACCCCGTTGCCTCCCCCTCGTTGATGGCAGGGAAGTGCCCTGCGCGAATCGACTCGACCGCGAACGGCGTGAGCCCAAGCGCGAACGCGCTCGCGATCGCGAGTAGCAGCTGCCACCGCAGCAACGTCGTCGGGCGCCTGAGCAGCACCGCGGCGCCAACCGCCGGCGCGACGAGGAAGCCGGCTGGATGATTGGTGTATCCGAGCGCGATCAGAAATCCGATCAAGACGAGCAACCGATCCGCGGTACGTCCCTCGGGATTGTCGCACCAGAGCACCGTCAGCCACGATACGATCGCGAAGAAGGCGAGCGACACCGTGTACACCTTCTCGTTCACCACCGACTGGTTCCACACCGTGAACGCCGTCGCGCCGAGGAGCGCCGCTGCGGCCGCTGCGCCGCGCTGCATCCACCGCTCCGGCAGCCACGCGCTGCACACGCGCTCGACCACGAGAAACCACGTTCCCGCACTCAGCGCGCTGCACACCGCCGCGAGCACGTTGATCTTCGTACCCGCGGATCCGCCGATCGGCAGAATCGTGAACACGTGCGCGAGCAGAATGAAGAAGGGATTTCCCGGCGGGTGCGGAATGCCGAGCACCTGCGCCGCGGCGATGTATTCGCTCGTGTCCCACATCGCGGTGTTGGGCGCGAGCGTGGCGATGTAGAGCGCGAAGATGACCAGCGACACGATCGCCGCGGCTCCGTACGACGGTCGCTGCTGGGAGATCGTGGGAACGTCGCGGCGCGGGGCGCGGCGCTGTTGCGTACGAGGTGGCATTGCGATGTCAGAAGGTGGATACGTCGAGCGACATCAGGTCGTCGACCCGCATCGTCTCGGCCGTATGAAACGGCTCGCCGTATTGTACCCGGATGAGCGACCCGTAGTGCGCAGCCTGGTGTCGCACGATGTCGTAGAGCGGCTCGCCGTTCGGGAACACCTCGCCGGCCTGCGTCGCGCCGTCGAACTGCGACGCATAGGCGCGGATCGCGAGCATCTTCTTCTCGAACTCCGCCGAGATGTCGACGACGAAGGTCGGCTTTCCCGCATCCTCGCGATACGTGAGCGAGTGCACGAGCTTGAAGGGGCGAAAGCGCGGCAGGTCGGGTTCGATCTTCGAGAGCCCGGAAAGAAAGCATGCGTCCGTCACCAGCTCGGCGCTCACGCGATGGTCGGGATGCTTGCCGGTGATCGACGGCGCGAGCACGACGCGCGGCTGGAACTCGCGAATGAGTCGCACGAGCTGCGCGCGCGTAGCCGGGGTGTTGACGATCCCCGCATCGGGGAGTCCGAGATTCACACGTGCCGCGACGCCGAGTATCTCGGCCGCGCGGCTCGCCTCCGCGGCGCGCAGCTCGGCGGATCCGCGCGAGCCCATTTCGCCCTGCGTCAGGTCGATGATGGCGGTGCGCTGTCCGAGCGAGGCGGCCTTGACCAGCGTGCCGCCACACGTGAGCTCGATGTCATCGCGATGCGCGGCGATGGCCAGAACGTCGACGGTCGTCATGGGGGAGAATATACGCCCCTGACAGCGGCGATGGCGGACACTACATTCGAGCGGTGCGCGCGACGCCGACGTGGACCGAGATGGGGGCGAACTGGCCCAACTGCAGCGCAAGCCGCTTCGTCGAAGCGGGCGGGCAGCGGTGGCACGTCCAGATCATGGGACGGGGCCCGGCGCTCCTCCTCGTGCACGGGATAGGAGCGGCGACGCACACGTGGCACGAGCTCGCGCCGCGTCTCGCGCAGCGTTTCACGGTGATTGCTCCCGACCTTCCGGGACACGGCTTCACGACCGCCCCGCGCACCGACCATCTCTCGCTCGACGGGATCGCGATCGCGCTGGCGGCGCTCCTCGAGGAGCTCCGGATCTCGCCGGTGGTCGGCGTGGGGCACGGCGCCGGCGCCGCGATCGCCATGCGCCTCGCGCTCGGCGAGGACAGCTCGCTCCGCGCGCTGGTCGGCATCAACGCCTCGCTGACGCCGCCGCAGAGCCAGCTCTGGACGCTCCTCGCGCCCGCGGCGCGCGTGGGGGTGCGCTCGCCGCGCATGGCCGAGCTGGGGCGCGATCTCGAGTCGGGGACGCTGGACTCGTCGCTGATGAGCACTACGGGCTCGACGCTGTCGGCGGCGCAGGCCGCGCTCTACGGCGTCTTTCTGCGGTCGCAGCGGCACATGGGTGCAGTGACGACCGTATTCGAGCACTGGGACGCGCCGCGGCTGCAGCGCGATCTCGACCGCCTGATGATTCCGGTAACGCTCGCCGTCGGCCTCCACGACAGCTGGGTGCCCCCGCACGATGCAGATCGGATCGCGATGCGATTGGCCGACGCGCGAATAGTGGAGGTCCGCGACGGGGGGCACTTCGCGCACGAGGATGCGCCGGAGATCGTGGAGAGCATCGTAGTGGAGTGCGCGCGGAACGCGGGGCTGTTGGCGGGGATTCCTGTGGGAGGACTATGAGTGACGAACAACGGAAGACCGTGCTACGGGGCAAGTGGCCATTCATCGTAGCGATCTCACTGCTCATCGCGGGGTACGTGCTCATGCGATACACGCTCGAGCGCGATCCATCGAGTCTCGCACAGCACGTCGTCATGTGCACCACGGACTACAAGCACGCGTCGACGGCGAGCGATACAGCGAAGATCGACGCGCTCATTCCGCCGTGGGATGGGTACATGCGCAGGAGCGAGGCTCGAAACTGCGGGTACTATCGTGAGGCGGGATCGACGAAGTAGCGGCAGCGATGAGGTGATGACCTGATGTGAAGACGGCGGCTCTCGCGAGTCGCCGTTTCGACCTCATCCCGGACTCGCTCACTCGTACCGCAGCGCCTCCACCGGATCCAGCTGCGACGCGCGATAGGCCGGCAGCAAACCAAACACGATCCCCGTAAATGCGCTCGTGAGCAGCGCGGCGACGATCGCCATGGGCGGAATGGTGGCGTCGATCGGGGTGAACCTGCGAATCGTCCACGCGAGCCCGCCACCGATGATGAGTCCCGTGCTCGCGCCGATCATCGTCAGCGTCGCCGCCTCGACGAGGAACTGCCAGAGGATGACGCCCTTCGTCGCGCCGAGCGCCTTGCGTACGCCGATCTCGCGCGTGCGCTCGGTCACCGAGATCATCATGATCGCCACCACGCCCACACCGCCCACGAGGAGCCCGATCGCCGAGAGCGAGATCACGACGATGAAGAAGATCTGCACCGTGCTGTTGTAGAGATCCATGAGCTTGTCCTGCCCATAGAGGAACCACGTGTCCTCGGCTGCCGGCCGCAACCGCCGCTCCGTGCGGAGCGCCGCCGTGACCTCGTCCATCGCAACGTCCTGCGCGACGCCATCGCGCGGCTTCACGGTGAGGTCGAGCCACTTCACTCCCATCTGCAGCTTGCGGCGCGCGGTCTCGAAGGGAACGATCGCCCCCGGCTTGTTGCTCTCGTTGAAAAAGTTCGCCAGCGGATGATAGAGGCCGATGACGAGGAACGGCTTCCCGCTGACCGCCACGGTCTTTCCGACGGCGTCGCCGTTGTCGAACAGTGAAGCAGCCATCACCTCGTTGACGATGATGACCTGCTCCGCGTTCGAGTTCTCGTGATCGGTGAAGCTTCGTCCCGGACTGATGTCGCCACCGTCCACCTCGGTCCACCCCGGCGTATAGGCGTCGACGTTCACCGACG
>JBBSEY010000090.1:0-11231 GCA_038239265.1 Gemmatimonadales bacterium | reverse complement strand
TCACCTCGGTGCCCGATCTCCGCAACAAACTCCTGCGCTACATCCAGTTGCATAACAAAACAGCACGACCATTTGCGTGGAGCTATGCGAATCCCAAACACCGCGTCCGTGCCATCAGAAACTCAGACGCGGTCCACTAGGCAGTCGGCAGCGACAATATGAAGCTGCTCCCGACCCCCACCTCGCTCCTGACCGTGAGCTCCCCGCCCATGCCGCGCGCGAGCTCGCGGCTGATCGCGAGGCCAAGTCCCGTGCCCTCGCTCGCGCGCGTGAGCTTCGTGTCGATCTGCACGAACGGCTGAAACACGCGCTCGAGCTGATCTTCCGAAATTCCCTGACCCGTATCGCTCACGATCACCGCTATCTCCCGCTTCGCCGTCTCCAGGCACTCGAGTGACACGCAACCGCCCGGATCGGTGAACTTGATGGCGTTCGAGATCAGGTTGAACAGAATCTGCTGCAGCTTCTCCGAGTCCGCGCGGACGACGATTCGCGGATCGCACCGAACGTGACGAAACTCCAGCCCCTTCACGCGAGCATTCGGCCCCGTCAGCGCCTCACACGTCGCCAGCGCTTCGTCCACGATCACATCGCTGATCTCGAAGTTCACCGCGCCCGCGTCGATTTTTGCGTAATTCAGCACACCATTGATCAAGCCGAGGAGATGCCGCTGGCTCCGCTGGATGCGCTCCAGTGCCGTGCGCTGCTCGGCCGTCACCTCACCGTGCACCCCGAGCTCGATCAGCTGCGCATGCCCGCCGATCGCGTTGAGTGGTGTCCGTAGCTCGTGGCTCATCACCGCAAGAAACTCGCTCTTCGCGCGATTCGCAGATTCCGCCTCGATCCTCGCTCGCTCCGCCATCGCGAGCAGCCGTTCCCGTTCGTTGACCATCGCGACTCGCGCCGTCGTCTCCTGGCACACCACGAGCACGCCCGCGATCTCGCCATGGTCTCGAACCGCGCTGTAGCTGTACGTCCACCAGACATCTTCGAGGTGCCCGTTTCGCTCGATCGGCAGATACTGGTCTTCGTGCCACGTCGACTCTCCCGTGGACATGACCTGATCGATCTGCGGGCCGATCGTCGCCCAGATGTCGGTCCAGAACTCCCGCCCCTTCGCGCCGAGCGCCCGAGAATCGCGATCCCCGAGACCGAGGCTCGGGCGATAGGCGTCGTTGTAGAGCTGCACGAGCTCGGGTCCCCACCAGAGAAACATCGGATTGCGCGACTCGAGAACGATGCCGGCCGCGGTGCGGAGCGCCGGCGACCAGGATGAGGGGGATCCGAGCGGAGTAGAGGCCCAGTCGAAGGCGCGGCAGCGCGTCGCCATCTCGTCGGAGCCGACGAAGATGGCAGTCGCGAGATCGGATTCGGAAACCGGGGAATCGCTGTCGGGCACGTCTCTGTCTCGGCCTTCCGCCGGCGAGGGTGTCGCACCGGGGTCAAGCATCTTCGTCAGGAAAGCCGTCGCGCGCAATCGTTCGCGGGTGATCTAGTCCGCCCAGTGATTGAGCGGACCATGTCCGGAGCCAAGGGACGGTGCGGTCGCGATCGCTCGATGCACCCAGTCGATAGCCCGTTCCACCGCACTGTCGAGCTCGAAGCCACGCGCCAGAAGAGCGGTGATTGCTGCCGAGAGCGTGCAACCGGTGCCGTGCGTGTGTCGCGAATCGATGCGCGGATGCGTGAACCTGCGCACATGCTCGCCGTGCACGAGCACATCGATCGCAGCATCGCCCTCGAGGTGTCCGCCCTTGATCAGCGCCGCCGTAGCGCCGCGCGCCACGAGCACGCGACCCGCGCGCTCCATGGCCTCCACGTCGCGCACGCCTTCACCTACCAGCATCTCGGCCTCGTCGAGATTCGGCGTGACGAGCGTCGCGAGCGGAATGAGAACGTCGCGCATGGCGGAGACGGCATCGCGCGAGAGCAGCGAATCGCCCGATGCCGACACCATGACGGGGTCGACCACGAGAGGCGCGAGCGCGTGCCGGCGGATCGAGGCGGCAACCGCGCTGACGATCGCGGCATCGGCGAGCATGCCGGTCTTCGTCGCCGCAGGGCGGAGATCGCTCGCAACGGAGTCGATCTGCAGCTCGATCATCGAGACGGGGATCGCCACCCACCCCTGCACGCCGCGCGTATTCTGCGCCGTCACGGCCGCGACTACCGACGTTCCAAACACCTCGAAATGCTGAAACGTCTTGAGGTCGGCCTGAATCCCCGCCCCGCCCCCGGAGTCGGAGCCGGCGATCGTGAGGGCGATTGGAGGTGAGGCCATCGCCGAAGGATGCCCTTAACTCCCTCCAGCGACAACGGCGCGTGACCCCTGCGCCCGGGGCGCCGTCAATTCTAACCACCACTCGTAGTGGCATCTCCCGTACTGCTTCGGTGAACATGGATCTCCAGCCGATCGCCGCTCTGCTGATCACTGCCGACTCGCCGGCGTCGCGCCTGTTGAGCGCATCGCTCGCGCCGTCCGTCCCGTCGCGCCTGGCCGCGTTCGAGCTCACTCCCGTCGGGATGAACGATGAATCGCTTACGCGGCTCCTCGATCAGCGCGTCGACGTGGTACTCCTCGACCTCACCGGGTCGCTCGACGCCGCGATGGATATCCTCGTTCGCGCGCGCGTCCAGGTGCCCGAGGTACCGGTGGTCGTGCTCGTCGAGCCCGGGCACAAGGGTGAGTCCATTGGCGCGGCCGCGATCGAGGCGGGGGCGTGCGACTCGGTGGTGAAGGAAGAGCTGTCGAGCGCGCTGCTCGCGCGCGTGCTGCATTATGCGATCGAGCGCTACCGGCTCCACGCGACGCTCGATCAGCTCTCGCTCACCGACCCGCTTACCGGGCTGTACAACGCGCGCGGCTTTCGCACGCTGGCCGAGCATCATCTCAAACTCGCGCACCGCACGCGCGGGCTCGTGATCGCGGTGGCGGACGTGCGCGCGCTCGACCAGATCAACGCCGCGCATGGCCGCGACGCAGGCGATCGCGCGCTCGTCGCCGCGTCGCAGGTCCTTCGCGAGACTTTCCGCGCCTCGGACGTGATCGCGCGCGTCGGCGATGACGACTTCGCGACGTTGATGCTCGACGCGTCGGATGAGACGACCGACGTCGTCGCGCCGCGGCTGCGCCAGCGCCTGGAGCTCTACCGCGCGTCGCATCGCGACTCGCCCTGGATGCTAGGAATGACGGTCGGTCTCGTACGCGTGGCGCCGGGAATGCACCCGGACATCGACGATCTCCTCGCCGAAGCGGGAGCGGCGGCGGCGGCGGAACAGGTGAAGGTGGCGTAACTTCCGGCTACGCCGAAGCACCCTTTCCCCGATCCCGCCATCATGTCTGCGAAGCTGCTCACACTCGCCCGCGATCTGCAGCGTCGCAAGGCACGTGAGCGGCAGCAGCTCTTCGTGTGCGAGGGTGTTCGCGCGACCGAAGAGCTCATTCGGAGCCCGCTGGAGATTCGCGGCACGCTCGTCTCCCCGGCGCTGCTCGGTGCTGCGCGTGGCGCGGCGCTGCGCGGGTTGATCGACGCCCGAGGCATCGCCGTTCTCGAGGTCGACGAAGCCGACTTCAGCACCGCCGCGTCGACGGACGCGCCGCAGGGGATTCTCGCCATCGGCGCGATTCCGGCGATGACGGCTCAGACGATCGAGCTTCCCGCGCGCGCGCGTGTGCTGGTTCTCGACGCCGTTCAGGATCCGGGCAACACCGGCACCATGCTCCGCACCGCAGCCGCCCTCGGCGCGAGCGCGACACTCGCCGCGCCAGGCGCCGTTGACCTGTGGAACGCCAAGGTCGTCCGTAGCGCAATGGGAGCTCTCTTCCACCATCCCGCGCTCTCGGTGAGCTGGAGCGAGCTCGACGTGCTTCTTGCGAGCAACGGTGTCCCCATGTGGGGAGCCGATGTAGCGGGGCAGCCCATCGAAACGATCGCTGCACCCACCTCCGTCGCGCTCACCGTGGGCAACGAAGGAGCCGGACTTTCGGACGACGCGCGGTCTCGCTGCACGCGCCTCGTCGGGATCTCGCTCGCGCCCGGAATCGAATCGCTCAACGTCGCCGTCGCCGCCGGCATTCTCCTACACCACTTCCGCGAGTGACCGACGCCTTCGCCCCGCTGGGCTTCTGGTACTTCCCGACCGTCGCCTTCCTCTTCGGCTCGTGTATCGGATCCTTCCTGAATGTCTGCGTGAGTCGCTGGCCCGCAGAGCTCTCGGTCGTAAAGCCGCGATCGCGCTGCCCGTACTGCGGGCACGAGATCACCTGGTACGAGAACATTCCGCTCGTGAGCTGGCTCGCGCTTCGTGCGAAGTGCAGCGGTTGCAAGGCGCCTATCTCCGCAGTGTACCCGCTCCTCGAGCTCACCGTCGCCCTGGTGTGGCTCGCGTGCGTGCTCCAATTCGGCCCCACTTTCACCGCCGTTCGCGTTGCCGTGCTCGCCTCGGTGCTCCTGGGAATCATGATCACCGATGCGACCGACTACGTGATCCCGGACGGCTTCACGGTCTTCGGCTTTTTCTTCGCGCTCGTCGCGGCAGGGGTGGGCACGCTCCTCGGTGAAACTCTTCCGTTCGCGACCCTGTATGATTCTATCATAGGAGCGTGCGTCGGCGCCGGCGCGATTGCCATTGTCGGATGGCTCGGCGAGCTCGCTCTCAAGAAGGAAGCGATGGGTTTCGGCGACGTGACGCTGATGGCGATGGTCGGCGCGTATCTCGGACCCGGGCGCACGCTTCTCACTATCTTCATCGGCGCCTTTCTCGGCGCGGTGGGCTTTCTCGCGATCGTCTATCCGATCGCCTGGCTTCGTGCTCGCCGAAGTGGATCTCCCTTTGCACCACCGCTCGTGCCGTTCGGCGTCTTTCTCGCGCCGGCCGCGGTGATCGCCCTTTTGTGGGGGAATCAGATGATGCACTGGTACGCTCACGACATGCTGGGCCTGTGAACTTCGGCGACATGCTGCGCTCGAGCGGCGACACGCTCGCGCGATTCACTCGCGACCTGACGGCGGAGGCGCGCGCGGGGCGGCTCGAGCCGGTTCGCTGCCGCGACAATGAGATCGCGCGGGTGATCGACATCCTGCTGCGTCACGGCAAGAACAATCCGGCCCTCGTCGGCGCCGCCGGCACGGGGAAGACCGCGATTGCCGAGGGCTTTGCCCAGCGCATCGCGAGCGGCAAGGTGCCGTTCGCGCTTCGCGACGCGCACGTGCTGGCGCTCGACCACGCAGGGCTGCTCGCCGGAACCATGTATCGCGGGCAGTATGAGGAGCGGCTCACCGCGATCGTGAACGCGTGCTCTGCGGATCCCCGCATCATTCTCTTCATAGACGAGCTTCACAATCTCATCGGCCAGGGCGCGGCGATGGGGGTCGCGATGGACGCGGCGAACATGCTCAAGCCGGCGCTCGTACGCGGCGAGTTTCGCGTGATCGGCGCCACAACCGACGACGAGTACGAGCGTTGGGTCCTCGGCGATCCTGCGCTCGAGCGCCGCTTCCAGAAGATTGCGGTGGCCGAGCTCTCTTCGGTGGACACGCTGGCGGTGCTCGAGGCGCGACGCGAGCGGCTGGAGCGGCACCACAATGTGTCGATCGCGGATGAAGCGCTGACGGCGAGCGTGGCGTTGACCGATCGCTACGTGACGGACCGCGTGCGCCCCGACCGCGCAATCGATGCACTGGACGAGGCGTGCGCGCATGCGCAGGCGACGGCAAACTATTCGCAGATGACGGAGCAGCTGATTCGCGAGCGGCTGGCGCTGCTCCGGGCTGTCGAGCGCGTTGGCGCGCCAGCGCGTGAGCGCGCGCGCGAAGCGGAGGAGGCGCTCACGCCCGACGAGTCCCTCGAGCGGATGGCGCGCAGCGGCCTCGCGGCGATCGAGCGCTTCGGACTCGAGCTCGAGAGGGCGTTCGGCAGCGCGCCGGCGCGCGCCGCGGCTGCAGCGGCGCCGGCGCAATCTGCAACGCCACCCGCGCCACCGCGCGCAGCTGCGTCACCGTCGAGCGACCTTCCTCACAGCGCGCGCCTCGCCACCGTCGAGACCGAGCTGCAGAAGCGCCTCGTCGAAGAGGGGCTCGTCGTGCGCGCGCCGGATATTGCGCGCGTGGTCGCCGTCGCCACCGGTCGCACGGTCGAATGGCCGTAGCGCGCGTGCATCGCCGCGGCGTGTCGCTCGCGCTGCTGGCGTCGTTGGCGTTTTTTGCGGTGGGGTGTCCGGGGAAGGAGAAGCTCACGGCGCAGGGGCCGTACGCGCGCCAGGTCTCCGAGGCGATCCCGAAGATCGAGAAGGTGACCGGGCTCAAATTCAAGAAGCAGCCCGTGCTCGAACGCCGCACGAAGGAGCAGGTGCACGACTTCCTCATCAAGCAGTTCGAGGAGGAGCGCTCGCAGGCCGATCTCGCGGCCCAGCAGGTTCTGCTTCGCCGACTGGGGCTCGTGGCCGAGGATTTCGATTTGCGCACGTTGATGCTCGATCTGTACACCGAGCAGATCGTGGGCTTCTACGATCCGGCGACGAAGGTGTTGTACGTCGTCGATGGCGCGAAGCCGGAAGAGCTGAGCTTCGTGATCGAGCACGAGCTCGTGCATGCGCTGCAGGACCAGTACACGAATCTCGACTCGCTCGAGCATATTCGCGGCGACGACGACCGCGTGCTCGCCGCGCAGTCGGTGATGGAAGGGCAGGCCACGCTCGTGCCGCTGCAGGCTGCGCTCGGCCCCGCCGCACAGCTTCCGGGCGGGTGGGAGAAAGTCCGCGAGCTCATTCGCGAGAATCAGGGCGCGATGCCCAAGTTCGCCTCGGCGCCGCCGATTCTTCAGGAGACTCTGCTCTTTCCGTATCTGAGCGGCGCGGAGTTCATGCGCGGCTTTTTGGATCGCGAGCCGGGGAAGGTGCCTTTCGGCGACGCGATGCCGGTGTCGTCGACGCAGATCCTGCATCCGAGCGCGTACTTCGGACCGGCGATCGAGAAGCCGGTGGCCATCGCCATCCCGGCGCTGCAGGGCGCGACGAGCACGTACGAGAACGACATGGGCGAGTTCGAGACGCGCCTCTTTCTCTTCGAGCACCTCAAGGATCAGAACGCGTCGATACTGGCCGCGATGGGATGGGCTGGCGATCGCTACGCCATTCTCAAGACGCCGCACGGCGACGGACTCGCGTGGATCACGGTATGGCGCTCGGCGGTGGACGCCGGCGAGTTCAGGACCGCGATGCAGAAGGTCTTCACCGCGCGCTACCCGAACGTGCAGGCGACGGAGGGAGCGCAGGGTACGCACCTGATCGCGTCGGGGCGCTCGATGGTGCTCTCGGGTGGCGACGTCGGCGGGCACTCCGTTGTCGTGTACGTCGACGTGCCGGCGGCGGACCGCGCGGACGTACTCGACCAGTCGAAGATCGCGCTCAAATAGCGGCGGTCGTGGCTGGATCGTTGGTCGCGTCGGAATACAAAGCGTAAACTGCTTGATGAAACGCTTGAACGGACGTGCTCGTGCTGCTCCGCGCTTGCAGGCTCCGACAGAAGCTTCAATTGATGAACGGACCCATCAAAATCCCAAGCAGCGCAAACGCCGACACGAGCGCAGCGATTGCTCCGATGGCGATCGCGACGACTTGGCCCGCGCTTAGAATCCGGTCGTAGTGCGTCGTCCGCTCGGCGCCCCGCTCGGCGATCGAGCGCTCGAGAATTCCCCACAGTCCGAAGGCGCCGGCAACCAGCGGAAGCAGCGCGTACATCCACCAGCGCGGCCTGATCGCCGCGAGAGCCACGAGCGAGAGGCCGCCGATCGCGGTGAGCCCCGCGAGCCTCACATCGCTCGCGCCGCGCGCACGAGTCGCGAGCAGAGAGGAGAGGCTTGGCGGCTCCGCACCAGCGGGATTCTCGTCGGGCGACGCGAGCATACTCTCCTCCTTCCGCTAGTGCCCGATGAACCTCGAGAACGCGTAGATCGCCAGGCCGGCAAGGCCTCCGACGATCGTGCCGTTGATCCGGATGAACTGCAGATCCTTTCCGATTGCGAGCTCGATGCGATCCGAGGTGATCTGGGGGTCCCACGCTGTCACCGTCTCGGCGATGAGCTCCGCGACCTCGCCCTGATAGCGATCGACCAGATGCCCCGCGACGTCCGCGATCAACGCGTCGACGCGCGCGAGCAACAGCTCATCGCGCGAGACCGCCTCTCCCAGCGAGACGAGCCCGCGCTCGATTGCCGACGGCGCGAACGCGTTCGGCGCATCCGCGTACTTGAACAGCGCCTCCTTCGCATCCTCCCAGATCGACTTCGAGAATCGGCGCACGGCCTCCGCATCGAGAATCTCGAGCTTGATCTTCTCTGCTCGCGCCCGCACCTCGGGGCTCTCGTTCAACTTGTGCACGAAGTTCGCCAGCGCCTCGTCGAAGCGGCGCCGAAGCGGGTGGTTCGGATCGTCGCGCACATCCGCAAGCGTGTTGTCGAGCCCCGAAACGATCTTCCGGTGAATGCGATCGTCGACCATCCCAGGTACCCACCACGGACTCTCGGCCTCGATGCGATCGCGAATCAGCTCCTGGTTCTGGTCGACCGTTCGCGCGAGCAGTCCGATCGCCTCATCGAGTAGCTCCTGATGACGGTCGCCCGCGGTGATCAGCGAGAGCATCTGCCCGAGGATCGGTGCGACCTCCGTGTTGCGGATGCGCTCGACGAGCACGCGATCGATGAGCGCCTGCACATCCTCATCGGCGAGCATCCGCGCGCCGTTCGCCAGCGCCGTGGCCGTGTGATGCGCGAGCGTGCGGCTGTGCTCGGGTACTGCCAGCCATTTCGCCAGATGCTCGGACACGCGGAGCGACGTCAATCGCGCGGCAAGTACGTCGCGAGAAAGAAAGTGGCGCGACACGAAGTTGCCGAGGCTTCGCCCGATCTGATCCTTCCGCGCGGCCACGATGGCCGTGTGCGGGATCGGGATGCCGAGCGGGTGATGGAAGAGCGCCGTCACCGCGAACCAGTCGGCGACCCCTCCGATCATCGATGCCTCGGCCGTCGCACGCACGTACGCGAGCCATGGATAGCGCGACATCCAGTACGACGCCGCGATCCAGACTGCCGTCGAGAGGAGCAGCAGCCCGCTCGCGCGGCGCTTCATCCGCGCGAGATTTCTTCGCTTCGTCGCCTCATCCGGCGGCGGTAGCGGCGCACTCAACACGGACAGTGGTCGGACCGCCAGATCAGTCACCGGTTTCGATCGGCACCGAGCGCTCCGCATCCGCTGCCCTTCGCTCCGGCTCTCTCTCCGGCTCGACGGCCGGGGGCATGTCCGCCGGCGTCGGCGCGACCGCGGGGAGCATTGCGAGACGCAGCACCTCGTCCATCGTCGAGACGAAGGTGAACGCCATGTTCTTGCGCACTTCCGCCGGAATCTCGCGGAGATCCTTCTCGTTCATGTTCGGCAGGATCACCTCGCGCAGCCCCGCGCGATAGGCGGCGAGCACCTTCTCCTTCACGCCGCCGATCTCGAGCACTTTCCCGCGCAGCGTCACCTCGCCGGTCATCGCGACATCGCGGCGAACTGGGCGCTCGCTCAGCGTACTCGCAATCGCCAATGTGACCGTAATGCCGGCGCTCGGCCCGTCCTTCGGGATCGCGCCCGCGGGGAGATGGATGTGCAGGTCGTAGTCGCGGAACATGCGATCGTCGATGCCGATCTGCCCCGCGCGCGAGCGCACGTACGAGTAGGCCGCGTCGACGCTCTCGCGCATTACGTCGCCAAGCTGTCCCGTGACGATCAGTCGCCCCGTCCCCGGCATCTTCAGCGCCTCGATGGTCATCAGCTCGCCACCCGTGGCGGTCCACGCGAGCCCCGTCGGCGCGCCGATTTCCGGCTCCTTCTCCGCCTCATCCCGCGAATAGCGCGGCACGCCTAGGATCTTTTCGACCATCGCGGCATCGACCACCCACGCACCTTCCTCGTCCATCGCCTTGCGATGCGCGCGCTTCAGCATGATTGCTTCGATGTTGCGCGAAAAGCCGCGCAGTCCCGCCTCACGCGAATAGCCGCTCGAGATCAGGCTGAGCATTTCGTCGGTGAACTGGAGATCCACGTCGGTGATCCCGTTCTCCTCGAACAGCTTCGGAAGGAGATATCGCCACGCGATCTCGACCTTCTCCTCGATCGTGTAGCCCGCGATGCGAATCACTTCCATTCGATCGCGGAGTGGCGCCGGAATGTCGAAGAGGTTGTTCGCAGTACAGATGAACAGCGCAGCCGATAGATCGAACGGCAGATTCAGGTAGTGATCGACGAACGAATGATTTTGGGACGGGTCGAGCACCTCGAGCATCGCCGCCGTCGGATCACCACTCATTCCGCCATGCGTCATCTTGTCGACCTCATCGATGAGCAGCACGGGGTCCTTCACGCCGACCCGCTTGAGAGCACTCAGCAGCAAGCCGGGCATTGCGCCGACATAGGTGCGGCGATGTCCACGTATCTCGGCCTCGTCACGCACGCCGCCGACCGAAATGCGGTAGAACTCGCGGCCGATCGACTTCGCGATCGCCTCGCCGAGAGAGGTCTTACCGGTTCCCGGAGGTCCGACGAAGCACAGAATCGGGCCGTGGGCCATCCCGCCACGCAGCTTGCGAACGGCGAGATACTCGAGGATGCGTTCCTTCGCCTCGCCCAGCCCGTAGTGCCGCACGTCCAGCGCCTCCTGGACTTTGGCCAGCTCGATCGTGTCCGACCCCGACCGCTTGTGCCACGGCAACGCGAGGATCCAGTCGAGATAGGTGTGGATCACCTGATACTCGCTCGCCGCAGGCGACAGCATGCGCATGCGTTCCGTTTCGCGCGTGGCTTCCTGCGCTACCTTCTCCGGAAGATTCGCCTCCTGAATTCGCCGCAGCAGGTCGACCGCCTGCTTTTCGCTCGGGTCGGTCTCTCCGAGCTCGGCGAGAATCGCTTTCAGCTGTTGCCGGAGATAGAACTCGCGCTGATGCTGCTCGATCTTCACTTCCGTCTGCCGCTTGACGTCCTCCATCACGCGCGCACGCTGCACCTCGCGCTCGAGACGCGTGAGCACGAAGCGAATGCGCTCGCCGATGTCGAGGCGCTGGATGACCTCGTCCTTGTCGGCGATGCGAAAGTTCATGTTCGTCGCGGCCAGGTCGGCGAAGCGCCCCGGATCGGACATGTTCATCTTGAGGATGGCGGGCACCTCATCCGGGATTCGGTCCACCAGCTCCGCCAGCGT
>JBBSEY010000089.1:0-11318 GCA_038239265.1 Gemmatimonadales bacterium | reverse complement strand
GAGCGCGCGCGGCTCTTCGCAATGATCGTGGTCAACGTCGCGCTCAATCTCGTGTGGAGCGCGCTCTTCTTCCGCATGCGCCGCCCCGACTGGGCACTGATGGAAGTCGCCGCGCTCTGGCTCTCCATTCTCGCTCTCGTGCTGCTCGCGCGGTCAATGTCGCGCGCGGCTTCGTGGCTCTTCGTGCCGTATCTGGCGTGGGTGTCGTTCGCCTCGCTGCTCAATCAGCGAATCGTCGCGCTCAACAGTCCGTTCCCCCACCGCTGACGAATGCTCATCTCCCTGGCAGTCGACTACCACGCCGCAGACGTCGCGACGCGCGAGCGATTCCACATCCCGCTGGAGCATCAGCCGCGATTGTACGAGCGGTTGAACACCGACGGGGTGTCCGAGCTGGCGATGCTGGCCACCTGCAATCGAACGGAGCTCTATGCGTGGTGCCCCACCGCGCACGCTGCCGAGGCCGACACACACTATGCGAAGCTCGCCAAGCGCTGGGCGCCGGCGGATGACGCTGCGGGTGCGCTGCTTGCGGTCGCGTCGCGGCGCGAGGATCTCGCCGCGGCGCGCCATGCGATTCGGGTCGCCGTTGGGCTGGAGTCGCAGGTGCTCGGCGACGGGCAGATTCTCGGACAGTTCCGCACGGCCTACCGCGACGCCTCGGCGGCCTGCGGCACGGGGAACGTGCTGCATCGCCTCTTCGAGACGGCGCTCCGCGCGGGGAAGCGTGCCCACGCGGAGACGGGGCTCGGCAGCGGACGAAACTCCGTTGGCGCGCAGGCTGCAGCGCTCGCGGCGCGGCGCTTCGGATCGCTGACCCACACGCGGATCGTCGTGGTGGGGTGCGGCAAGACGGGAGAGCGCGTGTCGCGGCAGCTCGCGAAGCTCGGCGCGCGTGATCTGGTGCTGCTCAATCGCACGAGGGAACGCGCCGACGCGCTGGCTGCGGAGCTGGGCGCGCGGAGCGCACCGCTGGACACGGTGCACACCGAGATCGCGATGGCGGACATCGCCTTCGTCGCGACGGGCGCGGAGATGGTGCTCGTGCAGACCTCCGCGCTCGCGACCGCGCGCGCGAACTGCGCGACCGCCGCGTATCCGCTGCTCATCATCGATCTCGCGATGCCACGCAACGTCGATGCGAGTGCGGCGTCGCTCGCCGGACTGACGATCGTGGATCTCGATGCGCTGCGTCCCGACGTCTCGGCGACGGAGGAAACGCGCCGCCGGTCGATTCCGGCGGCGGAGGCGATCGTGGCCGAGGAGCTGCACGACTTCGCGGAGTGGCTGGCGATCGCGGCGGCGCGAGAGGCGATTCGACCGCTGCGCGAGGCGCTGGCAGATGTCTGCCGACGCGAGGTCGCGTACGCCGCAGGCGACGAGATCGCGGCTCGCGTGACCGAGCGGATCATTTCGAAGGTACTCGCAATGCCAATGGCCGCCGCGCGCGGAGCATCCGCGCGTGGTGAGCCGCTCTCCCACATGACTCAGGCCATGCAGGCGCTGTTCGCTCGCCCCGTGCTTTCGCTCGGCGCGACGCCACACCCTGCGCACGCCGCTGCCAACGCCGACTGAGGAGCGCGATGACGATTGCCCCCATCTTTCGAAATACGCACGTCGACGTCGCGGCGCCGCGCTCGACGATCGCGAACGACCGGCTGCTGCGCGCTGCGCGGGGCGCGCCGGTCGATCGTCCGCCGGTCTGGATGATGCGCCAGGCTGGGCGCTATCTCCCCGAATATCGGGCGGTGCGGGCGAAGTCCGATTTCCTGAGCATGGTGCGCACGCCGCATCTCGCGGCGGAGGTGACGCTGCAGCCGGTGGAGCTGATGAACGTCGACGCGGCGATCATCTTCAGCGACATCCTGGTGATACCGAACGCGATGGGGATGTCGCTCAGCGTCGACGAGGGGGTGGGGCCGCGCTTCTCCGACCCGCTGCGGAGCGTGGGCGATCTCGCGCGACTGCGCGATATCGAGCCGGAGGAAGACCTCGCCTATACACTCGACGCCATACGCCTGGTGCGCCGCGAGCTTCACGGCCGCGTGCCGGTGATCGGTTTTGCGGGGGCGCCGTGGACGCTGGCGGCCTACATGATCGAAGGGGGCGGCTCCGCGCACTTCCAGATCGCGAAGCACGCGATGCTCACCGAGCCGGGGTTCGTGCACGCGCTGCTCGACAGGCTCGCGCGTGCGATCGGTGAATTCCTGTGCGCGCAGGTGCGTGCCGGCGCACAGGTGATTCAGCTGTTCGACTCGTGGGCGGGCGCGCTTTCCCCGGCCGACTACCGCACCTTCGCGCTTCCGGCGCTGGCTCGCGCCGCCGCGATCGCGCGAACGTCCGGAGCGCCGCTGATCGTCTTTCCGCACGGGGCACCGTGGATGCTCGAGGAGGTCGCGATTGCGACGAAAGCCGATGTGCTCGGACTCGACTGGCGCGTCGATCCGGTGGAGGGACGGTGCATCGCGGACCGGCTCGGGATCGCGGTGCAGGGGAATCTCGACCCGGCCATTCTGCTCTCGCACCCTGCGGTGATCCGGGCGCGGACCCGGCGCATGCTGCGTGACTTCGAGGGAAACGGCTACATCGCCAATCTCGGACACGGGATTACGCCGGATGTCCCGGTCGCGAATGCGCGCGCGTTCATCGACACCGTGCGCGAGCACGGATCATTTCGGCTGGAGGAGATGGCATGAGCGCACCGGCGATCGAACAGCGCGCCACATCTCGCCGGGCGCGAGCCACTGCGTGGATCGAGGGGTTGCATGACGAGATGACCGTGATGTTCACGGAGCTCGATCGCGGGGCGACGTTCCGCGAGGATCGCTGGACGCGTGCCGGTGGCGGCGGCGGCGTCACGCGCATTCTCACGGAGGGAAAGACGTTCGCGAAGGCCGGCGTCAATCGGTCCGCCGTGAACGGCATTCTCCCGACTGGTGCGAGCCAGCGGCTCGGCGGGCGCATCCCGCCGTCGGAGCAGGCGTGGTTCTTCGCTACCGGGCTCAGTCTCGTCGTGCACCCGCGCAATCCGCACGTGCCGACCGTGCACCTGAACGTGCGCTACTTCGAGCTCACCGACCGTCGCGGTACGTTGCGCGACGCCTGGTTCGGCGGCGGCACGGATCTCACGCCGACGTATCCGTCCCCCAATGACGCGCGCACCTTTCACTGCGCGCTGCGCTCGACGTGCGACGCGTACCATCCCACGCTCTATCCGCGCTTCAAGGAGCAGTGCGACGACTATTTCCAGAGCGCGCATCGCGGGGGTGAGGCGCGAGGGGTCGGCGGAGTCTTCTTCGACCACGTGCGCCCCGACGAGGACGACAGCGGGATGAGCGCATCGGAGCTCTTCGCGTTCGGAGAGGCGCTCACGCGGTCGCTGGCGGAGGCGTATGCGCCGATCGTGGAGCGGCGGCGCACATCGGCATACGGTGAGCGGGAGCGACAGCTGCAGCTGCGGCGGCGCGGTCGCTACGCGGAATTCAATCTGCTCCACGATCGCGGGACGCTGTTCGGACTGCAGACGGGAGCGCGCGTCGAGAGCGTGCTGATGAGTCTTCCCCCCGAGGCGGCGTGGACCTACGCGCCGGAAGGGGGAACGGATCCGCTCGAGAGCGCGCTCCTCGCCATGCTCGTCCCGCGCGACTGGGCCGGCGAAGAGGACTGAGTCGCGCGATGCGCGTGGCGCGCTTCGAACCCTCTTCCTTCGAGCAGGGCGAAAGCGTTGTCGCAGTGATGGGGGCCGGCATCACCGGGCTCTCCGCCGCGTGGGCGCTGCGCCGCCGAGGCGTTCCGGCGATCGTGCTCGAGAGCGCCGCGCGCGTGGGCGGAGTAATCACGACGGAGCGCCGCGGAGATTTTCTCGTGGAGCTCGGTCCCACATCGGCGATGCGCACGCCGGAGCTCGACCAGCTGATCGCGGAGCTCGGACTCGACACCGAGCGTATCGGACCGGCACCGGAAGCGCGCACGCGCTACGTCGTGCGCGATGGGAGAGCGGTGGCGGTGCCCATGTCGCCGCCCGCGATGCTTACGACGCCGCTACTCTCGCTCGGTGGCAAGCTTCGCGTGCTCGCCGATCTGTTCCTGCCGCGGGCGCCGGCGGAGATGCCCGAAGAGAGCGTCGCCGCGCTCGCCCGCAGGCGCTTCGGCGGCGAAGCGGTGGAGTATCTGATCGATCCGATGCTCAGCGGCATCTACGCAGGAGATCCGGAACGGCTGTCGTCGCGGCACACGGTCCGTGCGCTCTACGACATGGAGCAGCGCAGCGGCTCGGTGATTCGCGGCGCTATCGCCGCAGCGAGGGAACAACGAAGGGCGGCACGCGACACGAATTCCGGCGGCGGCAGATCGATGTTCTCCTTTCGCGGCGGGCTTCGCGCACTTCCGGATGCCATGGCCGCCGCACTCGGCGACGCGGTGCGGCTGCGCACGCGAGTGACCTCGATCGATCATGATGGCGATCGCTGGCTGCTGGAATGCGAGGGACCGGAGGGGTCGACCACTCTCTCCGTTCGCTCGATGGTCTCGACCGTACCGGCGCACGCACTGGCCTCGGTTACCATGCCTGCCGCCCTTCGCGAGCTCCTCGAACCGGTGCTGGACGTTGCGGACGTTCCCGTCGCCACGCTCGCACTTGGCTTTCGGCGTGCAGACGTCGCGCATCCGCTGGACGGCTTCGGCATGCTGGTGCCGCACGCGGAGCGGAGTGGAATTCTCGGCGCGCTGTTCAACTCGAGCATTTTTGCGACGCGCGCGCCCACCGGCTCGGTGCTCATCACCTGCATGATCGGCGGTGCACGCAATCTCTCGGCGACGCACGAAAGCGAGGACGCGCTCGTGCGGCGCGCGCTCGCGTCGATCGGGCCGCTGCTCGGCATCACCGGTTCGCCCACGCTGGTGCACGGCACACGATGGGCGCACGCAATTCCGCAGTACGAGCTCGGGCACTCGAGGGTGCTGGCTGCGGCGGCCGAAGCCGAAAAACAGTATGACGGCCTGATCCTGGCGGGGTCGTACAGCGATGGGGTTTCGCTGGGCGACCGCGTAGGGGCCGGAATGCGCGCTGGCGCTCGCGCCGCCGCTCTCGCACCTATCGCAGTGGAGGAATGGGGCTTAGGATAGCCGAACCCCCGCATGCGACCAGGACCTGTTTTGGATATTTCCGTACAGTGAGCGAAGCGACCGCCGTCCACCCCCCATTCGGCGCAGCTGATCTGTCGAATTGTGAGCGCGAGATGATCCATCTCGCGGGCTCGATTCAGCCGCACGGTGTACTGCTCGTGCTCCGCGAGCCCGACCTCATCGTGCTCCAGGCGAGCGCCAATGCCTCGATGCTCCTCGGGGTGCCTTACGATGAGCTGCTCGGACAGTCCGTGAGCGTGCTTGGCGGCAACGTGGCAGAGCAGGTGGCGGAGGCTGCGCGTGGCGGGCTGCTGATGCTGCCGACGCCGCTGCGGTGCACGATTTCCCCGGAGCAACACGCCGAGTCGCACGTCACGCTCCACGGCATGGTGCATCGCCAGTCGCGGAGCGGCATCATCCTCGAGCTCGAGGCGATCGGCGAAGTGCGGGGCGGCGAGGGCACGCTGGCCACGACGCTTGCGTCGACGGTGGGGCGCGTCACTTCGGCGTCGAACATTGCCGAGCTCGGAGATGAGGTCGTGCGCTACGTGCGCGAGCTCACCGGCTATGACCGGGTGATGGTATATCGCTTCGATCACGATGGACACGGCGAGGTGATTGCCGAAGCGCGAGACGAGAAGCTCGAGCCGCTCCTCGGCCAGCACTATCCGGCGTCGGACATTCCGCAGCGAGCGCGCGAGCTGTACCTGCGTACGCGCGTGCGCGTGCTCACCGACGTCCACTACGAGTCGCAGCCCATCATCCCGCGGCACTCGCCGCAGACCGGGGAGGAGCTCGACATGTCGCTCTGCGCGCTGCGGAGCATGTCGCCGCTCCACCTGCAGTATCTGCAGAACATGGGAGTGACGGCCACGCTGGTCACGTCGCTCGTGCGCGAGGGGAAGCTGTGGGGGCTCATCGCCTGCCACCACTATGCGCCGAAGCCCGTCGCGTACGAGATGCGCACGGCGTGCGAGCTTCTCTCCGAAGTCGTCTCGACGCGAATCTCCGCGCTCGAGAATCGTGCGCAGGTAGAGGCGGAGCTCTTCGTCCGCGAGCTCGAGAACGGGCTGGTGATCGCGGCGACGCAGTCGGGCGACTGGCGCGATGCGATGTTCGACGATCCCGAGCTGCAACTCCTCGAGCCCTTCGGAGCGACCGGCGCCGCGCTCCTGTACGACGGCGAGATGCTGACGGCGGGCGCGGTCCCTTCGCTCCCCGAGCTTCGCGCGCTTGCGGCGTGGCTGGCCGAGCGCGATCGCGAGCTCGTGTTTCAGACCTCGGCGCTGCCCACGCTAAACGAGGAATTCACGTCGCTGGCGCCGACGGCGACGGGGTTGCTGGCGATCGAGATGTCGCGGCGCGACGGGGAATATCTGATGTGGTTTCGTCCGGAGCAGATCCACACGGTCACGTGGGCGGGTGATCCGACGAAGCCGGTGGACGTCGGGAACGATCCGCGGGATCTGTCGCCCCGCCGTTCGTTCGCCGCGTGGAGCGAGATGGTGCGCGGGACGGCGAAGCCGTGGTCGGCGACGGAGCTCGCGATAGCAGGGGTGATGCGCGCATCGCTCGTCGACGTGATCCTGCAGACGCGGGCGCTGCGCGCGCTGATCGCGAATCGGCAGGCGTCGATGACGCTGGGCGTGATCGAGTCGGCGGCGGAGCCGATGATCCTCGCCGATGGCGACGGCGACGTGCTGATGGTCAACGACGCATTTCACCGGCTGCTCGAACGGCCGCTCTCGCGCCTGCAGCGCGTCGACGACCTGCTGCTGCTCTCCGCGGACTCGGCGAAGATGCGGGAGGCGCTGCATCGCGTGAACGCGGATCGACAGCCGTGGCGCGGCGAGCTTCGCTTCACGCGCGTGGGCGCCGGCGACATTCCGGTGGCGGCGCGAGTGGATCCCGTGCCCGGACTGCACGGGGATCTCCTGGGATACATCCTGATCTTCACCGATCTTCGCGAGCAGCGCGAAGCGGGAGTGATCCGAGCGCGGCTCGAGCGGTCGATCGCCGAGTCGCAGCGCAGCGCATCGCTGGGCGGCGTGGCCGCGGTGATGAGTCAGGACTTCGAGAAGCTCCTCAACGCCATTCTCTCGAACGCGAGTGCGGCGATCATGCAGATCGCGGATGGATCACTCGAGTTGCACGCGGGCGATCTTCTTCGCGAGCTCGAGAGTGCAACGCGTCGCGCGGCGGATCTCACCTCGCAGATTCTGCGCACCGTCTCGCGCAACGAGAAGAGCTCGTAGCGGGCGTCCCGCCGTCACATCGAGACGTTTGCCTCGAGCTCCTCGAACATTCGTGCGTGGAGCTCGTAGCCGAGCTGGGCCTCGTTGACGATTGAATCCGGTTTGGCCGGTATTCCGTCGAGCGATTTCCGAAAGGCGTTTTTGAACTCGGCCGGGTCGCCGATGAGCGGAAAGTCGTAGAACGCGAGTCCGCGCGTGCCCGGCGCCTCGCTCACGGACAGCGTGCGCGCGACGATTCCGCGCATCATCTGTCCTCCCGAGAGATCACCCAGATAGCGGAGATACGCATGCGCGAGCAGGCGCTCCGGATCGGTGTCTCCCAACATGTGCAGCCGCGCGGCGTACTCGCCGGCGGCGCTCGTCACCGTCATGTCGCGCCACGAATCATCCGCGAGCGCGGAGAGATCCGCCTCGATCGCCGCGCCGCGTGCCACTGAGCGAAGATCGACGAAGGCGAGCGAGGGGTGTGAAGCATGGCGCGCGAGCTCGTGCTCGAGCGCGACGTAGACGGCGTGCAGGTCGCGCATCAACGCCGTGTACGTGCCGACGCTCGCGTCTCCGCGGAGGATGTCGCGCATCACGCCGCTCCGCTCCGCGCGCGTGTGGGCGTTCTTCGTCTCGTTGCGCAGTCGATGCGACAGCGGCGCGATGGTGTCGCTCATCGGTCGGCCTCATTCGAGGATCCGGGGCCCCGTCGTCGCGCCGCATCCCGCGAGAGCGAAAAGAGCTCCCAAAAACCCCAGAGGACGGGAATGGCGATCACGAGGAGAAACTCAGTCATCGGCCGATCCGGAAAAGGGGACGAACGCCCATGAAGAAAGATATGGGGCGACGGGCCACGTCGCAGCTACTTGGATGGATGACTCGCAGAGCTGCGGCTCGCGTGACAAGTTTTCGGCATGACTCATCCCGTTGCAGTCGAGCGTGCGCAGCCCACGCTGATCGGACTTCCGTACGACGCGAGCTCCTCGTTTCTCCGCGGGCCCGCGCTTGCACCCGCGCGTATTCGCGAGGCGCTGCACTCCTCGCAGTCGAACGGGTGCGCCGAGAACGGCCTGCACGTGCTCGGCGCGGGGGGGCTCGCCGACGCTGGCGATCTGGATCTCCCCGGGAGCGGTGACGCCCGGCAGATGATCGAGAGCGGCATCCGCGCGTTACTCGCATCGGGAGCGCGCCCGCTCTCCCTGGGCGGTGATCATTCGGTCACCTATCCCGTGCTCCGCGCGCTCGGTCCGCTCGTGGACGGCCTCACCATAGTACAAATTGATGCGCATCCGGATCTCTACGCCGACTTCGAGGGCGATCGCTTTTCCCACGCCTGTCCCTTCGCGCGCATCATGGAGGAGAGGTTGGCGACGCGGCTCGTGCAGGTCGGGATCCGCACGATGAACGTTCCTCAGCGATCGCAGGCGGAGAAGTACGGGGTGAGCGTGACCGACATGCGCTCCTGGGCCGCGGGGGTGCGACCCGAGCTTGGCGGACCGCTTTACGTGAGCATCGACATGGACGGGATCGACCCCGCGTTCGCCCCGGGAGTTTCCCATCGCGAGCCGGGCGGCCTGACCGTTCGCGAGGTTGTGACGATGATTCAATCACTCCCGGGTCCGATCGTCGGTGCCGATGTCGTCGAGCTCAACCCGACGCAGGACGCCAGCGGTGCGTCGGCGACCGTGGCGGCGAAGCTCGTGCGCGAGCTCGCCAGCCGGATGTTCGAGACAACGACGTCGTAGCGTTCGACAGGGTCAGAGCGCGAGCTGTCGAAGCCGCTGCGCACGCGAGCGGCTCACGGTCGCCGCATGCGCATGGCCTGCGTTGCGCGCCACGCGAATCACGACGGTGAGAGCGATCGCGTACGAATAAAGCCCCCGCCGCGAATGGTCATCGCCTATATTCGCGGGATGAAAATCGCACGCACATTCGCGAGCTTTTGCGTATCGCTGCCGGCCTTCGCGACCGCCACTTCGATCCTCGCGTCGCCGGCCTTCGCGCAGGGCACGCTCCCGATCACCAGGCTCGCCCCCGACGTCTATCTCATAGTCTCGCCCGCCGGAAATCTCGTTGCGGAGACGTCGCCGAGCGGGATCGTGGTCGCGGGGGTGCAGGCGAGGGCGGCGACGCCGGCGGTGGTCGCCGCGCTTCGCACCGTCTCGGCGGCGCCCATCCGCTACGTGCTATTCGCGCCTGGCGACTCGATGGGCGACGAAGGCGACGCCGGATGGAGCGACAGGCAGGCGACGGTGGTCGCGCACGAGCGGATGCACATGACCGCACCGAACGTCACCTCGGCGCTCGGCTTCTCCGAGGTGCTACAGATCTATCTCGGCGGTGGCTCGATCCACGCGGTGCATCAGCCCCCCGGTCACACGCGCGCCGACATCATCGTGCACTTCGAGAGCAAGCGAGTGCTCTACCTCGGCAACGCGTTCGTTGCGAGGGGGTATCCGCGCATCGATGTGAAAGGTGGCGCGTCGATCGACAGCCTGATCAAGGAAGTCACGCCGTTCGCCGGCTTCGACGGGGTGCAGATCGTACCGGGGCGGGGCGCCGTGCAGACGGCAGCCGACGTCGGCGCGTATCACGACATGCTTACCGGGGTGCGAGCGCAGGTGTCGGCGCTCGCGTCGCAGAAGAAGTCGCTCGCAGAAGTGATCGCGGCAAAGCCGTCCGCGCAATGGGACGCGGCGTATGCACACGGCGGCGCGACGCCGGATTACTTCGTGGAGAGTGTCTTTCTTTCGCTCAAGCGCTGAACGCGCTCGCTAGGTCGTGATCGAGATGCCGACGGCCTCGACCGGAGCGGGCTCCGGCGGAAGCAGTGCAGCCATGCGCTCGAGCGCCTGCTCGGAGAGATCTCGATCGCCCGCCGCGCCATCAGCAGCGGCAACCTGTCGCTTGAGCGCATCAAACATTTCGCGCGTGAAGCCGTACGGATGATCGTGCAGGAGCACGATCGCCAACGCGCGGTACCGCTTGAGATGGCGAAGTCGTGTGATGAGCGACTCGATCTCGTCGGACGAATGATTGCGTCCCGCACGTTCGAGGGCTGCCCATTCAGCCTTGGTGAGTGCCGGGGGCAGCTCCTCGCTCATGCTCAGCCTTCCGCGTCTGCAGCGGTCGCTTCCGCAGCCGGAGCTGCGGGGACGGCGGCCCCTGCGGGGCGCTGGCGCTGCCACGACGTGGTACGCGGTCGGGCGCGACCGGCCAGGAGCTCCTCGTGGTACGAGAGGATGCGGCTCTTTACGTTGGCCGGGGTATCCGTTGGCTCCGCGCGAAACGGGGCGTAGCGGTTACGTGTGTCGTTCGACACCGTGAACCACCACCAATCCGTTGGATGCGCCACGGACTGCTTTTCAACGAAACAGCTGAAAGTGCGCCCGGCGTCTTCGAACTCGAACTCCTTCACACGCGTCTCCTGAATACAGTTCAGTAATCTAACGGGTTTCTCACCGCCGTGGGGGCCTCGGACCGGTAAAACATTGTTACGCGGCGGCCGTGGGCGCGTTCGACGCGCATCGATCGACGGTCGTTCAGTGTGTGTCTGCGTGAGGGCCGGCTGCGATCGATTCGCGAACCTCGGCCTCGAGCGTTTCGCGAAGAGCCTCGAGCTGCTTGCGTCGCTTCCCCTTGATCACGCCGATGATCGTGCGCGCGATGCCGAACGTCGTCATCTCGACAGCGAGACCGGCAGCGACTGCCGGCAGCCACCAGTTCGTCGCGTGCGCGACCGACGCGAAGGCCAACACGGCGAGACTCGATGTGCCGCCGACGATGCCGCCATAGAGGCCGCCGGCGAGCTGCCCCATACGCTCGTCGATGCGGATGCGCGTATTGCCACGGCGCGGAGAGATCGTCACGCTGACGTTGCGCCCCTTCCGGCTCACTACGCGCGAGCTCCAGGTGAGGGTGCGGCCGAGCGCGCTAACGGATCCTTCGTCGCCG
>JBBSEY010000088.1:0-11341 GCA_038239265.1 Gemmatimonadales bacterium | reverse complement strand
CGGGCGACCGGTGCCCGGCGGCACGTACAAGTGGTTCCTGCTCCCCGGCACTGCGCTCGCGGTCACGGGGAAGAGCGGCGACTTCTCGCGCGTGCGTCTCGATTCGAAGCTCGAGGTGTGGGTGTCGTCCGCGGATCTGCATCCGCTTCCAGGCAGCTGGCTGCCGGTGAAGCGCGTGGCGGGAAATGCGCGACTCGTATCGCAGCCGGAGTGGGTCGATCTCGTAGTGCCGATGGCCACCCGCCCCGCGTATTTCGTGGAGGAAGGGAGCAACGAGCTCACCGTGACGCTCTACGACACCATGATCAACACGGACATCGTGAACTACGGCGCGAACGACTCGCTCGTGCGCGAGGCGCGATGGACGCAGGAGGCGAGCGACCGCGGGCACTTCGCGCTCCAGCTGTCGCAACCATCGTACGGCTATCTCGCCTTCTGGCAGAACGGCGCGTTCGTGCTTCGCGTGCGCAGGCCGCCGCGCGTCGATCCCGTCTCGCCATTGCGCGGTCTCACGATCGCGATCGATCCCGGGCATCCGCCAATCGGCGCGACAGGACCGACAGGGTTGTACGAGGCCGTGCCGACACTGGCGATCGGGCTCGTGGTGGAGCAGATGCTCGAATCGCGCGGCGCGAGGGTCTTCATGACGCGCACCACCGCCGATCCCGTTCCGCTCGGCGATCGCCCGATCATGGCGCGCAAGGCGAACGCAAACGCGCTCGTCTCGATCCACCTCAATGCGCTCCCGGACGGGATCAATCCGTTCATCTCGAACGGCACGGGCGCGTACTACTTCCGCTCGCACTCGGTGCCGCTGGCGCGCGAGCTCCAGCGCGCGATGGTCGCGCGCATGGGGCTCCGCAATCTCGGCATCAACTACGACAACCTGCGTCTGGCGCGCCCCACGTGGATGCCGGCCGTGCTCTGCGAGGGCGCCTTTCTCATGATCCCCGAGCAGGAGAACGCGCTGCGCACCCCCGAGTTCCAGAAGCTGTACGCAACCGCCATCGTCGAGGGGCTCGAGAGCTACTTTCGGACGTTGCCCGCGCGATGAACGCAGGGCGCGCGCTGGCCGCGCTCGGACTGCTTCTCGCGTGCGCGCTGTCGCCAGCGGCGGCGCAGGTGATCCCCAATGCCCACTGGCGCACGATCGATACGAAGCACTTTCACATCCACTTCACGCCCGAGCTGGAGCCGGCGGCCCGGCGTGCCGCCACCAGCGCGGAGATTGCGTACGCGAAGCTCGCTTCGCAGCTGCACGTGCCGCGTGGACCGATAGACCTCGTCGTGGCGGACAACGTCGACTTCGCGAACGGATCGACGACGCCGTTTCCGACGAATCGCATCGTCGTCTATGCGCATCCTCCGCTCGATGATCTCTCGCTTCGCTACTACGATGACTGGCTCTCGCTGGTCATTGCGCACGAGCTCACGCACGTCTTCCATCTCGATCGCACGCGCGGCTGGTGGCGCGTTGCGCAGCACGTCTTCGGCCGCTCGCCGGCGCTCTTCCCCAATCTGTACCAGCCGGCGTGGGTGACGGAGGGACTCGCCGTCTACTTCGAGAGCGATCTCACGGGCTTCGGCCGAGTGGAGGGGAGTTACGAGCAGATGATCGTGGCGTCGACCGCGCGCGAGCACGGGTTGCTCGGCATCGACAAGTGGAGCCTGTCGACGACGCGCTATCCGAATGGGGACATCGCGTACGGCGAGGGCGCGCTGTTCATGGACTATCTCGCGCGCACGCGCGGAGCGCCGGCGATCGCAAAGTTCGTCGAGACGTCGAGCGGCGCGACGATTCCCTTTTTGCTGAATCACCAGGCGAGGCAGGGATTCGGCATCTCGTACAGCGAGGCGTGGCGCGCGTGGCGCGACTCCGTGGTGAGTGGTGCGCCCGCGGCGCGCGTGCCGATGGATGACTGGCGCGACGTGACGACGGGCGGCTACTTCGTCGGCTATCCGCGCTGGGGAAGCGATGGCTCGCTCTATTATTCCGCGTCGAACGGCAGGGAATCGCCGGCGTTCGAGAGGATCGATGCGACGGGAAAGAGGGAGCGGCTCTCGCGCCGCAACGGCGTATCGCCGAACGTGCCGCTGCGCGACGGGTCGGTGGTGTACTCACAGCTCGATCTCACCGATCCGTATCGGGATCGCTCGGATCTCTATCGCGAGAAGGAGGGCCGGGTAACGCGGCTGACGCACGCGGCGCGGCTCGCCGAGGTGGATGCGCGAGCGGATGGCGAGCTGGTGGCGGTGCAATCGACGCCAGTGGGGCGGGCGCTCGTGCGCGTGCGCCCCGACGGCTCGTCGATGCGCGTGATCGCCGCGGCGTCGCCCGATACGCAGTGGGCGGAGCCCAAGTGGTCGCGCCACGGTAATCGCCTCGCGGCCACGCGATGGACGCGCGGCGGCTTCACCGAGATCGTCGTGCTCGACACGATCGGGCACGTCCTTCGCTCGCTGGTGCGGGATCACGCGTCGAACTCCGAGGCGGAGTGGGCGCTCAACGATGCGGCGATCGTGTACGCGTCGGATCGGACGGGGGTCTCCGAGCTCTACGCGGTTGGCACGCGCGGCCTTCCGGGGGACATCAGTCTCCGCCTCACGAACTCGACGACCGGCGTCTACTGGCCGTCGATCTCGCCGGACGAGAAGTCGATCGCCGCGGTTCGCTGGGAGAGCGACGGCTTTCACGTCGGCATCGCGCCGCTCGCGCGCGCGCTGGTGGGACCGACTGGCGGAGCGGTGCGCATGGCGAAGGCTGATACGATGCCCGCACCTCCGCTCGCGCCCTCGAGCAGCGCGCGCGCGCACGACTACTCGCCATGGCACTCGCTCCTCCCGCGCTACTGGCTTCCGCTGGTCGGCCAGAACGACTTCGGCGACTACACCGCAGGCGCGTACACGAGCGGAAACGATATCGTCGGCAGGCACGCGTACGCCGCCGACGTGCTCATCGACTTCGTGCACTCGCAGCATACGGGCGAGATCACGTATCGGTACGCCGGGTTCGGGCAGCCGGTGATTCAGGCGGATGCCCGACAGTATTGGGACGACTACCGCGCGGTGGACAGCGCGGGGGGCTTCGTGGGTGCTCTCTTTCGGCGCACGCGCGACCTCGATCTCGGGATGACGATCAGCCGCCCGCGCGTGCGCACGAACGCCTATCTGTCGATCTACGGCACGCTCGAGCAGCGCGAGTACACGACGGACCCGGCGGCGCTCGTGAACATGATCGTGGGGCTCGAAAATCCCTCGCGCCGCTACTGGATTGCGTCATCGTCGGCGGGGTGGACGAACATCCAGCAGCCGACGCTCTCGATCTCGCCCGAGGACGGCGTCTCGATCTCGGCGACCGGACGGCTCAAGTGGCTCGAGGGCAGCGGTGCGATGGCGTCGAAGAACATCTCGGCGCAGGTCGCGGCGTACAAGTCGCTCGACGTGGGCGCGTGGGCGCACCACGTGGTCGCACTGCGCGCGGCCGGCGGCGCGTCGGACGGCACCGAGCAGAACGAGTTCGACCTCGGCGGCACGAGTGGCGCGGACATCTCGGCACTCCCGATCATCTCGCTGGGCTCGCGGCGCGCGTTTGGTGTGCGCGGCTTTCCGGTGGGAGTCGAGAGCGGCACGCACATCGTTGCGGGCTCGATCGAGTATCGTCTGCCGTTCACGCGCCCCGAGCACGGCTTTGGGCTCTGGCCCGTGTTCCTCGATCGGACGTCGCTTTCGGCGTTCGCGGACGCGGGGAGTTCGAGCGGTGGCCGCAGCGTGCGAGGGACGCTCGGCGATCACTGGATCGCGAGCGCAGGAGCGGAGCTCGGGATCACTCTCGCGGTGCCGTACGATGTGCCGTACGTTCTGCGAATAGGAGTCGCCGCGCCGGTGGTGAATCACTCCAGGCTCGCCGTGCCCGCCGCGAGCATGTACGTCCGCCTCGGCTTCTCGTTCTGAGATTTTCCTCCAGCGCATGAGCGTACCGTGAGCCCAGTCAGCATCGATCCCAGCGCCTACATCCATCCCAGCGCCATCGTCATTGGCGAGGTCACGCTGGGCTCGCGCGTGAGCGTGTGGCCGACGGCCGTCATTCGCGCGGACAGTGCGGCGATCACGATCGGCGCGGACACGAACGTTCAGGACGGGGCGGTGCTCCATGTCGACACGGGAGTGCCGCTCAGGATCGGCGCGCGCGTGTCGATCGGGCATCGCGCGGTGCTGCACGGCGCCACGGTGGAGGATGACTGCCTGATCGCGATGGGGGCGATCCTGCTGAACGGGGTGGTGGTCGGCGCAGGATCGCTGGTGGGTGCGGGGGCGGTGTGTCGCGAGGGGATGCGCATCCCGCCGCGGAGCGTGGTGCTGGGAGTGCCGGCGCGAGTGGCACGGGAGGCGACGTCGGAGATCACCGAGCGGATTCGGCGAACGGTGGAGAGCTACCTATCGTTGCAGGCTGATTATCGGGCGGGAAAATACCCGTTGACAGGCACGTGAAAGCGGGCAAGGTCTGAGATTAGGGGCGTGAAATGATTGGCGGACCAGGGGAGGCGGAGCGCTGGCGAGCACAGCGCTGGTTACGTTGGAAGCGTATGCTGCGTCGTGAGTTGGGAGGAAGAAGCGGGGAAGGAAGGGGAGTGTAACCGGTTAGTGACTTGCGCCGGGGCGCGCGATTGTGGAGGGAATGTTGATGATCCCCCGCCGCTTCGCATTTGTGATGTGGATAGCGTAACGCGCTGACCTGCAATTAGTTACGAAACGCCTTGCGCGGAATCACGATCGCTCGTATTGTCCGCCCCCACGCCATCACGCAGAATTTTTCGCACCGCCTTTTCACTCCGCTCGCTCGTCCGCTTGGCTCTCTCCGCACCACCCGCCGCCCGCCCAGCTTCCGCTACATTTCAGCATCTCGTTTCGACAAGGAGTTTCCCCATCATGACCCACGCCGCTCGCCCCGCCGTACCCACTGCGCTCAGCAAGAATGCGCGGATTGTCCTCGAAAAGCGGTACCTCGTAAAGGACAAGACCGGCGCGCCAACCGAGCAGCCGGAGGACCTCTTCTGGCGAGTCGCGACGGTGGTGGCTGAGGCGGATCGGCGATACGGCGCGAGCGAGGGGGCGACGGCGGCGGTGGCGGACGAGTTCTATCGGCTCATGACGGAGCGTCGCTTCGAGCCCAACTCCCCCACGCTCATGAACGCCGGCCGCCCCCTCGGCCAGCTCTCGGCGTGCTTCGTTCTCCCGGTCGACGACTCGCTCTCGAATGGGCAGACGGGAATCTACGACACGCTCCGCTCGATGGCGCTCATTCACCAGTCGGGGGGCGGCACCGGATTCTCCTTTTCGCGTTTGCGTCCGAAGGGCTCCATGGTGCGCTCGACCACCGGTGTCGCATCGGGGCCGATCTCCTTCATGAAGCTCTACGATGCATCTACGGATGCGGTGAAGCAGGGCGGCACGCGTCGTGGCGCGAACATGGGAATTCTGCGCATCGATCATCCGGACATCATGGAGTTCATTGCCTGCAAGGAAGACCTTACGCAGATCGTGAACTTCAACATCTCCGTCGCCGTCACCGCGCAGTTCATCGAGAGGCTGCGCGCCGGTGAGTCGTACGATCTGATCGATCCCGTCACGAAGGAAGTGACGGGGCAGCTCGACGCGAAGATGGTGTGGGACCGCATGATCGAGGGAGCGTGGCGCACCGGCGAGCCCGGCTGTTTCTACATCGACGAGGCCAACCGCTTCAACCCGGTTCCCCACCTCGGTCCCTACGAGGCGACCAATCCGTGCGGCGAGCAGCCGCTCCTCCCCTACGACGTCTGCAATCTCGGAAGTATCAACCTGGGGTACTATGTGGTCGATGGCCGCATGGACTGGGACGCGCTCAAGCGCGACATCCACCTGTCCACGCACTTCCTCGACAACATCATCGACGTCAACAAGTATCCGCTCCCGGAGATCGATTCGCTTTCGAAGCGCATTCGCCGCATCGGCCTCGGGGTAATGGGCTTCGCGGACATGCTGGTGCGCCTCGCGATCCCGTACGACTCGCCGGAAGGCGTCGAGATGGGACGCAAGGTCATGGAGTTCCTGGATGTCGAGTCGAAGCGCGAGAGCGAGCGGCTCGCCAACGAGCGTGGGCCGTTCCCCGAGTGGGCGCGCTCGATCTGGGGGCCCGACGAGACGTGCGCGCGCGATGGGGAAGGAAAGCGCGTTCGCCCGATGCAGATGCTTCGCAACTGCAACGTCACCACTGTCGCGCCCACGGGCACGATCTCGATCATCGCCGGCTGCTCCTCCGGCCTCGAGCCGCTCTTCGCCGTGGCGTTCATGCGCAATCAGGCCGGCGTCATGATGCCGGATGTGAACGACGACTTCGTCGAGATTGCGAAGCGCGAGGGGTGGTACAGCGAGGCGCTCGTCGACAGGATCGCGCGGACCGGCACCGTCGAGCACAACGAAGTGCCCGCCCGCTGGCAGCGCGTGTTCGTCACCGCCAATCAGATCGCGCCCGAGTGGCACATCAAGATGCAGGCGGCTTTTCAGACGCATTGCGATTCCGCCATTTCGAAGACCACGAACTTCGCGCACACGGCCACGAAGGAAGACGTCCGTACGATCTACGAGCTCGCCTACGAGCTCGGATGCAAGGGTGTCACCGTGTACCGCGATGGCTCGCGTGACAACCAGGTACTCTCCACCGGCGCCACGGAGCACGCGGCCTCGGTGCGCGATGGCGCGGCGACGGATTCGAAGCGCGAGCTCGGCGAGCTTCACGGCACCCTCGCAGAGTCGAGCGTAGAGATCGAACGGCTGAAGCGCGCGCTCTACGAGAGTGAGGCGGAGAATCTGCAGCGCCGAGCAAAGCGGTCGCGTCCGGACAAGCTCCGCTCGACGTCGATTCGCAAGGAGACGCCGCTCGGTGTGATGTTCGTGCACATCACCGAAGACGATCGCGGGCAGCCGTTCGAGGTGTTCGTCACGCTCGGCAAGGCGGGCGGCGCGGCGATGGCCGACGCGGAAGCGGTGGGACGTCTCATTTCGCTTGCCCTTCGCTCCGGCATTCCGCTCATGCAGATCCACCGCCAGCTCCGCGGCATCAGCTCGGATCGCGCGGTAGGGCTCGGACCGAACAAGGTGCTCTCGATGCCGGATGCGATCGGCCTCGCGCTCGAGGAGTGGTTCCGCGACAAGCAGGGAGTGCAGCAGGAGCTCCTTGCGGATCACACCTCGGGGATCGGCCCCGCGAGTGGCATCCCGGCGCTCGAGCAGATCACGGTGAGCGGACCGCCGGCGAATCAGATTCAGATGACCTTCGAGTCCGCGAACGGCGGCGGCAGCGAATCGTTCATTGGGACGTGCCCTGACTGCGGATCGCAGCTCGAGTTCGCGGAGGGATGCGTGAAGTGCCACGTCTGCGGATTCAGCGAATGCGGGTGATGTAGCCCGCAGTGCGCGATGATGAGAAAGGGAGCGACAGCGATGTCGCTCCCTTTTTTGCATCCCACGCTCGTTCGCTCACTGTGCAACTTCTCCTCGTCTCGCCTGTAGATGAAGGCTGATGGAAGCACCAATGTGCGTACTTCCCAGCGCTTCTTTCACGCAGAGGAGAGGCATGAAGCCATTACTTTGTCTGCTCGTTTGTCTGTTCGTCGGCGTGCCCGCTCGTGCGCAGCAGTGCCCGATTCCGCGCGACTATTGGCCGACGGCTGGATGGCGCCATTCGTCGCCCGCCACACAGAATGTGGATTCGGCGATGCTGGACAGTGCGCTCGCGCAGTTCGGAACACTCCCCGCCAACGTGTATGCGGCCATGATCGTCCGGCACGGATATGTGGTCGGCGAGCGCTACTACCACGGCAAGGATTCCGCCTCGCGCTACGAGCTGCGCTCCGCGACCAAGACCATCGTATCGATTCTCACCGGGATCGCGCTCGACCGAAAGCTTCTGCGTAGCGTCGACTAGCCGGTGGTGCCACTCATTCCGGAATTCGCCTCACGCGGCGATTCGGTGGATCCACGCAAGGCGCGCATCACGATTCGCAATCTCCTCACCATGCAGTCGGGGCTCAACTGGATGGAGGGGCACGGCTCCGAGTATCTCGACTATCAGCCCAACTGGGCGGTTGCAATTCTTCGGCAGCCGATGAACGCGGATCCGGGCACCAAATTCAACTACAGCTCGGGGAATGCGCATCTGCTCTCCACGATCCTGAGCCGGGTGACGCACAAGCGGACGGTGGACTTTGCGAACGAGAATCTGTTCCAGCCGCTCGGCTTCACCCTCCCCTTGCTCGAGTGGTCCACGGATCCGCAGGGGGTGAACGCCGGGGGCGCCGGACTCAATCTCACTGCGGACGAGATGGCCCGCATCGGCTATCTCTTCCTCAACAGCGGGTGCTGGGACGGCAAGCAGGTCGTTTCGGCGAAGTGGGTTGCGAACTCGCACAAGAACTGGAGCAATCCGGGAAAAGGATCGGGCGGCTACGGTTTTCTGTGGTGGTTGAGCGTGACGGTTCCCGGGGCATACGCCGCGGAGGGACACGGCGGCCAGTACATCTTCGTCGACCCACTGCACGATTCGATCATCATCATCACCGCGGAGCCCAACTCGGGCGGCGACGACTTCGAGCCTGCGCGCACGCTGATCAACCCGGCGATGCACTGAGTGTGCGCCGACCGCGCCGGGCACACTCGATCTTCACACCTCGATGATCACCTTGAGCGCCTTGGTGTCCGCAGCGTGACCGAAGGTGTCGTACGCCTCGAGGATGTGCTGGAAGCTGAACCGGTGCGTGATCAGCAATTTCGGATCGATCTTTTTCGAGCGGAGCACCTCGAGCAGCATCGGCGTGCTCGCCGTGTCGACGAGTCGCGTGGTGATCGTGATGTTGCGGTCCCAGAGGCGCTCCAGATGGAGCTCGACCTTTTTCCCGTGCACGCCGATGTTCGCGATCGTGCCGCCGGGTGCGATCAGCGCCTCGCACAGCTCGAAGGTCGCTGGAATCCCCACGGCTTCGATTGCCGTGTCTACGCCGCGGCCGCCGGTCATTGCCATTACGGCGTCTGCCGCCTTTCCTTCGGTGCTGTTTATCGTCGCCGTCGCGCCGAACTCTTTCGCGACCGCGAGACGGTTGTCATCGAGGTCGATCACGATCAACGCCGCGGGTGAATAGAACTGCGCCGTGAGCAGGGCTGCGAGCCCGATCGGTCCCGATCCGACGATCGCGACGTTCGCTCCCGGCGTCACTTTCCCATTCAGCACGCCGCACTCGAAGCCGGTCGGCAGAATGTCGCTCAGCATCACGAGCGCCTCTTCGTCCGCTCCCTTCTCGATTGGATAGAGGCCGGTGTCCGCGTACGGAATGCGAACGAACTCCGCTTGAGTGCCATCGATTTGATTGCCAAGTATCCAGCCGCCGGTCGTGCAGTGTGAATACATGTTGCGGCGACAGTAGTAGCACTTGCCGCAGAAGGAAACGCAGGAGATCAGCACGCGGTCGCCGACGTTGAAGGTCGTCACGTTGCTGCCGATCGAGTCGACTATGCCGACACCCTCGTGGCCGAGAATGCGCCCGGGGGCGCAGCTCGGAAGATCCCCTTTGAGAATGTGAAGATCGGTGCCGCAGATGGTCGTCTTCGTGATCCGCACGATCGCGTCGCCGGGATCCACGAGCGCGGGTTTCGGCTTCTCCTCGACGGCCATCTTTCCCGGGCCGCCGTATACGAGCGCCTTCATCCGTCACTCCTCCATCTGCGCGCGTGACGCCGAGAGCACGGCCACCTGGAGCGCAAATCGCACATAGTCCGACCGGTGGGAGAAGCCGAGCTTCTCTCCGATACGCTTCTTGTAGGTCTCCACCGTCTTCTTGCTGATGAGGAGTCGCGCACCTACTTCCGGCGCGCTGTATCCCTCGGCGGTCATCCTGAACACCGACTGCTCGCGACCGGTGAGGCGGGCGAGCTTCTGAAACGACTCTCCCCCAGCCGAGCCCGGCGTCGACTCCACCTCGCGCGCGCGCGCGGTGAGCGCGCGAACCGCGCTGCGGTGAAGCACGATCTGTCCGTTCATGACAGCGCGCACGGCCGTGAGCACTTCGCTCCGGGTGGCATGGGCGGAGACTGCACCGGACGCGCCGGCGTCCAGCGCAGCGAGCAGCCACTCCGCCTCGGGGCGCGCACTCACGACGAGCACTCGCGCCCTCGCGGTCGCGCCGGCGAGTCCCCGAATGGTGGCCAGACCGTGCGCATCGGAGTCAGTCATCTCGGTGATGATCACGTCCGGACCAAGGCGCACCGCGAGCGCCGCGGAGTGCGCGGGCGCTGACTCGGCTACCACGGTCACATCCCGCGCGCCTGCAAGCATTGCACGAACGTGGAGCAGGGCGACGGCGTGAAGGTCCGCGATGAGCACGCGAATGAGGCTGGTGCGCTGCGCCGGCAAGAGCGCTTCGGCCGACGTGGAAAGCGAGTCTCCGGCGACGGGCTGGGCGAGGGACGCCATTCGTGTTCCTGGGACTGGGAACGGGCGTCGCCGGAAGCGCCAACTATGTCTGGGGGACCACCACCGGTGCTTCTGAGTGGCCCAAAGTGCACACTGAGAACGCTATGTCCGCCGGCATACTAAGTCAACGCGTCGGATGTGGCATCGTGCGGATCAAGGCTTTCCGTCAGGCATCGCCCGACAACCAGGTGACGACGGACCGAGCGCGCCCGCGGACTCTGCCCCGCGCGTCCAGCGCACTGGCAGCAGCGCCTCGCGCCAGGGCGCGACGTCGTAGCGCACTGCCGACCGCTGGACCACTTCGGCGTCGACCAGGAAGACGAAACGAGTGGCGATCGGTGGGGCTGTCGGCATTTGTCCGACACGGTTCGTCAGGCAAATTACGCCATGACCCCGCTCAAGCTCCATTCCGCTCCCGGGCGCTGGGTCGTCGCGGGCTCCGTGCTTGGATCGAGCGCCGTATTTCTCGAGAGTAGCGTCGTGAACGTGGCGCTCCCCGCGATGGCGCGAGACTTCCACGTCGGCGTCGTCGGCTTGCAGTGGGTGATCAACGGCTATTTGCTCACCCTCAGCGCACTAATGCTCCTTGGCGGCGCGCTCGGCGATCGTTTCGGACGTGCGCGTGTGTTCGCGATCGGCTGCGTGGCGTTCGCGATCGCCTCAGGGGGCTGCGCGCTGGCGCCGAGCCTGTTCACGCTGGTCGCGCTGCGCGTGGTCCAGGGCGCGGCAGGGGCGCTCCTCGTGCCCAATAGTCTGGCGATGCTCGACATGGCGTTCGCCGGCGAGGAACGCGGCGCGGCGATCGGACAGTGGGCGGCGTGGTCCGCGGTGTCGACCGCGGCG
>JBBSEY010000087.1:0-11525 GCA_038239265.1 Gemmatimonadales bacterium | reverse complement strand
GTTGACGGCCACGAGCTTCGAGAGCGCCACACGTGCCACCTCTCGCCGCACGGGATCGAAGCACGACACCACCACAGTGTCCGGCGTGTCATCGATGATCACGTCGACCCCTGTCGCCAGCTCGAAGGCGCGAATGTTTCGCCCCTCACGTCCGATGATGCGCCCCTTCATCTCGTCGTTCGGAAGAGAGACCGAGGAGACGCTGATCTCCGAGGTGTGTTCGGACGCGATCCGCTGCACCGCGAGAGCCACGATCTTCTTCGCCTCGCGATCCGCGTTCCGCTTCGCGCTTTCGCGTATCTCGCGCAGCTGGTTCGCCGCGTCCGCGTGCGCCTCGTCGGCGAGGCGACTGATCATCTCGGCCTTGGCTTCGTGCGCGGACATTCCGGCGAGCTGCTCGAGCCGCCGCCGCCCCTCCGCCGTCAGCTTGTCGATCTCCCCCTCGCGCTCGACTACGGAGCTCTCGCGCCGCGTGATGTCCGTCACACGGCGACCGACCTCCTTCTCGCGCTGGTCGAGGACGTCGAGCTTGCGATCGAGATTGGTGTCGCGTTCCTGAACACGCCGCTCGCCGCGCTCGATCTCGTCGCGACGCTTCTGGGCTTCCGCCTCCCAGCTTTCGCGGAGCTTGATCGTCTCTTCCTTTCCGGAAACGACGGCCGCCTTGCGCAGCGCCTCTGATTCTCGCGTGGCTTCGTCGATCAACCGCTTCGACGTTTCCTCCGCGGTGGCCTTGGCGGCCACCTGCGCGGCGTGCTCCGTACGGCGCCCCGCCGATCGTCCTGCAAAAAAAGACACCGCGCCGGCGATGATGATGCCAAAAGCCAGCGCGGCATAGATGATCATCTGGTTCATATGTATCTATGGCTCCACACGACGGTTACGTCGCGAACTCCGGGTAAACACCGCCACGCGCGCAAAGTCAGCGCGAAGGCTACTGCGCAGCCGATCCAACACTCACGTCGGGCGCCCGCTCCTGCGGCACACCCCAGCGTCGCCAGACGCCAAACCGGGTGAGCCAAACGAGGCTAACCGCAACGATAGCTTGACTCTACGCGTTGCGGTGCAACTTCACAGAAATTAGGGGAAGTTGGCGAGAAAGGCCAGACCCAGCGGTGGGAAACGGCGTCAGCCGCCCCGCTTGCCCGGCGGGAGGAGCCTGCGAATCTCGCTGGAGATGGTTCGCATTCGGTCTCCGAGCTCTTCGCGCCCGTCGCGGGACTTGAAGAGCTCGTCGGTAATCTGGAGCGCCGCAAGGATGGCAGCTTTGTGCGACTCGACCGTCGCACCCGCGTTCATGACTCCCCGAATCACCTCGTCCACGTATTTCGCGACCGCCCTCGTGTGCTCAGCGGGCTCATCACTACGAATGGTGTACTCCTCCCCGACAATCGTCACCTTGACCGAAGACTTGCGGCTCATCGGTGCGCCTCCGTTTCCTGCTGTTGACGGAGGAAGCGCAGCTTCTCGAGAAGCTGTTTGGTGCGAAGGCGCGCCGCCTCGAGACGCTCGCGGAGTTCACGATTCTCCTTCTCGAGTGCTGCGGCGCCGGCCTTACCTCCGGTCGCGGGCACGGCCTTCACCTTGGCTTCCGCCTCGTGCGCTCGGCGCCGCCAGCCGGCCATCTCGTCTGCGAGCGCCTGGATCAGATGTTCGAGCGCCTCGAACGCGACCAGGTCAGGTCGTTCGCTGTCTGACACCAAGCTCTCCCTCCAGAGTTTTCAAAAGCTTGTCGCGACGGCCGGCCACTTCCTTGTCACGTAGAGTGCGTTCCGGGTGACGGAAGGTCAATCGCCACGCGACGGATCGGAAGCCCTCGGCGATTCCCGCGCCCCGATACTCGCTGAGCAGGCTCAGCGACTCGAGCAGCTCGCCGCTCGCCTCGCGGATCACGGCTTCGACGCGCGATGCCGCCAGGTCGTTGGGTACAAGCAATGCGATGTCGACGAACGTCGATGGCGTCGACGGGAACGGTCGAAATTTGAATGGCGACGCGGGCGCGCCAAGCTCCGCGTGCGCGAGCTTCGACTGCCCGGGAGGCGCGACCGGCGCGGACGACACGCGCACGAGGTTAAACTCGACGCCGAAGGCCGCGGGTGCCCAGACGGGTGCATCGAGCGAGAGTCGGCGCACGACACCGCGCGCCTCGCCGAAGATCGCGATCTCCCAAAGCACGTCGCTCTTCGTGGAGTCGCGCAGCTCCACTTGTGATGCGCCACCAACCGCTGCGGCGACGATCTCCGCGAGTCCCTTTGCGTCCCACTCGTCGAAGTCGGGGGTGCTCGCATCGGACCAGTGCGGCGGATGCCGGTGGCCCATGACGAGCGCCGCCACCCGCATCTCCTCGCGCGGAAGTCCCTCCGCGGAAGGCGCGAATGCGCTCCCGATCTCGAAGAGGCGGATGTCGCGATGCCGCTGCGCGAGATTGTATTCCGCGCGCTTGCCGAGCGTCTCGAGCAGATCGCGGCGGAGATAGCCCTCATCCTCCGACATCGGATTCGCGAGCTTGACGTGCGACGAATCGCCGCCCCGCACGAAAGGCATCGAGAGCGCCTCGAGGAGACCGCCTGACACGCACAGCTCCCGAACGCGCCGCGTGAGCACGGCGAGCGGCGAATCGGGAACAGTGCCGCGCCGGAAGGGGCGCAGCTCCGTCGAGAAAGAATCGTAGCCGCGGAGGCGTGCGATCTCCTCGATGAGATCCACGGATTGCGTGACATCCGGCCGCCACGTGGGCACGGTCACGGACGCGCGCGCATTCGCGAAGGCACCGACGGTGAAGCCGACGGGCGCGAGCAGCCTCGCGATCTCGGGCTCCGCGACCGGGTCGCCGAGGAGGTTGGCGACGCGCGCGCTGTCGATCGCGATAGTGAGTGCGTGCCGCGGAAGCGGGTAGAGATCCACCGGCGCGCCCTCGACGCTCCCGCCGGCGACAGCGATGAGCAGCTGCGCGGCGCGCTCGAGCGCACGAGGCACTCCCTCGATATCGATGCCGCGCTCGAAGCGATAGCTCGCGTCCGTCGAGAGTTGGAGCGCGCGGCGCGTGCGGCGAATGCTCGCCGGATCGAAGTACGCGACCTCGAGAAAGATGTCCGTCGTCGCGTCGCTCACCTCGCTCGTGCTTCCGCCCATCGCTCCCGCCACTCCCTGCGCGCGCTCGGCGTCCGCGATCACGGTCATCGACGGATCGAGCTTTCTCTCGACGCCGTCGAGAGTGCGCAGCGTCTCCCCCGCGCGTGCGCGGCGCGCGACGATCGCAGGCCCGGCGAGCAGCGATGCGTCATACGCGTGCATCGGCTGCCCCACCTCATGGAGCATGTAGTTGGTCGCGTCGACGACGTTGTTGATCGAGCGGCTCCCCACCGCGGTGAGTCTTGCGACGAGCCAGGCGGGACTTGCCCCGACCTTCACGCCGCGGATGAAGACGCCGGCAATGCGTGGGCACCCTTCGGGATCCTCGAGCGTGACGCGAACCGGCCCCGCGCTTCCCTCGCGATCGCCGCGCGCCGCGGGCGCGACCTTCGCCGTCGCGCCCGCGAGCGCCGGGGGCGTCGCTGCGCCGCCGGTCGCCGCGGCAATCTCGCGCGCGATGCCAAAGTGCGAGAGCAGGTCGGGGCGATTGGGGGTGACGTCGATGACGATGCGCACGTCCCCCACCGGCATGGCCTCGAGAAACGGCGTGCCGGGTGGCAGCGCGGTGTCGAGCTCGAGAATCCCGTCGTGCTCCTCACCGAGACCAAGCTCGCGCGCCGAGCAGAGCATGCCGTTCGATGTCGCGCCGCGGATCTTTCGCTTCTCGAGCTTGAGCCCGCCCGGGAGCGCGGTCCCCGCCGCCGCGAACGGATACCTAGCGCCGACCTTCACGTTCGGCGCACCGCACACGACGTCGAGCAGCTCGCCCGTTCCCGCGTCGACTTTCGTGACCCAGAGATGATCGGAGTCGGGGTGTGCGCCCGCCTCGACTACCTGCCCAACGACGACGCTCGCGAGATCCGCGCGAAGGCGCACGAGCTCATCGACGGGGCAGCAGCGCGCCGTGATGAGATCGCGCAGCTCCTCCGGCGTGTAGTCGAATGGGACGATCGCTTTGAGCCACTCGTACGATGCGTTCACTGCGCGAACTGTTCGAGGAAGGCGATGTCGGAATCGTACTGGATGCGAATGTCCGGTATGCCGAAGCGCTGCAGCGCCATGCGCGCCGGCCCCATGCCGAACGCCCATCCGGAATATTTGTGCGAATCGACGCCGGCGGATTCGAGCACCGCGGGATGCATCATACCGCAGCCGAGGATCTCGACCCACCCCGTCTGCTTGCAGGTCGCGCACCCAGCGCCGTTGCAGATGCGACACGCGACATCCATCTCCGCACTCGGCTCCGTGAAGGGAAAGAAGCTGGGACGGAAGCGCGTCTTCGTCTCGCCGAAGAAGCGGTTCGCGAAATTCGCGAGCGTGGCCGTGAGGTCGACGAAGGAAATTCCCTCGTCCACTGCCATCCCTTCGATCTGCGCGAACATCGGCGCGTGCGACGCGTCGAAGAAGTCGCGGCGAAAGACGTTCCCGGGCGCGATGATGCGGATCGGCGGCGGATACGACTGCAGGGTGCGAATCTGCACGGGCGATGTGTGCGTGCGCAGAAGCCCGCCGCGCTCGAGATAGAGCGTGTCGTGCATGTCCATCGCGGGATGATCCGGCGGGAAGTTCAGCGCGCCGAAGTTGTACCACTCGTGCTCGGCCTCGGGGCCGGTGGCGATCGTAAACCCGAGGTCGCGGAAGATGCCTTCGATCTCCTCGAGCACGATCGTGACCGGATGCCTGGCGCCGCGCCACTGGCGGCGCGCGGGCATCGAGAGGTCGAGCGCGACGGCCGCGGGGGCGGAGGCAGAGAGCAAAAGGTGGCGTGCGTCGATCGCCGCCTCGAGCTCGACCTTTACGGCGTTGAAGCGCGCCCCGAAGGCCGGCTTGTCGGGGCCTGCTAGCCTGGGCAGCTGCGCCTTGAAGTCGTTGAGCGCACCGCGCGTGCGCCCAACGGACTGCGCACGCACGGACTCGAGCGCGTCGAGCGATGCCGCCGCGGCGAGCTGCGTGAGCGTGGCCTCACGAAACGCATCGAGCTGTGCGACCAGATCCGCGAGGGTCGTGGACATCTCGTCAGAAGAGTGCTGGGGGGAGAAACGAAGCGGCGGCAGCGGCGACGAGGTCGCGCTGCCGCCGCTGATCGAGCCGAAGGCGACGTGGTGCGAGCGTCAGGCCGCTACGGTGAGCGCAGCGCGAGCCTTTTCCGCGAGCATCGTGAACGCCGACGGATCCCGAACCGCCAGATCCGCGAGAATCTTGCGATCGACTTCGACGCCGGCCTTCTTGAGGCCGTGCATGAAGACGCTGTAGCTCATGTCGTGCTGGTGCGCGGCGGCATTGATCCGGATGATCCAGAGCTTCCGGAACTCGCGCTTCTTGTTCTTGCGATCCCGATAGGCGTAGACCCAGCCGCGCTCCACGTTTTCCTTCGCGGCCTTCCAGAGCTTCGAGCGTGCGCCGAATGCTCCGCGCGCCGCCTTCATGATCTGCTTCTTACGCTTCAGTCTGACGACGTTGCTTTTTACGCGTGGCATAGTGGTCTCCTTACGATTGCAGGAGGCGCTTCATGCGCTTGATGTCACCCTTGGTCGCGATCAGACCGGGGCGGCGCAGATTGCGTTTCCGCTTGGACGATTTCTTGGTGAGGATGTGGCTCTTGAAGGCCTTGAAGCGCTTGACCTTCCCACTCGCTGTCAGCTTGAAGCGCTTCGCAGCGCCCTTGTGCGTCTTCATCTTCGGCATTGAAATCCCTTTCGGTAAGGCAGCCTACTTCGGCGCCAGGATCATTGTCATGTTCTTGCCTTCGAGCTTCGCATCCGCCTCGATCTTGCCGATGTCCGCGAGATCCGCCGAGACGCGATCGAGCACGTCTTTCCCAAGCTCCGGATGCGCGACCTGACGGCCGCGAAACATCATCGTGACTTTCACCTTGTTCCCTTCCTCGAGGAATCGACGAGCGTGCCGCGTCTTCGTGGCAAAGTCGTGATCATCGATTCCGGGGCGGTACTTCACCTCTTTCAGGTGAATGACATGCTGCTTCTTCTTCGCGACCCGCGCCATCTTCGCCTGCTCGAACTTGAACTTGCCGTAGTCCATGATTCGAACGACGGGCGGACGAGCGAGCGGAGCAACTTCCACCAGATCCAGCCCCTGCGCCTCTGCCTGAGCGAGCGCGGTGTCCAGCTCGAGAATTCCAAGCTGGCTGCCGTCGGGTGCAATCACGCGTAGCGGACTAATGCGAATCTGGCGGTTCACGCGGACGCGCTTGGTGCTATCCTGAATGGGCGATATCTCCGACAAGGACAAAAAAATCGCGAACACCACTCCGGAGTCCGCGACGCGCGATGAGCACCCGCATGCGGGCGTCCATCGAAGGCTGAGACTCCAACAGCACACCAGGCGCGCTTGAGCGCGAGGGCCGAAGGGTGAGAGCGAAGTGATTCGCTCTACTTGATTGTCAGGGCGTAATTTACGCCCACCGGCGGAGAAGTCAACTCCCGCCCGGGTCCGCGCTCACGGAGCCAGGTGATACGCCTTCCCGTCGTGCGCCACCCGTCCCCACGCGTGCGTCGCGTCGTGCTCGAAGAGAAGCAGCCAATCCTCCCGGAGCCCCCGCTCCAACGTTTGGCGCTTCGTTTCGAGCGTCACCAGCGGCTCGACGTCATATCCCATGATCCAGGGGAGCGGCAGGTGGGCCGCCGTCGGCACCAGATCGCCGAGGAAGAACGCCTTCTCCCCCTGCGACTCGATCAGGATCCCCTGGTGATAGGGAACGTGTCCGGGCGTCGGAACCACCGAGATCCCGGGGACGATCGTCGTCTCACCGTCGACGAGATCGAACAGCCCCGCCTCGACGATGGGGGCAAAGTTGTGCGCGAGGTAGCTTGCCGCCGTGCGCTCGTTGGTGTGCGTCGCGAAGTCGAGCTCCCCCTTCTGCACGACGTAGCGCGCCTTGGCGAACGTCGGCCACACCGCACCCGCCTCGTCGCGATAGCTGTTGCCGCCGCCGTGATCGAAGTGCAGATGGGAGTCGATCACGATCCTGATGTCGTCGGTGCTGTGACCCAGGTATGCCAGTGCATCCTCGAGCGCGGTCCTGCCATTTGCGCCCTCGTTCTCGATGCCATAGATGCCGCGGAAGCGCTCGTTCTCCTTGTTTCCCGCGCCGCAGTCGATGAGCACGAGCCCGTCGTCGTGCTCGACGAGAATGCATCGCATGCCGAGCGGAATGCGATTGCGCTCGTCGGCGGGAATGCGGCGCTCCCACAGCGGCTTCGGCACCACACCGAACATCGCGCCACCATCCAGCTTCTGCCCCCCCGCCTGCAGCGCGTGGATCTTCAACGATCCGATCAGGCGCGACTCGACCAGCGGCTGCGGTGCGCTCACGCGGTGGTGTCCTTGTCGATCGGACGCGGCATTGCGCGCTCGCCGCGCGACCGCGGTCCCCTCGCCATGCTCTGGCCGAGCAGCCGCTGGAGATCCTCCCAGCATCGACACTCGCGGTCTCGCGCCTCGTCGAGGAGCCGGAGCAGCACGTGCGCCGTCGCCACCGCATCCCCAGCGGCGCGATGCCGCGCGAGGATCTCGACGCCGTAGTAGCTCGCGACGGAGTCGAGGCGTCGGCTACGCAGCTGTGGCAGCACTCGCCGCGCGAGGCGCACCGTACAGAGACGCCGTCCCGAGAGACGCTGCCCCGTCGCCCGCTGCACCTCGGCCGTCACGAAGCGCCAGTCGAAATCCGCATTGTGCGCCACGAAGACGTGCCCCTGGAGCACGCCCACGAGCCGCTCGCAGATGTCCCGGAAGCGCGGCGCGTTCTTGACCATCTCCCAGTTGATCTGGGTGAGACTGGTGATCATCGGCGGAATCGAGCGCTCGGGATTCACGAGCGTCTCGAAGCGCTCCGCGACGACGCCATCGCGCACCACGATGGCCGCGATTTCGGTAATGCGATCGCCGCTCCACGGGCTCGAGCCCGTCGTCTCCACGTCGACGACCACGTACGAGAGCGATGCGAGCTCGTCGCGTTGCACGGTCGCGTCGTAACGCGGGCGATCCTCGCGCACGGCGTCCAGCGCGACGGCCTGGGGCAGCGCGTGGGCGCCCGGCTCCGGCGCGAGCGACCAGCGTCCATCGTGCGACCGCACGAACTCCGGGCGTTGCGCGAACAGCGCGAGCGCCATCGCCTCGGCGACGACCGCCGGTGCGCCGGGCATCTGGCACACGTGCTCGATCAGTGCCTTTGCATCGGCTGCACCATTCGCGAGGAAGTCCACCGCACGCTCCGTGAGCCGGGTCTCGGCCGGCCGCGCCGCGATGCCGTGCTCGCTCAATCCCACGGGTCCTCGCGATGCACCGGGAGCGTCATGCAGCGGGGGCCACCGCCGGCGCGCACGAGCTCCGAGCCCTCGAAGGTGATGATCGCACGCTCACCCTCCTTGACGCGCTCGTCGCCGGTGAGAAAATCGACGGAGGAGACGACGCGGAAACCATGCTTCTCCATCTCCATGATCGTCGCCTCGTTGCGCGAGTACGAGAGGATGACGCCGGGGCGCATCGCGACGAAGTTGCATCCGCTCGCCCACTGCTCGCGCTCCTGCACGGAGCGACGAGTACCGCCGCAGAACACCGGCGTCATCCGCAGTCCGACATGTTCGAGCGCTGCGAAGACGTTCGGCATCTCCTCCATGTGCTCGTTTCCCTTCTTGCGATAGAGAATCGGCAGCCGCTCCGGACCGATGAAGTGTGGCGGGTACACCGCGCACAGCTCGCGATCGAGCTGCGTGAAGATCATGTCGAGATGGATGGCCGTGTTCTCCTTCGGCATCACGACGACGATGACGTTGGTGATCGCGGTCTCCTCGAAGAGCTTGCCGGTGAGATGATCGATGGCCGCCGGACTCGATCGCTCGCTGAAGCCGATGATCACGGTGTCGTGACGGAGGGGATGGACGTCGCCCCCCTCGAGTGTGTAGTTGTGCCGCCGCTCGGCCGCGCCGTCGTAGAGAATTCCCTTGTTGGCGAGCATCGGGTGATGCAGGAACAACAGCTTCATGATGAGCTCTTCCGACCAGCGCACGGCGTAACGCATGGAGCCGATCATCACGTGGTCGCCCACCACCATCGCGGTGTCGCGAGTGAAGAAGAGATTGGGGAGCGGCGGAAGCAGGTAGCCACCCTCGTTCAGCGAGCGCGCGAGGGGACCGGGCTCTTCCTCCTCCCCCTCGATGAGCATCTCGACGAGCTCTTCCGGGCTGCGCTCCTCGATCTTGTTGGCGAGAGGGCCGGAGGGGACGATGTCGAGCGTCTCGCGCACGAGGAGATCGCGCGCGGCCGGGATGGAAACGACGTCGGCGAGCAGGTCGCGAACCGAGAGGACCGTCGTGAAGCGTTCGAGGATCGCAACGAGACGACGATGCTCCTTTCGCGCGTTCTCGAGGTCGATGATATCGTCATAAAGAAAGTCTTCTCGGGTGTCGGGCGTGACCGCGAGAAGTTCGGGACCGGGGAGGTGCACGAGCACCGAGCGCAACCGGCCGATTTCGGAAGAAACGTGTACTGGCATGATTGGACACAAGTTAACCGCGGAGGCGCGTTGCGAGCGAGCACTCATCTAGCCTGAGCGGAACCGTCGCCCTATCTTGTGAATGAATTCACAAGCCACCGTGCCCTTGAAGCGAATCGCCGATTCTACCGTCCGCCGGATGTCGCTCTATCTCCGCTTCCTCGAGGAATTCGAGACCGCGGGGCTCACGACCGTGTCCAGTGACGAGCTGGCCGCGCGCGGAGGGACGACGTCCGCGCAGGTGCGCAAGGATCTCTCATTTTTTGGCTCCTTCGGCAAGCGCGGTTTGGGCTACCAGGTGGACGAGCTTACGCGAAACATGCGTCGCATCCTGGGGCTCACGCGCGAGTGGCGGGTAATCATCGTCGGCGTCGGGAAAATCGGCGCCGCGCTCGCCCGGTACGAGGGCTTTCGCCAGCGCGGCTTTCGGATCGTCGGCCTCTACGATGCGGACGCTTCGAAGATCGGGCGCAACATCGACCATCTTCCCGTTCGCGCGATCGATGCGCTCGCCGAAGACAATCGCGAGCAGCCGGTGGACATTGCGGTGATCGCGGTCCCGGCATCTGCGGCCCAGCGCGTGGTCGATCTGGTGGTAACCGCGGGAATCTCGGGGATCATGAGCTTCGCTCCGATTCAGCTGCACGTGCCGGCGGATGTGACGCTCAACACTGTGAACATGGCGATGGAGCTCGAGCGGCTGTCGTTCGCGTTGTCGAATAGAGAGTAGCGTGTTTGCTGGAGGTGGGCGCGCACGACCGACTCGCTGAGCCCGAAGTCAGTTCCAAAGGCGCAATGCTCTCCCCAGCACATAGAACTGCTCCGCGCTCAGTGTCTCCGGCCGCGCATTGGGGTCGATTGTGCTCGCTACCAAGGCCGCCTCGGCCTCCGGTGCGCTCCGCTCCGCCACCGTGCGCACCACACGTCGCATCTGCTTTCGACGCAGTGCGAACGCCGCCTGTACGAAAGTGCGGAACTTCTCCTCGAGTCCCGGCGGAATCACCGGCACCACGCGCGGAGTGACGCGTACCACCGCGCTGTCGACGCGCGGAGGCGGATTGAATGACCCGGCGGGAATGCGAAAGAGCATCTCCACCTCCGCCACGGCCTGCACGTTCACGCTCAGCGCCCCGTAGTCATCGGCGCCCGCCTGCGCCGCCATGCGCGCGGCGACCTCCTTCTGCACGAGGAGCACCGAGCGAAGCGCGCGCGGGTGGCGGAGCGCCTGAAAGAGGATTGGCGTCGTGATGTAGTACGGCACGTTGCCGGCGAGCGCGTACGCACCCTCGGCTACCTCGCCGAGATTCACGTCGAGCACGTCGGCCTCGATGATCGTAAGCCGCGGCTCACTCGCGTACTTCTCGCGCAAGAGGGCAACCAGCTTCGGATCGATCTCGATCGCGACCACTCTCGCGGCGCGCGCGAGCAGCGCCTCCGTCAGTGATCCGCGGCCGGGTCCGATCTCCACCACCGTCTCGGCGCTCGTGAGCGCCACCGCATCGGCGATGCGCGCGAGGATGCGCGGATCGGTGAGAAAATGCTGGCCGAGGCTCTTGCGAATGGGCGGCGGCCGCATGCGTGCCGCCGTCAGCTGCGCGTGATGACCACCGCGAGATCGTCGCGCAGCACGGCCTCACCGGTGTGCTCGGACAGCTCCTCGAACACGCGCTGCACGATCGCAGCGGGGGTCTCCGTGCGGTAACGCTGGACGATGTCGAGCACCGGCTGCTCACCCAGCCGCAGGCCGAAGCGGTTGCGCGCATCGCTGACGCCATCGGTGAAGAGGAGCAACAGATCGCCATTCGGCTGCCACGCACGGGAGCGCGCGTGCGGGAGCGATTCGATCATCCCGATGGGCGGATCGATCGCGGGCAGGCGATCG
>JBBSEY010000086.1:0-11723 GCA_038239265.1 Gemmatimonadales bacterium | reverse complement strand
CGGCGGTGTCGCAGCACGCGGCGCTGGAGGCACTGTTGAACGTCGAAGCGGCGGAGAGGGCAATCACGCACATGGTCGCGCAGTTCAAGGCGCGGCGTGATGCCGTCGTGAAGGCCGCCCAGGTCGCACCGGGGCTCAGATTCGTCTACCCGGGGGGCGCGTTCTATCTGTACGCGAACGTCGCGACGGACCAGGGCGGCGACGGCACGGCGTTCGCCGCGGCACTGCTGGAGAAGCACGACGTCGCGATCGTCCCCGGCGCCGCGTTCTTCACACCGGACTGGGTGCGCCTATCGTACGCGGCTCCGAGCGAGCACGTGATCACGGGCGTGGAGCGGCTGGTGGAGCTATATCAATCGTACGGGGGCTGAGGAGCGCCTCGGCTCACCGCCGCGCTCGAGACGGACGCTAGTTCGCTTCGGCCTTCCGCTCGTCGAGGCACCAGTTGGCACGCGTACGGAAAATCTCCTGCCACTTGCCCTCGCGCCAGCCGAGCACGGAGAGGAACGTGTCGCCGCCGAACTGCCATCCTTGGAGCACGATCTCGTCGACGCCGTCTCCGTCCAGATCGAGATGATCGAAGTAGCGGCGAAAGGCGGCGGCCGCCAGCGGCCCGTTGATGCGGTGCGAAAACGTCGCGTGATATTGTCCCGACGAATCCCTGTCGGCGAGCACCACGAGGTGCGTCGTGCGCGTCGCGATCGAGGCGGGCTTCTCGGCGCTCTCGTCGATGTACGATGCGAGAATCGTCGGCGAAGCGCCCGTGCCCGTGTAGAATGCCATCGCCCGGAAGCCGAGGGAGTCGAGCTTCGCCTCGTTGATCCCCACCGATTTCGCGACGTCGTGCGAGACGGACTTCGCAATGCGGTTCACCGAGTCCTGATTCATCGGCGCTCCCGCACGCGGCTTCCCCATCGCCGCGCTCGACGCGAGGAACTCGAGCGTGAAGTCGGAGGCGAGGCGCCCGTTGACCTTTACGCTGGACATCGGTGTGAGTGTCGCGCACCCCGGCAGCTTGTACAGCGCGTCGGCGGTGTCGGACCACATCCCGCGCTTCACGTCGACGGTGCCACTCGTGATGCCACTCTGGTAGAGCGAGTAGCTCTTTCCGGAGTGCTGGTACATCTCGTCGAACTTGTGCCACCCCGAGGGGGAGAGGCGAATCGCCTTGAGTTTTCCGCCAACGATGGCGGCGATCGGAACCATGCGCGGATCGCTGCTCTCGCCGAAGACCTGGAAGAGCACATCCGGCTTCCCGGCGAGATCGAGCTCTTCGCCCGGCGAGAGCTGTGGCGGACCCGCGGTCTGGCCCGCGCGCACGAACTCCTTCGCCTTGTCGCACCCGGTGGCGATTATTAGGATGGTCGCGAGAGCCAGGTATTTGGAGGTCACGGCGGAGTGAAAGAGTTAGCGATGAATGGCGCGAGCAGTGCGGACCGAGCGAACAACGGCGCCTTCGAGACCCTCCGAAGTGTGCACGCCGCCCAACGTTACTTGACCCGGCTGATTCCCAGCGTTCGCACGGCAATCGGTGGTGGAACGCCGCTGGAACGGCTGGAGCGGGAGATGGAGCTCCCGCATGTGATAGACGCGGAGGGCGCGGAGGATGCAACTTTGCGCGCGCGGGCGATTGCCGGGGTTCCCGAGCCCGCGATTCGAGCCTTTCTGGACGGTACCCAGCGGAGCCAGGTACTTGGCTGGATCGGAGCGCTTCCGCTGGTCTACGGCACGTCGGGCGCGGTGGTACGCGAGCGGATCGAGCGACGCCTTGTGACCTGGCGCACACCGCTCGTGCAGCATCGAATCTACGCCCCCCTCGCCTATGCCCCGCGCGAGGCGCTCGAGCGGGCCCTCGGAGCGCATCTCGAGGACACCACGCGCCCCGCCGCCGACGGAGCGATCCCCCCGCCACATCCGACGCTCCTTCTCGAGCGCGCGACGCTCGCCGTCTCGCGTGATCGCGAGCGCCTGGAGCTCTCGCTCGCCGAGGCCTGGTGCGCAGAGCGCCCCGACGATCCGATCATGATCGATGGCGGAATCGGTTCGAGCGAGCGGGTCGCGCAGGCCGCCTGCGCGGTTGGAGTGGTGAAGAGCCATCGGACGCTCTACGCCGACGGGGTCGCGCTCGACGTCGTGCTCGCGCTCGCGCGGGGCGAGCGATCGAGCGTGATTCGCATCGCGCCGCGCGGGCGCAGCGAGGTGCTCAGCTGGTATCTGCGGCTGCGCTCCACGGACGGTCGCGATGCACTCTGGGGACTCGTGCGCGTGGAGATGCGCGTGATCGAACACGCCGCGATCACGGCCCGCGCCGACGAGATCTCGCGATGGCTCCTGGCCGAGGCGTCGCCGCTGGCGGCGCCGGATCCGCGGTGGGATCGCATGGCGTACGGGATTCGGAGCGCCGAAGAGTTTCTCCGCGCCACCACCAATTAGTCCGACCATGCTTGCGCGCCGCGCTGTCGCGCGTCGCGCGCACGCGGTCGTGTACGTTTCTCATCCTGACGCGGCTCCGCCGCGCGTGCTCGCATTCGAGGATCCATGACCGCACCGCTCGGGCTCGTCGTCGCGACGGAACGCGCGCCCAACACTCCGCATCAGTTTCAGTTCTGGACCGCGATCGACTCGCCGGTCGGGATCGGCACGATCGTGCGCGTCGACGGACGGCAGCCGGTGGACGGGCACCTTCCGCACGTCTACGGCGTCGTGACCGAAGGCTTCAGCTATACCGATCTCGCCTCGCCGCTCTTCGACGTGCTCGGACACGACGGCGATCCCGCGCAGGCCGCGTTCGCACCCACGGAGCGCGCGGAAGTGCGGCTCTACGTGGCCGCCGTGCTGCGCCACGTCCCCGACGAGCCGCTGCAGCCAGTGCCGATGGGCGAGGTTTTTCTGGCGACGGAGGCCGACGTCGCGGTGGCGCTCCGCATGGACACGTATCTCCGCGAGGGGTCGAACACCGGAATCCCGATCGGCCTCTATCGGTCCGGCGGCATGGACTCGGCCATCTATCTCGACGCGGAGTTTCTCGTGGGGCCGGAGGCAGCGCATCTCAACATCACCGGCGTGTCCGGGCTCGCGACGAAGACGAGCGCGGTGGAGTGGCTGATGGCGTCGCTGTTCGCACACTTTCCGAAGAGCAAGGGCTCGGTGGCCGCGGTGTGCTTCAACGTGAAGGGCCCGGATCTCTGCTTTCTCGATCAGCCCGCGGAGCTCGAAGAAACGGATCGCGCGATGTACGAGACGCTTGGCGTCCCCTGCGCGCCCTTCCCGGACGTTCGCTACTTCGCGCCGTACAAGGCGGACAACGTCTCGCTCAACACGCTGCGCTCGAACGAGGAGCTCCTCGCCAACGTGCAGCCGTTGACGTGGGGGCTCCGCGAGCTGCTGCAGTTCGCCGAGGTGCTCCTGAATCGCGATGATGTCGACGCGAAGGCTGATGCGCTGATCGACTTCATCAAGGAGCGCGTGCTCGACCGCGACTTCGAGGATCGGGTGCTCAAGCAGAAGCATCGCGTGCGGTCGTTTGCGGATCTCGAGGGGTGGTTCAGGGATCTGCTGAGCGGTTTGGAGGACCAGGGGAACGAGCACTGGCGCACGCACCACGTGGCGACGATCCGGAAGGTGCGGAACCGGCTCTCGAATATCTCCACTCGTTGCGCGGGGCTCGTGACCAACGACGGGCACACCAGCGATCTGCCGTGGGGGGACTTCACGGACCGTTCGGTGTACGTAGTGGACGTCGCGCTCGCGGAGGAGGATGCGCAGGACCTCATCTTCGCGCGTGTCGTCTCGAAGCTGCGCGAGCATCTCGAGCGCCGCGATCTCGGCGTCACGCACGTCGTCGTGTTCGTGGACGAGCTCAACAAGTATGCCCCGGCCGACGGACCGGACACGTACGTGCGGAAGATGCTGCTCGACATTGCGGAGCGCGGCCGGTATCTGGGCCTCGTGCTCTTCAGCGCGCAGCAGTTCCGGTCGCAGGTTCACCGCCGCGTGGTGGGAAATGCGGGGACTGCACTCTATGGACGAATGGATGGCGATGAGCTCGCGACGCCCGGCTACGCCGTGCTGAGCGCTGCCACGCGCACGAAGCTCGCAACGTTGTCGAAAGGACAGCTGATGGTTCGGCACCCGCACTTCACGCAACCGATCTTCGTTTCCTTCCCGCGTCCCGCGGTGATGCGCGGGCGCGATGGCATGGAGCGCTTTCCGCAGGCCGCCGATGTGCCGCTCGATGTGGGCGTGCTCAGACAGCTGCGCCGCTTCGAGCCGTCGCTCACGCTCGCGTGGGTGCAGGATACGATAGGGCTATACGAGGACGAGGACGTCTTGCGCGCGCTGCATGCGACGCTGGCGCACGCGCCCGAGAAGGCGGGCGCGTACTTCAAGGCGCAGTTCCGGAAGATCGTGGGGGCGACGCCGGCTCCGGCCGTGGCACGCACGCCGCTCCGCGCACTCCAGGATGATGATCCCTACGCGATCTGAGCGGGCGCTCCGCCGGCTCACTCGCGCACTCGTCGTTGCTCTAGCGCTGCTCGCGGGCGGATCGCCATGCGCGCTCGCGCAGGCGCCCGTGATGCTCCGGATTCAGCCGCGCGTCGGCGACACCATGTACACGCGCTTCGAGCAGTCGGTGGAGATGATCGGCACACGCAACGTCCATCTCGTGGACACGACGATGACGTCGCGCATGGACATCGTGATCCTCTCCCACTCGCTGGTGCAGTCGAGCGATGGACACGGCGCAACCGTGCTCGCGATCACCGACTCCGTCACGATGGAGGGGCACGGCACCGGGGCGGCGGCGCCGACGGAGGACATTCGCCGCGCAATGCAGGGGCGCCAGGCGCAGCTTCGTATCGCGCGCGATGGCTCGGCGGAGCTCATCAACGCGTCGGACAACGTCACGCCGGAGGTCGAGGCGCTCTACTCCGGGATGCCGGCCACGCTGCCGGAGCGGCTGGTGTCGGTGCACTCGACGTGGGAGCGCCGCGCCTTCATTCCGGTGAGCCACGAGTCCGATTCCGCACACTCGGCGCAGGTGCGCACCATCTACCGCCTCGACTCGCTCTCCTCGAACGGCCAGCTCGCCTACATCTCGATCCACGGTACGATCTCCCGCGACAGTGCGGCGGCGCTGGTGTCGGAGTCGCTCCGCGTGGGCTCTACGGGAACGGTGACAGGGCACATGACGATGGACCGAAAGCACGGGTGGTGGATCGACTCCCAGATCTCGATCGAAATCAGGAGCATGGTGACGCGCATCATCGAGCCCGTGTCGACGATGCAGGTGCAAACGCACATCCTGCAGTCGATGCGAACCCGGATCGCGCCGTAACGATCATTTCTCCGCGAGAACGCCTATCCCCAAGCTGGTAGCGGGGTTACGGCTGCACCGCTAAAGTTCTGCCGTGCGCCTCGTCCACCTCGCCGACCTCCATCTGGGCTTCCGGCAGTATCACCGGCTCACGCCAACCGGAATCAATCAACGCGAAGCGGATGTCGCGCATGCGTTTCGGCGCGCGATCGATCGCGTCATCGCGCTCGCGCCCGACATCGTCGTGATTGCCGGTGATGTCTTCCACACGGTGCGCCCGATGAATCCCGCGATCATCGACGCGTTCACCCAGTTCGCTCGTCTCACCAGCGAGCTCCCGAACGCCATCGTCGTTATGGTCGCCGGCAACCACGATCGTCCGCGCGCGACCGAGACCGGCTGCATCCTCAAGCTCTTCGGGAAGCTCGGCATCCACGTCGTCGTCGATGAGCCGAAGCGGATCTCCTTTCCGGCGCTCGATCTCTCGATCCTCGCGGTTCCGGACATCACGGGTCCACGCCCCGATCTCTCCCCCGACCCCACGGCGCGCCACAACGTCCTCGTGATGCACGGTGAGGTCGAGGGGGTGCTCCCACACGGCGGCGATCGCGCCGCGATGGAGATTCCGCGCTCGGCGCTCTCGGCGTCACGGTGGAGCTACATCGCGCTCGGCCATTATCACGTGCACCAGCGCATCGAGAAGAACGCGTACTACTCGGGGTCGCTCGAGTACACGAGCACCGATCCGTGGGGTGAGCTCGATCAGGAGGCGCAGCTGCGACTGGCGGGGAAGGGCTTCATCGAGTGGGATCTCGAGACCGCCGAGCACACCTTCCATCACGTGCCCGCGAGCCGCGCGCTCGTGAGCCTCGACTCGATCGCCGCGCGGGGGCTGTCCGCCGCGGAGCTCGATCGTGCGATCCGTGGCGCGTGCGACGACTGCGAAGGTGGCATCGAGGAGAAAATCGTGCGGCTCGTGGTGCGCGATGTGCCGCGGCACATCGTGCGCGAGCTCGACTCTCGCGCGCTGCGCGAGCTCAAGCGGCGCGCGATGCACTTCCAGCTCGACACGCGCCGCCCCGATGCCACCCGACCCAGCGGCATCGGCGCAAACTCGGGGCGCCGCCCCACACTGGTCGAGACGGTAACTGCATATCTCCAGCGCCGCCCGCTCGATGAAGAGCTCGACCGCGCCGCGCTCGTGCAGCTCGGACTGGAATATCTGAAGCAGGCCGACGACATGGACGCGGCAGCGGCCGCGGTGCCGAGAGAGTAGGTGCGCCTCAACAGCGTCGCGCTCACGAACTTCCGGCAGCACGCCGAGACGCGAATCGATTTCGATTCGGGGCTGACGGGGGTGATCGGTGCGAACGGGTCGGGGAAGACGACGATCCTCGAGGCGATTGCCTGGGCGATCTACGGCACGGCCGCCGCGCGCGGCACCCGGGAATCGATTCGCCACAATCGCGCGGGCGCGCGCGCGACCGTGCGCGTGGAGCTCGACTTCGATCTCGGCGGACACCGCTATCGCATCGTGCGCGGGCTCACGAGCGCCGAGCTCTATCTCGATGGCGGCTCGGCGCCGATCGCGAGCTCGATCAGCGGAGTGACGGAGCTGCTCACGCGCCGGCTCGGCATGACGCGCGAGGAGTTCTTCAACACGTACTTCACGGGGCAGAAGGAGCTGAGCGTGATGTCGGCGATGGGGCCGAACGAGCGCGCGCAGTTCCTCTCGCACGTGCTCGGCTACGAGCGGCTGAAGAGCGCGCAGCAGCTCGAGCGCGCGCGCAAGAATGCGCTGGTGGCGCAGATCGGCGGAATCAGGCAGGGGATGCCGGACGCGGCGATCGTTGAGCAGCAGCTGTCGGAAGCGGAGCGAAGGCTCGTCCTCGCGCGGCAGCAGCGCGAGATCGCTGGCGCGCGGCACGCGGCGGCGGCGGCGGCGCGCGAGGCGATCGCGCCACGGTGGGAGCAGGTGCAGCGCGAGCGCGAGCAGCTGGTGACGCTGATCGCCGAAATGCGTGTCGCCGAGGAGGAGGAGCGGTCGACGACGCGCGACATGGCGCGGCTGGCGCGTGATCTCGAGGAGATCGCGGCGGCGCGCGCGGAGCGCACGGAGCTGATGCGCGAGCTCGACTCGTACGGCGAGCTGCACACGGAGTTCCAGCACCTCGAGCTGCTGGCGCGCGAGGAGGGGCGGCGGCAGGCGCTGATCGAGACGGGGCAGGCGCTGGCAGACGAGCTGCACAAGCTGCATCAGCGGAGGGCGAAGGTGGAGACGGCGCCCAAGCTCGACCTCGAGGTGAGCGCATCGCTCGAGGAGCGGCGGGAGGAGCTCGAGCTCGTGGATGGACAGCTCGAGGCGCGGCGAACGGAGTGGGTGCGCGACAGGCAGGAAGCGGAGACGAAGCGGCAGTCGCTACGCGAGCAGTACGTGGAGCTCAAGCAGCAGCGCGAGCGGCTGGCGGCGGCGGGGGAGGAGGGATTCTGTCCCACGTGCACGCGACCACTGGGTGTGCAGCTGCGCGGTGTGCTCGATTTGCTGGATGCGCAGATGGAGACCGTGCGCGTGGATGGGAACTACTAAAAGGGGCGACTCGAGCAGCTGCTCGACATGCCGGAGGACGTGAAGGCGCTCGACGAGCGTCGGCGCGCGCTCTTCCTGGAGGTCGCGAATCTCGAGCGTCGGATGATGAAGGTGCAGCTCGCGGTGCAGGAGCTTGCTCAGCTCACTGGTGATCTCACGGTAAAGGAGGAGCGCGAGACGGTGCTCATGCGTGATCTCGAGGCCATTCCGGCGGGGTACGATGCGCGCCGCCACGAGCTCGTGCGCATGGAAATCGACCGGTTGATGCCGCTCGATGCAAAGGTGACGCGGCTGTCCGCGCAGATCGAGCGCGAGCAGACGCTCACGCGCGAGCGATCGCAGGTGCTGGCCAATGCGGCGCAGGTCGCAGTGCGGATCGCGGAGCTCAGGACGCGGCGCGATGCGATCACGGTGTCGGAGGGGGACTTCGCGACACTTCGCGCGCAGAACGACGGTGCGGCGGCGGAAGTGCGCGCGGCCGAGCTCGCGGTGGTGGGCGCGGACGCGAACGCGCGCGCGGCGGTGATGGCGATGGAGGTCGCGAGCGGCGCGGCAAGGGAGCTGGCGGAGCGGCAGCGGCTGCTCGGCGAGCTCACGGTGCACAAGCGGCTCCACGACGAGCTCGATCGCGCGTACACGGATCTGCGCACCGATCTGAACTTTCAGCTGCGGCCGGAGCTCTCGGAGCTCGCGAGCGCCTTTCTGTCGGAGCTGACGGACGGCCGGTACGACGAGCTCGAGCTCGACGATCAGTACAACATTCTGGTACTCGAGGATGGTCGGCCGAAGCCGGTGATCTCGGGGGGCGAAGAGGATCTCGCGAATCTGGTGCTGCGCCTCGCGATCTCGCAGATGATCGCGGAACGTGCGGGGCAGCCGTTCTCGCTCCTGATTCTCGACGAGATTTTCGGCTCGCTCGATGAGCTCCGACGGTCGAGCGTGCTCGAGCTGCTGCGGCGGCTCAACGACCGCTTCGAGCAGGTAATTCTGATCACGCACATCGATTCGGTGCGCGACATGCTGGACCACGTGATCACGGTACGCTACGATCCGGAGCAGGGATCGTCGACCGTGGTACAACACGATGGTGCACCGGATGAGCCACTTTTGCCTGACGAGATGATGCCGCCGTTCTTCGAAGAAGCGGGGGCCGCGGACTGATGGCGATCGCGAGGCCGTGGCGTGCTCCGCGCCCCGACGGACCGTACGCGGCGACACCGGACGATCATGCGGCGCTCAACCACGTGTTCAGTGAGGCGTTCACGGAGCGCTATCGCCGGGACGGGCTGGTCGGCGTTCGCGTGCCGTTTCTCAATCCAGCGATCTGGCGCTACGCGATCGAGGACGCGAACGGCGGCGCGCTTGTCTGGCGCGACGAGCGCGACGAGATCGCGGCGTTCAACATCGTGCACTGCTCGGGGCGGGAAGGGTGGATGGGGCCCCTCGCGGTGCGCCCCGATGCGCAGGGCGCGGGGCTGGGGAAGGAAGTCGTGCGTAGCGGAATCGACTGGCTCACGGCAACCAAGGCGCTGACGATCGGGCTCGAGACGATGCCGCGCACGATGGACAACATCGGCTTCTACTCGTCGCTCGGCTTCGCACCGGGGCGGCTCACGGTAACGGTGACGATCGACGCCGCACCCGCGACGGAGATGCCGAGCGTGTTCGGACGCTTGAGCTCGAGCGACAAGGAGGCGGTGCTGATGGAGTGCGCACTGCTCTCGCAGAGCGTGCTGCCCGCGTGCGACTTCACGCGCGAGATCGAGATCACGGATCAACTCGGGCTGGGCGAGACGATCCTCTTTCGCGAGGGAGGAAGGATCACCGGCTTCGCGCTCTGCCACACGGTGCCGCTGGTGGAGGGGCGTACGAGGGAGGAGACGCGTGTGCTCAAGTTCGTGCTTGCGAAGGAGGCCGACCTCGCGAGCGCGGTGGCGACGCTCGCGGATTTCGCGCGGCGGGGAGGAACGCGTCGCGTGGCGTTCAGGGTGCAGACCGAATATCTCGACGCGTACCAGCAGCTGATCGCGATGGGCGGGCGCGTGCGGTGGACCGACCTGCGCATGGCGCTGGTGCGCTATCCGGAGGGGAAGGCGAAGAGCGGGCTGTTGTGGAGTAACTGGGAGATATAACCAACGAGCCCGCGGTGGGGTTGTCCATCGCTGACGCCCATCAGAGTGTCGCGGAGCTCCGCTGAGTCACCTGGACGACGACACTACTTGCCCCGCGGCTCGATCGTTGGCACCGTCGGCTCGCTCCAGAATATCGTGGCCAGGAAGGTCGCGATGCTGAGAATGGAGAACACCACCGACGCCGAGCGTGCGCCCACGCGGAACGCACCGAGAGAGAAGCCGAGCGCGATGAACCCGCTTCCGCGCAGCGCGGCTTGGACTGAGCGCTGGCGGTACGCGCGGAGCAGACTCCATGCGCCCGCCGCGAGGGCGAGAATCGGCGAGAGTATCGGTATCGCGTTCATCATGCTACGCTCCGTGCTGGGCTGGCGACTGGACAGCGGATTTCGCGGCTCAATGAAAGTCTCTGCAGCCGCAGTTCAGATTCTCCTCACCGCTGGAAACGGGGTCTACGTCCGACCAGGCCAGTTCGAGTGGCTAACCCCGACAGAACTCCTCACGGCGCCGCCGCCGGCGCCGGCGCCGTCACTCCCGGCTTATGCAAAACCTTCTGCCGCGCCGTCACTAGAAAAAAGGCGACGCCCAGCACAACGACCGCCGCGATGACGATCCTGATTTGTTTGCTCATGATTTTCACCATCTAAAAATGGGTAAATGCTCACGACCCCGAGCGTTTCAGTTTTGCGCCGGAAGATCCCGTTCGATGGCCTGCGTGACGTCTTCGATCGAAGTTCGGCCGGAAAGCTGTTGCACATCGGTCTCATTCGCCTCTTCGGTCAGCCCCATGCGCGACGCGATGTGTCTGTCCATCCCGAGCACCGCGGTGATCTCCCTCTCCATGAGGAGCAGCAGTTGCAGCATGAGGTGATCTCGCTCATCTGCACGCCGGCCGAGCCGCGCCTGACGCATCAGGATGAAGCTCGCGAGCAGGATCGCCTCGAGGCCAACCAAGGTCCCCAGCTCCGAATATGGGCGGGGGTCGAAATGGACGATCGATCCGACCCTGGCGCTGTTGACGCCGATCCAGCAGACGAACAGAACCACGTGGATCGCGACGAACGTCAAACTCCCCGCGAAGGTGGCAATCGCATCCGTCACTCGCTCGGCTTTCGAGCGCTTCGCCAGAAAGTCCTGCTCGTGCTTCGCGACGAGCGCGATGTGTTCCTGAACGTGATCCTGCGACATCTACTTCTCCCTGTGCGCCCCGCCGTGCTCGCTCGCGTCCGCAGAGCAAGGATCTATGCCACTCGGCTCGGAGCAGTCCATCGCTTCATTTCCACCGCCATCGCATCACGACTTCCGGAGTTCTCTCTACTCTGTTTCCGATCCCGGTTACGTCGCGCGCCCTCTTACCGTCCTGAGAGATATCTGCGCCACGAGTCCTGTGTTCCGCCGGCGACGATCCGCCAGATGAGCAGGAACATTCCGAGCGAGAGCAGAAAGTGGATCCACCCTGGCCCGTCGTATGCGAATGTAACGATCGCCCAGATGAGGAGCATCAGAACCGAAATCGGATATGCGAGCGTGTAGAGCAGGCGTTGCCACAGCGGTGTGTTCATCAGATTGACTCGATGTTTGCGTCCCAATAACTTTACAACAGATCGGGGGCGAAGAGACTTAATTTTTGAGCCAACAAGTCTCTCGGGTGGGTTCGATAATCTACATTCACGTCATGCCCCAGTGCGGG
>JBBSEY010000085.1:0-11737 GCA_038239265.1 Gemmatimonadales bacterium | reverse complement strand
GCTCCAACGTCGCGCGCTCCGCCGTGCTGAGGTGCACGGGCACCAACAAGGAAGACGCCATGACACACTCCAGGGAAGCGATGGACCAACATACATCTTCCCCACGATGTGTCAACTAATTTCTGTTACAGGACACTAGCGCGGCGCGAGTATCATCGCGCCGAGCGGCGGGAGGTTGAGCGCGAGCGACTGCGGATAGCCGTGGAAGGCTGACGGGTCGGTCTGGAGCTCACCCTCCGGGCCGAAGCCGCTTCCGCCAAAGCGCACCGAGTCCGACGAGAGCAACACGTCGTACGTCCCCTCGCTCGGTACACCCACTCGATAGTTCGCGCGCGGCTCGGGCGTCATGTTGAGCACGACGATCGCATGCGAGTCCCCCGCGTGACGCACGTAGCTCAGCACCGAATTCATCCGGTCCGCCACATCGATCCAGGCGAAGCCGTGCGGATCGAAGTCATCGCGCCAGAACGCGGGGCGACTCTCGTAGAGCGCGCCGAGCTCCTGCACGAAGCGGAGAAAGGCCTCGTGTGCCGGATCGTCCGCGAGATGCCAATCGAGACTGACATCGTGATTCCACTCGGCGTACGGCGCAATCTCCGTACCCATGAACAGCAGCTTCTTTCCCGGCCGCGTGTACATGTACGCGAGCATCAACCGCAGATTCGCGAGCTTTCGCCACGCGTCTCCCGGCATCTTCTCGAGGAGCGACTTCTTGAGGTGCACGACCTCGTCGTGCGACAGCGGCATGATGAAACGCTCGCTGTACTCGTACACCATCGCGAAGGTGAGCTGGTCCTGATGATAGGAGCGGTAGAGCGGATCCTGACTGAAGTACGCCAGCGTGTCGTGCATCCACCCCATGTTCCACTTGTACGTGAAGCCGAGCCCGCCCTCCTGCGGCGGCTTCGTCACGCCCGGCCACGACGTCGACTCCTCGGCGATCGTGTAGCAGCCGGGCGCGTCGATGCGCACGGCCTCGTTCATCGCGCGGAGGAAGTCGATCGCATCGAGATTCTCGCGTCCGCCGAAGCGATTTCGAAGCCACTCGCCGGGCTTGCGGCTGTAGTCGAGATAGAGCATCGAGGCGACCGCATCGACGCGGAGTCCGTCGCAGTGATACTCGCGCAGCCAGAAGAGCGCGTTCGCGATGAGGAAGTTCCGAACCTCGGTGCGCGAGTAATTGAAGATGAGCGTTCCCCAATCGGGATGCTCGCCGAGCCGCGGATCCTCGTGCTCGTAGAGCGCGGTGCCGTCGAAGCGGCGCAGCGCGAAGTCATCTTTCGGAAAGTGTGCGGGAACCCAGTCGAGAATCACACCGATCCCCGCCCGGTGCAGCACGTCGACGAAGTGCTTGAAGTCGTCGGGTGATCCGTAGCGGCGCGTAGGCGCGAAGTAGCCGCTCACCTGGTAGCCCCACGAGCCGGTGAAGGGATGCTCCATCACCGGCATCAGCTCGACATGCGAGAAGCCCAGCCGCTGGCAGTGCTCGACGAGCCGAGGCGCCAGCTCGCGATAGGTGAGCGGGCGATTGTCGCTCTCGGGAACGCGCGCCCATGAGCCGAGGTGGAGCTCGTAGATGAGCATCGGCAGCGTCGTGCTGTCGCGCGTCGGGCGCGCCTGCATCCATTCGGTGTCCTTCCACTCGTAGCGCGCGAGGTCAACGACGCACGACGCCGTCTCGGGCGGTGCCTCCATGCCGAAGGCGAACGGATCGGTCTTGATGCGCGCGATCCCCTCACGCGTGCGGAGCTGGTATTTGTACATCGTACCCGGCGTCATGTCGGGAATGAACAGCTCGAACACTCCCGACGAGCCGAGTCGGCGCATCGGGAGCAACCGTCCGTCCCACTGTGCGAACGGGCCGACGACGGCCGCGCTCTTCGCATTCGGAGCCCAAACCGCGAACGACACGCCCTTCTCACCGTCGATCTCGCGCGGGTGCGCACCGAGCATGTTCCAGAGCTCGCGATGCGTTCCCTCGTTGAAGAGATGCAGATCGACGTCGCCAACCGTAGGTAGAAAGCGATAGGGATCGCCTCGCTCCCACGTTGCGCCGCCAGCGAAGTGAAAGCGGAGTCGATAGCGCATGGGCACGGTCGCTCGGGCGACGAAGGCACCGAACAGTCCGCCCGCGAGCCGATCGAGCTCGACGCGCTTCCCATCGCCGAGCAGCGCCTCGGCGCGCACGGCATCCGGATGCATCGCGCGCAAGATGACACCCGGCGCTCCGGTGGCCGTAGAGCGGTGGGCGCCGAGGATGCGGTGCGGTTCGTCGTGATCGCCGGAAAGGAGGCGAGTGATCTCACCGGCGTCGATGCCGGAGAGCGCCGCGGGGAACGAGCCGGATGCGGTCATTGTGATTCCAGCTGAAAGCGGAGCAGCACGAGCGAGAAGGGCGCGACCGTCAGCTCACCGGCTGGCTCGTCGAGGACCGTCGGCCGGTCGGTGTCGACGGCGACCAGCCACGTGCCGGCGATCTCGAGGCGAGGCAGCGTCCAGCTCTCCTCGCCCTCGCGATTGTTGACGATGAGGAGCAGCGTGTCGCCTGCGATCGAGCGCCCGCGCTCGTCGATCTCGTCTGCCGCCTCACCACGGATGAGCATGCCAAGCGAGTGACGCTCCCTGCTGTTCCACTCCAGGTCCGTCATTTCCTGCCCATCTGCGCGGAGCCAGAGCATTTCCTTCGCACCGGACTCCACGGGCTTGCCGCGGAAGAAGGAGCGGCGGCGCAGCGCCGGATTTGCGCGCCGGATCGCGAAGATGCGCTGAGCGAAGGCGAGGATATCCTTTTCGCGATCGTCGAGATCCCACTTCATCCACGAGATCTCGTTGTCCTGCGCGTACGCGTTGTTGTTGCCGTCCTGTGTGCGCGCCATCTCATCGCCGTGCGCGATCATCGGCACGCCCTGCGAGAAAGCGAGCGTCGCGAGGAAGTTGCGGATCTCCTTGTCGCGCCTCTTCACTATCCTCGGGTCGTCGGCGGGACCCTCGATTCCCCAGTTGCGGCTGATGTTGTCGTCGGTGCCGTCGCGATTATCCTCGCCGTTCGCCGCGTTGTGCTTTTTCTCGTAGCTCACGAGATCGTTGAGCGTGAAGCCATCGTGCGCGACGACGAAGTTCACGCTTGCGTATGCCTCGCGCGCGCTCCACGCGTAGATGTCGCTCGAACCGGAAAGGCGGGATGCGAGCTCGTTGACCATCCCCGCATCACCGCGCCAGAAGCGCCGCACGTCATCGCGGTACTTGCCGTTCCACTCCGCCCAGCCGATCGGGAAGTTTCCGACCTGGTATCCGCCGGGCCCGAGGTCCCACGGCTCCGCTATCAGCTTCACACGCGAGAGCACGGGATCCTGATGGATGATGTCGAAGAAGGCGCTGAGACGATTCACCTCGAAGAGCTCGCGCGCGAGCACCGGGGCGAGATCGAAGCGGAAGCCGTCCACGTGCATCTCGGTCACCCAGTAGCGGAGCGAATCCATGATCATCTGGATCGTGCGCGGGTGGAGCATGTTGAGCGAGTTGCCGGTGCCCGTGTAGTCGGTGTAAAAGCGGGGGTTGTCCCGTTCGAGCCGATAATACGCCTTGTTGTCGATCCCCTTGAGGGACAGCGTCGGCCCGAGATGATTTCCCTCGGCCGTGTGATTGTAGACCACATCGAGGATCACCTCGATTCCCGCGTTGTGCAGTGTCTTCACCATCGACTTGAACTGCACAACCTGGCTCCCGAGCCCACCAACGGCGTAGCGCACATCGGGAGCGAAGAAACCGATCGTATTGTATCCCCAGTAGTTCGTGAGCCCTTTCTCGGCGAGGTGCCGATCGACGGCGAAGTGGTGCACGGGGAGGAGCTCGAGCGCGGTGACGTTGAGCGACTTGAGGTGATCGATCACCGCATCGGACGACAGCGCGAGATACGTCCCGCGAATCTCCTCCGGGATGTCGGGGTGCCGAATCGTCATTCCCTTGGCGTGCGCCTCGTAGATGATGGTGCGATTCCACGGGATGCGGGGCGGCGCATCGTTTCCCCACGTGAAGGCGTTGTCGACGACGATGCACTTCGGCATGCCCCCCGCGCTGTCCGCGTGATTCATCTCGAGGTCTTCGCTCGCACTCCCGATCTGATACGCGAAGAGCGCATCGCTCCACTGAATCGCGCCGGAGATCGCCTTGGCGTACGGGTCGAGGAGCAGCTGATTCGGATTGAAGCGATGCCCTTCCTCGGGGGAGTACGGCCCCTCGACCCGGTAGCCATAAAGCTGCCCCGGCCTCACATCGGGGAGATGGCAGTGCCAGATCTGATCGCTCCGCTCGGTCATCGGGATGCGGACGCGCTCCGTCGCATCGCCATGCGCCTCGAACAGGCATAGCAATACGCCGGTCGCATTCTCGGAGAAGATGGCGAAGTTGACTCCTTCACCGTCCCAGGTGGCGCCGAGCGGATAGGGTTGACCGGGCCAAACGCGCATTCAGACGGCCTCTTTGTAGTAGAGCGCAGCGGAGAGAGGCGGTAATGCAACCATCGCTCCGCGGGGCAATGCAGGGTGAGCGCCCCGATACGTCGCGAATCGCGCCTGCCAGTTGGAGCCATCCTCATCCACGAGCGGAATCGCACGAGACTCGCCAGCGAGATTGAAGAGCGCGAGCAGCGATCGCGCTCCCGGCGCCTCGAGCCGCATCGCGATCCAGCGCGACTCGGCGTGGCTTCGCACGGTGATTCGCGCGGCCCCGGGGCGGAGCGCGGGCTCTTCTTTTCTGATCGCAATCAGCTCGCGATACAGAGCGCGGAGCTCGGCGTGCGCGCCTTCGCCACCGAGCTCGTAGTGCAGCCGCGAGCGCTCGAATGTCTCGGCGGACTGTGGATCCGGCACCTCGCCCGCCCACCCGAACGATTCGAACTCCTCGTGACGTCCCTTGCGTACTGCGGCGATGAGATCGCGATCCGCGTGGCTCACGAAATAGAGAAAGGGGGAGGGCTCGTCGTACTCTTCGCCCATGAACAGCATTGGCATGTACGGCGCGAGGAGCAGCAGCGCCGCAGCGAGACGGAGCGCGTCTGGCGGGACAAGCGCACCCAATCGTTCGCCATTCGCGCGATTGCCGACCTGGTCGTGATCCTGAATAAAGACGACGAAGTGATCGGCCGAAACGTCGCTCGCGGGTGAGCCGTGCTGCCGGCACTTGTGCGAGGCGTACTGCCCCTGAAAGGCGAAGCGTCGCGACAGTGCATCCGCGATCGCGTCGATGTCGCCGTGCTCGGCGAAGCCCTGGTAGTATCCGGCACGCTCGCCGGTGAGCGCGACGTGCACGGAATGATGGAAGTCGTCGCTCCACTGCGCGTCCATCGCGTAGCCGCCCTGTTCGACCGGGGGGAGGAGGCGAGGATCGTTGAGATCGCTCTCGGCGATCACCTGCACGCGGCGGCCAACCTCGCGCGCGGTGCGTTTCACTCGTTCCGTAAGTGCCTCGGTGAGATGCACGGCGCGGAAGTCGTAGATCCCGTGCACGGCGTCGAGGCGGAGCGCATCCATGTGAAACTCGCGCACCCAATAGCAGGCATTTTCAATGATGAAGCGACGCACCTCATCGCTGTGCGGGCCGTCGTAATTCACCGCCGGTCCCCACGGCGTGCGATAGACGTTCGTGAAGTAAGGACCGTACTCGGCCAGGTAGTTTCCCTCGGGGCCAACGTGATTGTAGACGACGTCGAGTACGACCGCGATCCCAATCTCGTGTGCGGCATTGACGAGGCGCTTGAGCGCATCGGGGCCGCCGTAGCTGCTCTGCGGCGCGAAGAGCTGTACGCCATCGTAGCCCCAGTTGCGCTCGCCGGGGAATTGCCCGACAGGCATCAGCTCGATCGCGGTGATGCCGAGCTCGCGCAGCGATTCCAGGCGACCGACGACGGCGTCGAACGTTCCCTCGGGGGTGAAGGTGCCGACATGGAGTTCGTAGATGATGAAGTCCGCCATCTCGATCCCCGTCCATGCCGAGTCCGTCCACGCGAACGCAACGGGATCGACGACGCGCGAAGCGCCGTGCACGCCATGGGGCTGCCAGCGAGACACCGGATCGGGGCGCTCGACGCCGCCATCGATGCGATAGGCGTAGTCGTCGCCCGCGCGCACCCCCGCGACCGTCGCGGAGAAGACGCCGCGTTCACTGCGCACGAGCGGATACTCGCCCGCAGCGGCGCCCGTGTGCACGCGAACAGCGAGCTGCCGGGCATTGGGTGCCCATACGCTGAAGGCCGTTCCGTTCGCGTGCAGCTCCGCACCGTACGTGAGCTCCATCTCCGCGCCAGGCCCGATCAGCTGGCGCCGGATGCGAGCATCTTCTCGATCCCTGTGAGCGGGATCCACGCCCACGTGGGGCGATTATTGAGCTCATAGGCGAGCTCGTAGAACAGTTTCTCGAGCTCGAAGAGGGCGATGAGCGCGGGTGCGCTGGCGTCTCCGTAGCCCGCGAGAAAGGCGTCGCGCGTCATCGATTCCCACTGCGCCGCGCGCTCGCGATCCGCTTCGTCGTGCGATGCCGCCGTCGCCGCGGCGTACGCGAACGAGCGCAGCATCCCGGCGACATCGCGCGCCGGACTGTTGAGCGCGCGACGCTCCGCGAGCGGGCGCGCAGGCTCACCTTCGAAGTCGATGATCATCCATTCGTGATCCGTGCGGAGCACCTGCCCGAGGTGGTAGTCGCCGTGATGGCGCGAGAGCACTCCCGCCGCGGCGGGGCCGCCAAGCGACTGGACGATTGCGTCGAGCTTGGCGAAGGCATCGATGCGGCGGCCGGAGAGAGCGCGCGCGAGGGATCCCGACCGCGCGTCGAGCTTCGGCGCGAGGCGCTCGAGCAGCTCGAAGCCCTGCTCCACCGATCGTCGCGTGGCGCCGGCCCAGCGTGCGACATCGGCGGCGGTCGCATCGCGGGGAGCGAACGCCGGATCGTCCGTGGGCGTTGCGAGCGCGCGATGCAACGCGGCGGTGGTCTGGCCGAGCTCCATTGCCTCGGCGGCGAATGGATCGTGCTGGCGATCGCCATCGCTGTGAGTGAACGCGCGCGCACGTGCGAGCGCGTGCGCCCAGCCGTCGGTCGCGCCGGCCACGAGTCGCGAGAGCATCCCCGCGACGGTGTGCTCGCCATTCTGGTCGATCACCAGCACCGCGTACAGCTCGGGAGTCTGACGAAAATCGGTGTGTGCGGTGAGGTAGCGTGCGATCTCGACGTCGGGGCTCTCTCCGCCCTCGAGTCGACGGAAGAGCTTGAAGATCGCCGATTCGCCGAAGACGATCGAGCTATTACTCTGCTCCCCGCCGATCACGTGCGATGCGCCGCTCAACCGCGGACGGCGCGATGCGACCTTCTCCGAGCGCAGCGATGCGCCGTCGCCCTCGAAATGCTCGCCGTCGGAAAGGGCGCGCGCGATGCGGGCGCGGAAGGCGGGATCGTCGATCGCGTCGAAGAGCAGCCCCTTCACAACCGCGCTCTCGACCAGCGCGAGCACGGTGGCGGGCGAGTGCGCGCGACTCATCTCACGCTCGCGCACCGAGAGCGGAAGCTGGTAGCTCGAGATCGATCCGTCCTCGAGCGTGACCTCGATTCGCGCGACCGCCCACCGCTGTCCGTCGCCATGCACAGGGATGACATCCACGATGCGCGCGTCGAACGACGGCTGCCCCTTCTCCCCGAACCAGCGGCGCTCACGGAGAAATGCGCCGAGGGTCGCGGAGTCGATGGAGCGGAGCGCGTGCGGGGAGAGCGCGTTCTCGAGCGCGCCCTCCACTTTGAGCGTCAGCGTCTTCCCTCCCCGCGCCGCTCGGGCGCTTCGTCGGCGGAGGTGAGCTTGAACCAGTAGAAGTTGTGCGGCCCGAGCGCGAAGAGGTAGGGGTTCTCGGTGATGGGCGGGAAGCGGATGTTGCCGATCATCTCCACCGGCACCATCCCGATGAAGCGATGCAGATTGATGCGCGCGGGCTGCACGAAGCGCGAGAGATTGTTGACGCAGAGGATCGTCTCGCCCTCGTACGAGCGCAGATACGCGAGCACCGAGCGATTCTCGGGAAGGAGCATCTCGAAGGTGCCGCGGCCGAAGGCGCGGTGCTGCGTGCGTACCTTGACGATCCGTCGCATCCAGCGCAGCAGCGACGTCTGCGTGCGCTCCTGGGCCGCGACGTTCACGCCCTGGTAGCCGTACGGCGGATCCATGATGAGCGGGAAGTAGAGCGCCTGCTGATCGGCGTCGGAGAAGCCGGCATTCCATCCGCCGTTCCACTGCATCGGCGTGCGCACGCCGTTGCGATCGCCGAGGAAGACGTTGTCGCCCATGCCGATCTCGTCGCCGTAGTAGATGATCGGCGTGCCGGGCATGGTGAGGAGAAGCGCGTTCATGAGCTCGATCTGGCGGCGGCCGTTGTCGAGGAGCGATGCGAGTCGGCGGCGGATGCCGACGTTGATGCGCATGCGCGCCTGGCTCGCGTATTCGCGGTACATGTAGTCGCGCTCTTCGTCCGTCACCATCTCGAGCGTGAGCTCATCGTGATTACGGAGAAAGATCGCCCACTAGCATTCGTCGGGAATCGGCGGCGTCTGCGCGAGAATCTCGACGATCGGCGATCGATCTTCCTTCCTGATCGCCATGTACATGCGCGGCATGAGCGGAAAGTGGAACGCCATGTGGCATTCCTGCCCGTTGCCGAAGTACGGAATCACGTCCGTCGGCCACTGGTTCGCCTCGGCGAGCAGCAGCTTGTTCTCGAACTCCGCATCGAGCGCCGTGCGGATCTTCTTGAGGACGACGTGCGTCTCGGGGAGATTCTCGCAGTTCGTGCCGTCGCGCTCGATGAGATACGGGATCGCGTCGAGGCGCATCCCGTCTACGCCCATGCTGAACCAGAAGCGCATCACCTCGATCACCGCGTCGAGCACGACCGGGTTGTCGAAGTTCAGGTCCGGCTGATGGCTGAAGAAGCGGTGCCAGAAGAACTGCTCGGCGACCGGATCCCAGGTCCAGTTCGAGACTTCGGTGTCCGTAAAGATGATCCGCGCGTCCTTGTACTTCGTCGGATCGTCGGTCCACACGTACCAGTCGCGCTCCGGCGAGCCGCGCGGTGACGTCCGCGCGCGCTGGAACCATGCGTGCTGGTCGGACGTGTGGTTGATGACGAGCTCGGTGATGACGCGGATGTTGCGCGCGTGCGCCTCGTCGAGCAGCCGCTGGAAGTCTTCGAGCGTGCCGTACTGCGGGTGCACGGACTCGTACTCTGCGATATCGTAGCCGTCGTCGCGGAGCGGCGAGGGATAGAAGGGCAGCAGCCAGAGCGTGTTGACGTTGAGCGACTGGATGTAATCGAGCTTTTGAATCAACCCCGGAAAGTCACCGAAGCCATCGCCGTTGCTGTCGCGGAAGGCCTTGACGTGCGTCTGGTAGATGATCGCGTCCTTGTACCAGAGCGGGTCGTTTGCGGAAATGGGTGGGGTCGATCTATCGGGCATCGCTCGAGTGGTGAGGACGGAGGGGCAAGTCTAGCGCTGGAGCCGGAGGATGTGCCCCGGCTGAAGGGTGGGATCGAGCCGAACGTAGTTGCGCGCGCCGCGCCAGCTGTAGCGCGCGCCCGTGAGCAGGTCCTCGACGATGTACGGAATGTCGGGATCGAGGCCAAGCTCCGCGAGCGGAACGGAGACGACCGTCTCCTGCGCGCGCGTGGGATCGAGATTGGCGATGATGAGGAGATCGTTCCGCCATCCGGGTGCCGCCTTCGTGAAGAAGAGGATCTGCGGATTCTCGGAATCGCGGAAGGTGAGATTGTCCATACGCTGAAGCGCAGAGTTCTCCCGGCGAATGGAGTTCAGGAGCTTGATCTCGGCGTTGAGATTCCCTGGTGCGTTCCAGTCGCGCACACGGATCTGATACTTCTCGGAGTCGAGATACTCTTCGCTGCCGGGGCGCACGGGGATGTTCTCGCTGAGCTCGAAGCCGCTGTAGATGCCGTAGAGGGGGGACATCGTGGCTGCGAGCAGGAGACGCACGCGAAAAGCCGGGCGCCCGAAGTGCTGCAGATACTCGTGGAGAATGTCGGGGGTGTTCGCGAAGAGATTGCCGCGCATGTACTCGAGCGACTCCGCATTGTGCATCTCCGCCCACCAGTCGCGCAGCTCGACGGCCGTATTCTTCCAGGTGAAATACGTATACGACTGCGAGAAGCCGAGCTTGGCGAGCAGCTTCATCGTGCGTGGACGCGTGAACGCCTCGGCGAGGAAGACGACGTCCGGATATTTCGCATGGATCTCGCCGATCACCCATTCCCAGAACGCGAAGGGCTTCGTGTGCGGATTGTCGACGCGGAAGGTATGCACGCCGTGATCGATCCAGAACAGGAGGATGTCGCGGCAGGCGTTCCAGAGTCCCCCGCGATCATCGCACCAGAAGTTGAGCGGATAGATGTCCTGATATTTCTTCGGCGGATTCTCGGCGTACTTGATCGTGCCGTCGGGGCGCACGAAGAACCATTCGGGGTGCTGCTTGAGCCACGGATGATCGGGGGAGCACTGCAGCGCGTAGTCGAGCGCGATCTCGAGGCCGAGCTCCGACGCGGTAGCGACGAGGGTGTCGAAGTCTTCGAGTGTGCCGAGCTTCGGCTCGACGGCCGTGTGTCCGCGAGCGTCGCTGCCTATCGCCCACGGGCTGCCCGGATCGTCGGGTCCCGCCGCGAGCGAGTTGTTCGGCCCTTTGCGCGCGGAGATCCCGACCGGATGGATCGGAGGGAGATAGACGACATCGAAGCCGAGCTCGGCGATGCGCGGAAGCGCGAAGGCGGTGCTGAGAAAGGTGCCGTGACGATCGGCATCGGTGGTTTGGGAGCGCGGGAAGAGCTCGTACCATGATGCGAAGGCGGCGCGCTCGCGATCGACCCACACGTCGAGCTCGCGCGCGTAGCAGGTGAGATCGGGGGGCGAGTAGTTGTCATCAAGCAGCGTGTGCAGCTGCGCATCGAGCGCGGCGGCGACGCGCTCGGCGCCGGAGATGCGCGCGTCGCGGATGAGGAGCGCGGCGGCGCGGAGGTCGTTGCGCGCGTCGCCGAAGCGCGCGCGGCGGGCGGCGGCATCGATGAGCTCAGCGCCTTCGAGGAGCTCGGAGGCAACGTCGTGGCCGGCGCCGATTTTTTTCTGAAGCTCGCTGCGCCAGGTGCCGAAGCGATCGGTCCAGGACTCGACCGTGTATGTCCACCGCCCAGCCCGGTCGACGCGAAACCCGCCGATCCACTGATCGGCGTTCTGGTCGTAGAACATGGGAACGAAGTGCCATTCGCCGTCGGCCGGGCCGCTGTAGCGGATGCGCGCGGCGAGCAGATCGTGTCCGTCTTTCAGGATGTCCGCGCGAACTTCGACGGTGTCGCCGACGATGCGCTTGACTGGATAGCGTCCGGCGTCGAGCTCCGGTTCGACACATTCGATTATGACCGGCGCTGGCGGGCGCGGTGTCGTGACCTTCGTCGAACGTCGCCGGGTTGTGGAAGACGCCATTTCGGAGTTCGAGAAACGAGAGCTGCGGGAGAGACGCGCGGGGAAAGATATGCGAATCGCGGCCGTGGGCGACGGCGGGGTAGCTTTCGCAAGACGCAGGCCCTCGATCGGCACTCAAGCACGTGGAGCGCACGGCATGAAGGGGATTCAAATCAAGCAGTATGGCGGTCCCGAGGTGATGGAATACGGTGAGCTGCCGAATCCGACGCCGGGCGCCGGCGAG
>JBBSEY010000084.1:0-11874 GCA_038239265.1 Gemmatimonadales bacterium | reverse complement strand
GGACTACTCATTCTCCGGCGGAGCAGACATGCGGGCACTTTGGGCGACAGTCGTAGGCGCGGCACTCTTCGTTCACACATCGGCCGATGCCCAGGGCTCCGGCGGCGTGGCTCCCAAGAAGCACGCAAGCGCCTCGAAGTCCGCTGCCGTCGCGAAGCCCGCGCACGCCGTCGTCGCACCGGCGGCGTCCCCGCCGGGAACGAAGGTCAACGAATTCCTGTCGTACGACTCGACCGCGAAAACGGTCAAGCTCACGCTCGATGCCGCTCACGGGTCGAACAACGGCGGAATGAATTTCAACGGGGGCTTCAGCGGCAATTCCACCATTACGATTCCGGCGGGGTGGTCCGTGAGCTGGGCGTTCACCAACGAGGATGCGATTCCTCATTCGGCGATCGTGCTGGTGAACAAGCAGCCGTTTCCGGCGCAGCCGCAGGATCCCGCCATTCCGCGCGCGTATACGAACGATGTCGGCGGCGGACTTCCCACCGGAAAGACCGATGCGACGACGTTCAAGGCGCTCCCTCCCGGCCAGTACGTGATCGCCTGCGGCGTTCCAGGGCACGCGCCGAGTGGAATGTGGATTCGCCTCGACGTCTCGGCGGACGCCAAGGTTCCGACGTACGCCACGAAGTGACATGCGGCTGCACGCAGCGAGCGTCGTGAGCGCTCGCTAGCGTGCGGCTGCGCACCAAGCTCGAGATCGTCGGTGCGTGCGTGGCCGTACCGTGTGTGCTCGAGCTCTTCTCTGCGCAGCGATCGTTCGCGTGGCTCTCGCACATCTCCCCCCGGGGCGATCGCGTCGCGCCATCGCAACTCGCCTTCCACGTCGATCGCATTCTGCGCCACGCGCCCTGGATCTGGCGCCACAGCTGCCTGCGCCGCGCCGCGGTGCTCGTGTACCTGCTCCGGCGTGGCGGACACGACGCTCGCGTCGTGATCGGCGTGCGCCGCACCGCCGGCACGCTCGAAGCCCACGCCTGGCTCGCCTGCGACGGCATCGACCCGTTTCTCGAGCCCTCCGACTCGATCGCGACCTTCCAGCCGCTCAGTCGCAGCTAGCTCTCTTGGCACGTCTGGTTCACCCGCGAGCGGGCGCGCTATCTTTCGCCCTCCTTCCTCCGAGCGCGAGCATGGATCGTCTACGGCAGCTCCACGACGCGGGCCAGTCCATCTGGCTCGACTACATCGACCGCTCGCTCCTCCGCAGTGGCGAGCTCGCGCGGCGCATCGATCGCGACTCGCTCACGGGGATGACGTCGAATCCCACGATCTTCGAGAAGGCGCTCGCCGAGGGGCACGCGTACGACGCGCAGCTCGCGGGCGCCTCTCCGGAGCTCACCGCCTGGCAGCTTTTCGAGCTCGTGGAGACGGACGACGTGCGCGCGGCGTGCGACAACTTCCGGGCGGTGCACGAGAAGACGAGAGGCGTCGACGGCTACGTCTCGATCGAGGTCTCGCCGGGCGCGGCAAACAGCGTCGATGACACGATCGCCGAGGCGCGCAGGCTCTGGTCCGAGGTCGAGCGGGCGAACGTGATGATCAAGGTGCCGGGGACCGCGGCCGGCGCCGCCGCCGCCCGCCGTCTGCTCGCGGACGGCATCAACGTCAACATCACGCTTCTGTTTTCCGTGGACGCGTACGCGGCAGTGATCGAATCGTACATCGCGGCGCTCGAGGAGCGCGCCAAGCGGGGACTTCCGCTGAGCGCGATCGCCTCCGTAGCGTCGTTCTTCGTGAGCCGCGTGGATACCGAGGCGGAGAAGCGCCTCGATGCGATCGTCGCCGCGAACCCCGCGCGCGCAGAGGAGGCCAAGGAGTTTCGCGGCCGCGTTGCCGTTGCGAATGCGAAGCTCGCGTACGCGCTCTTCCTCGAGAAGTTCTCCGGCTCGCGATGGGATGCGCTCGCCTCGCGTGGCGCGCGCGTTCAGCGCCCGCTCTGGGCGAGCACGAGCGCGAAGAATCCGGCGTACCGCGATGTGGTGTACGTCGAGGACCTCATCGGCCCCGACACGGTGAACACGATGCCACCGGCGACGATCACCGCCTTCGCCGATCACGGCGAGACGAAGCGCACGGTCGACACCAACATCGATGCCGAACGTGCGCTCATCGCGAGTTTGGAGACGTTCGGAGTGCCGCTCGCTTCCATCACCGACACTCTTTTGCGCGAAGGGCTCGCGAGCTTCGCGAAGTCCTTCGACACGTTGATCGCGGGACTCGAGGCGAAGCGGCGCACCCTCGGCGCTGCGGTCTCGGCGCCGTAGCCGCTGTCAGCGCTCTCAGCCTAGTGGCACCCCGATACCGCTCCCGTCACGAGATCGAGACTGCACGTCAGCGCGCCCACCTGCAGCACGGCTACCGACGAGCCATCGAAGGTGACCTTCGCGAAGCGCGTGACCGTCTTGTCGAAACCGCCCGCGGTCACGTGCAGCGTGAGATTGCGCGAGAGTGAGCCCGACGTGGGATACGGATTTGCGCTGTGCGGAAGCGTGAAGGTGAGCGCTGCCGCGGTGTCGGCCGCGACATAGGAGAAGACGCGCGTGATGTTGTTCACCGCGTACGTGCTGCTGTCGTGCACGCTCGCCGCGCCGTTCCACGTGTGCAGCACCGGGGTGCCGTGCGTCACCACCATTGACCCTGCCGCGGCTTCGTTGATCGAGAACATCTTCCCCGGCTTGAGCGCGGACTCGAAGGTTCCCGCGCGCGTCCAGCGATGGTTGACGGAATCGGTCGTCGTGCCGCTCCAGCCGAGCGCGTAGCTGCCGCCGCTCCAGAAGCGCACCTGCCGCGTGATGGTGAGCCCGCGCGAAGTGTACGCGACGCAGCCGTACCAGCCGTCTGAATTCGGACCGTCGCACGTCACCGTGCGCGAGTCGGTGCCCGAGACCGCGCCGGCGCGCCCGCTCATGAACGTCGATGAGCCCGAGCTCATGTTCTCCTGAAAGCTCTCGTTTTCCTGAAACTGCCCGACATTTCCCGCGAAGCTCTCGCCCACGTCGGCGGCGACGGTCTGATCGATCTCGCTGTCGGCGACGGCGTTGCCGGGAGCAACCGAGGAGTCCGAGCTGCATGCAACGGCGCCCGCGAGCGCCGCAATCGCGGCAAACGTGGCGAGGGAAGTGGTGCGACGTCCGATCGGCATAGGGGGATCCTCCGCTAGATTTGTAATGACCTCGGTGATCTGCGGATGAGACGCCCGCTGTTCATGGTCGTTAAGGCCGGATTCCTAGCGGCAACTCTTGCCGCGTGAATGTGGCACCAGTACATCTGCCGGTTCGCCCACACTCTCCTGGGACATGATGTTGGCCTCGTCGCTTCCTCGCACGAAGATCGTGTGCACGCTCGGTCCTGCCTCCGCATCGGAATCGGTGATCAAGTCGCTGATGCAGTCGGGGCTCGATGTCGCGCGCATCAACTTCTCGCACGGCACGCACGAGGAGCACGCGGCGACGATTGCGCGCGTGCGCGCGCTCGCGACGCAGCTGTCGCGCCCCGTCGCGATCCTCGGCGATCTGCAGGGCCCGCGCATTCGCGTTGGCGATCTCGCCGAGCCGCTGGAGCTCGCCGCTGGCGATGATCTCGTGCTGGCGCCAGAGGGGGAGGAGGAGGCAGGCGGTGTCCCGGTGACCTACGAGGCGCTCGCGCACGACGTGCACGTCGGCGATCGCATTCTGATGGACGACGGGCTGATCGACCTCGTCGTGCTCGACGTGACCGGCCGGAAGGTGCGCGCGCGCGTCGTGCACGGCGGACGGCTGCGAAGCCACAAGGGGATCAATCTTCCCGGCGTCGCCGTTTCGGCGCCGTCGATTACGGAGAAGGATCGCGCCGACATCGACTTCGCGGTCGAGCAGCAGCTCGACTATCTCGCGCTCTCCTTCGTGCGCAAGGCCGAGGACATTTCGTCGCTGCGTCTGTTGATTCCGCCGGGGATGCTCGTGGTCGCGAAGATCGAGAAGGACACCGCGCTGGCCGCGATCGGCAGCATCGTCGAGGCCTCCGACGCGGTGATGGTCGCGCGGGGGGATCTCGGCGTGGAGCTCCCGTTCGAAGAGGTGCCCATCGCCCAGAAGCGCATCATCGCCGTGTGCAACGCGCTCGGTCGTCCGGTGATCACCGCGACGCAGATGCTCGAGTCGATGGTGACCAATCCGCGTCCGACGCGCGCCGAGGCGAGCGACGTGGCGAATGCGATCCTGGATGGGACCGATGCCGTGATGCTCTCCGCGGAGACGGCTGCGGGCGCGTATCCGCAGCTGGCGGTGGCTGCGATGACGCGGATCATCGTGGAGATCGAGCGGCGGCCGTTGCCGCACACGAAGTTCGAGGTGCCGGAAGATGTGGATGGTCACGTCGCGACGGAGGATGCGATTGCGGCGGCCACGACGGCCGCGGCCAGGTCGCTCGGTGCGCCGCTGGTAATCGTGTTCACGAAGAGCGGTTTCAGCGCGCGCATTATCGCATCGCATCGGCCGGCGGTGGCGATTCTGGTGCTCACGGATGTCGAGCGCACCTACCGGCAGCTCGCGCTCGTGTGGGGCGTGGTTCCGGAGCTCGTGCCGCGTGCGACGAGCTACGAGGAGATGTTCGAGCATGCGCGTTCGGTGATCGAGCGACGCGGGCTCGCCAAGCGCGGCGATCGCGTGCTCGTCACGGCGGGCGTTCCCTTCGACGTGCCGGGGACCACGAATCTACTCCGCGTCGAGGTGGTGTGAGGCTCACCTTTCTCGGCACGGGGACCAGCTTCGGCGTACCGCAGATCGGATGCACGTGCGAGGTATGCGGGAGCGACGATCCGCGCGACAAGCGCACGCGCAGCGGTGCACTGGTCGAGACCGACGCGGGGAAGCGAATCCTCATCGACACGCCGCCCGAGCTCAGGCTGCAGCTCATCGCCAACCACATCGATCGTGTGGACGCGATTCTGTTCACGCACGAGCACGCGGATCACATCCATGGAATCGACGACGTGCGCGCGCTGAGCGTGCGGGGAAAGCAGGCACTTCGCATGTACGGTCCGGCGGAGACGGTGCGCACGCTGCAGCAGCGCTTCGCGTACATCTTCGACGAGCGGATGCGGCCGCTGCCCGGGACCACCAAGCCCGAGGGGGAGTTGACCACGCTCGAGGCGGGAGTGGAGGTGACGATCGCGGGGGAGCGCGTGATGCCGGTCGCGGTGCCGCACGGGCACACGATGGTCTTCGGATACCGGATCGGCGCACTGGGATACGTCACGGATGCGAAGCTGCTCCCTCCCGCGGCGATCGAGGCACTCAGCGGCGTGAAGGTGCTCGTGCTCAACGCGCTGTTCTGGAAGGAGCACCCCACCCACATGAGCGTGCCCGAGGCGATCGAGACGGCCCGCGTCGTGGGCGCGGAGCGCACGTACCTCACGCATCTGACGCACGGCAACTTCCACGCGTCGCTGGAGGCGAGGCTCCCGAGCGGGCTCGTGCCGGCGTACGATGGACTGACGGTGGAGGTGGGGTGAGGCGCGCGCACCGACCCTTGCTTCGACGAGTGGGGTTGGCGACTTTCCTCCATCTTCCACGTGCCGGCGCGGGTGCGTGAAGACGACGACTTCGGAGGATCGATGCAAGGTCAGGGAACGACGTCGGCGGGCCCCTTCGGCGACGACATAGACGTAGAGCAGGGGCACCTCACCGTCCGCAACGAAGACGCGCTCCGCACCGGGAAGATGGATGCGCTCGTGCAGCAGGCCGTGTTCGGCGAAGGGCAGGCGAAGGATCATGCGAACTGGATGATCTGGGAGACGGCGCAGGCCGTCGGCGTGCGCCCCGCGTCCATTCACGATCTGTATGCGGCGCGCGGCCGCGGCGAGGTGAAGGGCTTCACCGTTCCGGCGATGAACGTGCGCGGCATGTCGTACGACACCGCCCGCGCGATCTTCCGGACTGCGGCGCGCATGAAGGCCGGTGCCTTCATTCTCGAGATCGCGCGCTCCGAGATCGCGTACACCGCGCAGCGGCCGTCTGAGTACGTCACGGTCATGCTCGCAGCCGCGCTACGCGAAGGGTTTCGCGGACCCGTGTTCATCCAGGGCGATCACTTCCAGGTCAATGCGAAGAAGTTCGCGGCCGATCCGTCGGGGGAAGTCGCCGCGGTGAAGCAGCTCGCGCTCGAGGCAGTGTCCGCCGGCTTCTACAACATCGATGTCGACACCTCCACGCTCGTCGACATTCACTTGCCGACGCTCGACGCGCAGCAGGAGCTCAACTACGAGACGGCCGCGGAGATCGTGGCGTACGTACGCTCGATCCAGCCGCCGGATGTAACGATCTCGATCGGTGGCGAGATCGGCGAGGTCGGCACGCAGAACAGCACGGTCCCCGAGCTCCGCGCATTCATGAGCGGCTTCGAGAAAGCGCTCGAGAAGCGCGCGCGCGGTGCGGTCGGACTGTCGAAGATCTCGGTGCAGACCGGCACGTCGCACGGCGGCGTCGTCCTTCCGGACGGCAATATCGCCGATGTGAAGCTCGACCTCGAGGCACTGGAGGCACTCTCGAAGGTGGGGCGCGAAGAGTTCGGAATGTCGGGCGCCGTGCAGCACGGAGCATCCACGCTTCCCGCGACTGCCTTCGACAACTTCCCGCGCATCGAGACGGCGGAGATTCATCTCGCGACGAACTTTCAGAACATCCTCTTCGACCAGATGCCGGCCGGGCTTCGCGACCGCATCTACGAGTGGCTCGATGCGAATGCGAAGGAGGAGCGGAAGCCGGGCGACTCCGACGATCAGTTCTACTACAAGAGCCGCAAGAAGGCGCTCGGCCCGTTCAAGAAGGAGCTCTGGGAGCTGCCGGAGAGCGACAAGGCAAGGCTCGCTGCATCGTACGACAAGACGTTCACCTTTCTCTTCGAGCAGCTGCGGATCGGCGGCACGGCAGACGCGGTGACGCGCTTCGTGAAGGCGCCGGTGCAGCGCCGTCGCACCTCCGGAGGCGTCACGGTGGAGCAAGCGCCGGACGATCCGGACGCTGGCGAATGAAAGCGTGGGCGACGCGTCGGCGCTCTGGCTCTCCTCAATGGGGAGGCTGGCTGCCCGGGCGGCCCACGAGCTCAAGAATCCGCTGAACGGACTTGCGCTGAATCTCGAGGTCGTGCGTTCGAGAAGTGCACGGGCCGGGGCCGATGGCTCGTCGATCGCGCCGTACGCCGCCGCCGCTGCGAGCGAGTTGGAACGCACCATTCCACTCGTCGAGGCGCTGCTGGCGTTGGCGCGCCCCCTTCCCATCCCCGTAGATTTACGGACTGCACTGCAACCCCTTTCCGTGCTCTACGGTGCGATCGCCGTCGCGGGTGGCGGGTCGCTCGCTGTGCACACCGAATCGGACCAATTGTTTGTTGCTGGCGATAGTAACGCCGTTCGCGCGCTCCTCGCCGAAGCCCTCGACGTCACGATCGGCGCCAACCTCGACGTCACCGCGAGGCTCGCGCACTCTGATGGAATGGTTTCATTGCGCATGGTCGGCGGCGCCGGAAGGCCCATCGCCGCAAGAATGGAGCTCCTCGCGGCCGAGCATCGTGTCGCGCTCAGCTCGGACGAAGACGAAACAGCTCTCCTGTTCCCCGCGCTCGCGCGCGCTGGAGTCGAATCGAATTCATGATCGCTACATGACCGCCACATGACCGCCAAGATTCTGATCGCAGACGACGAACGCGCCATAACCGAAGGGTTGAGCGCCATTCTACGCGACGAAGGCTACGACACCGAGATTGCCTCCGATGGCGAGCGCGCCCTCCAGCGCCTCATCGCGGAGCCGTTCGGTATCGTTCTCGCCGATCTGAAAATGCCGAAGGTCGACGGCGTCACGCTCCTGCGCGAGATCCGCCAGCGCGGCATGGCCACGGAATGCATCGTCATATCCGGCCAGGGAACGATCCGCTCGGCCGTCGATGCGGTCACCGACGGCGGCGCCTTCTACTTCATCGAGAAGCCGCTCAACGCCGAGAAGTTGAGCGAGCTCAAGGCGCTGATAAAACGGGCACTCGAAAGCTTCGAGCTGAAGCAAGCCAACCGCGCCCTCACCACGGAGCTCCAAACCCTCACGCACTACGGCGAGCTCACCGGCCAGTCCGAGGCTATGCGCTCAGTGTATGGCATCCTCGACGCCGTCGCGCCTTCCACGGCGTCCGTTCTCATCCTCGGCGAAAGTGGCACGGGGAAGGAATTGGTTGCGCGTGCGATCCACAACAAGAGCGATCGCGCGAAAGGGCCCTTTCTAGCGCTCAACTGCGCCGCCCTTCCCAAGGACATTCTCGAGAACGAGCTCTTCGGACACGAAAAGGGTGCGTTCACCGGCTCCACGAACGAAAAGCCGGGCGCGTTCGAGATGGCCGACGGCGGCACGCTCTTCCTCGACGAAGTCGGCGAGATGGCAACCGACATCCAGGTGAAGCTCCTCCGCGCCCTCGAGTCGCGCTCGGTGAGACGCCTGGGCGGAAAGAAGGAAATCCCCGTCGACATCCGCGTGGTGGCCGCGACGAACAAGAATCTCCAGCAGGCGCTCGAGAACGGCGAGCTCCGCGAGGATCTGTACTATCGACTCGCGGTAGTCGAGATCGAGCTCCCACCGCTGCGCGAGCGCGTTGGCGATATCAAGCTCCTCGCCACCGAGTTCCTCGGCCGCTTCTCGCGGGAAAACAACAAGAAGATCCACTCCTTCGAGGACGATGCGATCGAATGGATCCTCAGACACAACTGGCCCGGGAACGTTCGCGAGCTCCGGAATACCATCGAGAGCGCCGTCATCATGTCGAAGAGCGCGACGATCGGCACGGCGGACATCATTCCGCGGCGGCTGCGCGCGCAAGCCGACAGCAGCCAGGCGACCGTCACGCTCTCCGTCGGCGCGACCCTTGCCGATGCAAGACGTCAGATGCTGTTGCGAACCTTCTCGGCGACCGGAGGCGATGTGGAGCGTACGGCCCGCACCCTCGGCGTTTCGGAGAGCGAGGTACGCAAAGAGCTGGGCTCGCTGATCGGGCCTGGCACGAAAGCGGATGGGAAGGGAGAGGGCGCGCGTGCGGCGGGCTCCAACGGCGCGGCCAGGCCCGCGGCGAAAGTGGCTGCGGCGAAGGAGAAGGGAACGGAGAAAGGGAAAGGGAAGGTCAAGGGGCGTCGGTAACAGCGAGGAGTGAGTATGTCGCGACACCAGGAAGATGAGGACGAACGGTATTACGTAATCGAGGAGCAGAGTGGAGGAGGATTCGGATCCTTCCTGCTTGGTGCCGCGATCGGTGCAGGGCTCGCGCTTCTGCTCGCCCCGCAGTCTGGTGAGGACACCCGTCGCGACATTAAGCGCAAGGCGGGCGAGATGAGCAGCGCGGCGAAGGATGTTGCCGGCGACCTGAGCGACACCGTCGTCGACCGCTACTCACGCGCCAAGCGAACCGTCGGCACCACCATCGACTCGGCGCGGCAGGCCATCGACATCAAGAAGCATCAGGCCACGGAAGCGTTTCGCGCGGGGCGGGAGGCTGCGGCGCAGGCGCGGCAGGAGCTCGAGGCGCGGCTGGCGGAGACCAAGGCCGCCTATCAGGCGGGTGCCGACGTCTCCCGGCGCGCAGCTGGTGGCTCCTCCGGGCCCCGCGACATCGAGCCCGAAGATCCGCATATCGGTTAGCCGAGTCCGGCAAGACCACCCTGGCGGATGACGAATCGCTCGTTCCTCCACCGCCTCTGGTGGGCGGCGAAGGACTACGCGCGTCGCCTTTGGGACGTCGCCGGCGAAGACAACATCTCGTTTCTCGCCGGCGGCATTGCGTTCAATCTCCTGCTCGCCGCGGTTCCCTTCACACTGCTCCTCCTCTCGGGACTGGGCTACGTGCTGAACGAGAGCGCTGAGCAGTCGTCGAATACCGTGTGGGGCTTCATCGACAGCTTGATGCCGCCGCACGCGAACGCCAACGATGCGCAGCTGCGCACGCTGCTCGACGGTGTGATCAAGGCGCGCGGATCCGTTGGTTTGCTCGGGGCGGTGGCCTTCATCTGGTTCTCGACGCGTCTCTTCGGAACCCTTCGCTCGGTGCTCGGCGAAGTCTTCGACATCGAGCAGGGACTCGACTTCATCAAGGGCAAGCTGTTCGACATCAAGATCACCATTGTGAGCACCGTGCTCTTCGTGGTGTACGCGGTGCTCTCCGCCTATCTCAAGATCGCGACGAACAAGGCGTTGGGGGTGCTCGGCGTGCTGTCCTTCCGCACGCGCGTCGAGTACTGGTTCGGGAACTTGCTCGCCCTGATGTTCATCGTCGGAATGTTCTTCTCGCTCTACAAGTTCTTGCCGAGCAGAAGGATTCGATGGCAGGCGGCGCTGGTGGGGGCGCTGTTCACCCGCGCGCTCTTCGAGGTGGCCAAACAGCTCTTCACCACGTACATCGGCCGCTTCAACCCGGGCAGCCTCTACGCGGGGACGCTGGCTGGCATCGTGATCGTGGTGTTCTGGGTGTATTACGCCGCACTCATTTTCATCCTGGGCGGCGAGGTGGGGCAGGTGTACGCGCTGCGTCGCACGCGGCGGTTGCAGCGGGAGACGTTCGAGGGGTGACGTGCGGGCACCTCTCCGCGCGCGCGAGCTCTCTCGTCGCTGCCTGGCCAAACCCCGACGGACGAGACTGGCTCGACTGTTGCTGCGTAGTGCATCATACCCGAATGGAGCTCGTGCCGTGAAAAATGGCCTCGTAGTGCTCGTAGTGTTGGCCGGCGCGCTCGCCGGCTGCAGCAAGAATGCGGACGGCGACATGGTAATTCAGACGCCGCGCATGGAAACGCACACGGACACGGTGAAGATGCCCCATGTCGAGATGTCGCAGGACACCATCATGACCGTCACGCCAACGGTCGTCGTGAAGAAGGAGACGAGCATGGTGACCGTGCCGCACGTCTCGGTGAAGCGGAAGCCCTGAGCGAGGGGTGATGTTCGGGCGCGGCGATTATTGTCGCGCTTCGCTCGTGGGCGTATATTTCTCTCGTCCCAGGTCCCGAGGGAAGTTCGCCCTCTAACTCCGTCAGGACCGAAAGGTAGCAGCGGCATGAGGTGCCGTTCCTCGCCTCGTCAGACCTGGGATATTCGCGCGGAGACTGAGCGCTCGTTGCTCGACGCGGCAGGTCCGCGCGAATCACAGTGCGTCGAAAGACGCGTGCCGTACACCGGTCGAGGAGAGCCTGGCGGGCAGACCGCCGGGCTCTCCTCGCATTCCCCGCCGCCATGTACATCTCGCTCGCGCGCAAATACCGCCCAAAACGCTTCGCCGACGTGGCGGTGCAGTCGCACGTCAGCAACACGCTCAAGGGCGCCATTGCCCGGGGGCGTGTGGCGCACGGCTATCTGCTGTGCGGGCCGCGCGGCACCGGCAAGACGACGCTCGCGCGCGTGCTCGCGATGGCGCTCAACTGCGAGAACAAGGCAGACGACGGCGAGCCGTGCGGCGTGTGCGCGAGCTGCACGCGCATCTGGACGGGGAGCACGAGTCTCGATGTCGTAGAGATCGACGCGGCCTACAATCGCGGCGTTGACGACGCGCGCGATCTGCGCGAGCGGGCGATGTACGCGCCGTCGGGAGACAATCACTACAAGGTCTACATCGTCGACGAAGCGCACATGCTCACGCGCGAGGCGTGGAATGCGCTGCTCAAGGTGCTCGAGGAGCCGCCGCCGCGCGTCGTGTTCGTGTTCGCGACAACGGAGCCACAGAAGATCGCGCAGGCTGCGGCGCCGGTGTTGAGCCGGCTGCAGCGCTTCGACTTCAAGCGCATCGGCCCGGCCGATGTGCGCGCGCGTTTGTCTGCGGTGCTCGCGGATGAGAACGTGGAGGCGACGCCGGACGCACTCGCGATGATCGCGCGCG
>JBBSEY010000083.1:0-12080 GCA_038239265.1 Gemmatimonadales bacterium | reverse complement strand
GACTTCCGTAATGCGAACGCTCAGCACGCTCGTTCTCTGCGCGACGTTCGCGTCGTCCGCAGCCGCTCAAGGCACGCTCAGCTCGCAGGGCTTCGGCTATCCAGCCGGCGGACTCTCGACGCATGCAGAGGCGCTCGGCGGCTCGATCGCGGAGAGTGATCCGCTCTCCCCGGTGAATCCGGCGTCGCTCGCCTCGTGGGGGCGCCCCGGACTGTATCTCCAATACGATCCGGAGTTCCGCACCGTGTCGGCAGGCGGCACGAGCAACTCGACGCTCACCGCTCGCTTCCCAACGCTCGCCGGAGCGCTCACCATCGGGCCACGCTTCACCTTCGGCCTCTCGGCAACGACTTTTCTCGATCGTACGTGGGAAGTGACGCGTAACGGGTACGTGTTCTCCGGGCCCGACAGCACGCTCTACGGTGAGAAGTTCTCCTCCGACGGTGCGATCAACGACATCCGCGCCGCTCTCGCGTTCAACGTCCTGCCCAATCTGAGCGTGGGCGTCGGCGGGCACGTGCTCACGGGGTCGAATCATCTGTCGATCACACGGGCGCTCGCCGATACATCCACTGCGACCTTCAGCGAGCTGTCGACGCTCAGATACACCGGCCACGCTGCCTCCGGCGGCGTGAACTTCCGTCCATTGAAGACGCTGTCGATCGGCCTCTCCGGCGAGGTGGGCGGCACACTGACGTCTTTCCGCAACGACACGACGCTCAGCACCGCCAAAGTCCCGAAGCGCTTCGGCGTCGGCGGAATGTTCGGGGGCATTTCTGGACTCCTCCTCTCCGCCAACGCGGAGTGGCACGGCTGGTCGTCGCTGAACGGTCTCGGCGATTCCGATGCGCACGCGGTCGACGGCTGGGACTATGGCGTCGGCGCCGAGATCCGCGCACCGAGTCTCTTCGGGCAGGAGTTTCCGCTGCGGCTCGGCTATCGCAAGCGCATTCTGCCGTTCGAGGCGGACAACGCGGAAGTGCACGAGACCGATTACAGCTTCGGGATCGGAATTCCAATTTCGCGCGGACGCTCGCGCGTCGATTTCTCGGTCACACGCGCCAATCGCTCGTCGGCTCTCCCCGACATCTCGGAGCATGCGTGGATCCTGAGCGCCGGATTCTTCGTCCGCCCCTGAGCGGGCACGCGCGATGACGCACGTTCCGCTCATTCTCGTGGCTGACGACGTTCCCGCGAACGTCGAGCTCCTGTACGACCAGCTCGCGATGCTCGGCTATCGAGTGATCTCGGCAGTGGATGGACCGAGCGCCGTGGAGATGTGCTTCGCCGAAAAGCCGGATCTGTGCATTCTCGATGTCGCGATGCCCGCTGGCTCACTGCGCGTGGACGATCGCTCGACGGGCTTCGAAGTGTGCCGACGCCTCAAGCGCGATCCGCGCACCGAGCGCATTCCCGTCATCTTCGTGACGGCGCTCAACGACACCACCGATCGCGTGAAAGCGATCGAGGCGGGGGGCGACGATTTTCTCACGAAGCCGCACAATCGCCAGATCCTGAGCGCGCGCGTGCGCTCGCTGCTGCGACTCAAGTTCGCCACCGATGCGCTCGACGACAGCTATCGAAAGCTGCGCGAGCTCGAAAAGGTGCGCGACGATCTGATGAAGATGATCGTGCACGATCTCAAGACGCCGCTCACGAGTGTGCTCGCGTCGCTCGAGATGGCGCTCGACGGCGATTTTGGCGACGTGAGCGAGATGCAGCGCCGCGTCCTGGGCGATGCGGAGTCGAAGGCGGAAGATCTGCTCGGGTTGATCGGCGATCTCCTCGAGGTGGCGCGAATCGAGGAAAGTGCGATCGAGCTCGACCTCACGCCGATCGCGCCTGGCGCGTTCGTCGCGGAGATCGTGCACGAGTGGGAGGTGCGCTTCCAGCAGGAAGGAGCGAAGGTGTTCGTGGATGTCGCCGAGGATGCGCCGGTGATCGAGGCGGACAAGGGGCTGCTCAAGCGCGTGTTCGCGAATCTCATCCAGAATGCGCTCACGCACACGGGGAGCGGCGTCGAGATCACGATCATGGCACACGGGGACACTGCGACCGGAGGAATCCTGTTCACGGTGGCCGACAACGGGCCTGGGATACCGCCGGAGTATCACGAGCTGATCTTTCGGAAGTTCGAGCGCGCGAAGCAGCCCGAGGTACCGCGCGTGCGGAGCTCCGGATTGGGGCTGGCGTTCTGCAAGTTGGCCGTGGAGGTCCACGGCGGGCGGATCTGGGTGAGGAGCACGGAGGGGAGCGGGAGCCGGTTTCACATCGCGCTTCCGGTGCAGCCGCCGGCCCAGCCGTTGGCGGCGAGCCGCGCGGGGGCTGGTTAGCTTATGGACATGGCCGACTCGCCGACCGTCTACATCGAAACGTACGGTTGCCAGATGAACGTGAGCGACTCGGAGCTGATGCTCGGGCGGCTCGCGGAGTACGGCTATCGGTCGGTGGACGTGCCCGACGGTGCGGACGTGATTCTCGTCAACACGTGCGCGATCCGCGATCATGCCGAACAGCGGGTGCTCGGGCGGATCGGTGAGCTCAAGCGGCACATGAAGCCCGAAACCGTGCTGGGCGTAACGGGATGCATGGCGCAACGGCTCGGGCCGCGGCTGCTCGAGCGCGCGAAGCACGTGGACCTCGTGATCGGTCCCGATGGCTACCGCGCGCTGCCGTCGCTGATCGAGAGCGCGCGCAATGGCGAGCGCGTCGCCAAGGTCGACTTCGATCTCGAGGAGCATTACGAGGACTTCCGCGCTCGTCGCGTGGACGGTGTGAGCGCGTGGATCCCCGTACAGCGCGGCTGCGACTACAAGTGCACGTATTGCATCGTGCCAACGACGCGCGGGCCCGAGCGAAGCCGCGCGCTCCACGATGTCGTGCGCGAGGCGCGCGAGACCGTCGCGCAGGGGATCACGGAGATCACGCTGCTCGGGCAGACGGTGAATTCGTACAACGACGGCACCCACGACTTCGCGGATCTCCTTCGCGCCGTTGGCGCCGTGCCCGGGGTGCGCCGGCTCCGCTTCACGAGCCCGCATCCCAACGACTTTTCCGACGCGGTCATCAAGGCGATGGCGACCACCGGCGCGGTGTGCGAGCACGTACACCTCCCGATGCAGTCGGGATCGTCGACCACGCTCAAGCGGATGCTTCGCCGGTATACGCGCGAGGAGTATCGCGCCTGCGTCGCGCGCCTCCGCGCGGCGATCCCGGGGCTGGCGCTCACCACCGACATCATCGTCGGCTTCCCCGGCGAAACAGAAGACGAGTTCGCCGATACGCTGGAAATGGTGAGCGAGATCGGCTTCGACGACGCGTTCACCTTCAAGTTCTCCGCGCGCGAGGGTACGCCGGCGACGCGCCTGCCGCTGGAATGGACGGTTCCCGACGACGTCGCGAGCGAGCGGCTCGCGCGACTGATCCTCACCGTACGGAACGGCACGCGCGCGATCAATCTCGGCATGCTCGGCCAGCGCTGCGAGGTCCTGGTGGAGAAGCTCTCGCGCCGCGGCACGCTGCTCCAGGCGCGGACCCGGCATCATCGCACGGTGCTCATCCCGGGCGACGAGTCGATGATCGGTCGCTATCTCATGGTGGAGCTCACGGGTACCACGGGCTCGACGTTTACGGGTGCGGTGGTGTCGACGCGCGCGGCGCTGCCGATGGCCGGATGAAGAACCTCCTCGAGGGAGCGGTGCTCGGGATTTACGAGGAGCTCGTGGTGAAGACGCCGGGGGCGTGCAGCTGTGCGAGCTGCAAGGAGGACGCACTCGCCTACGTGCTCAACAAGACGCGCCCGCGCTACAGCGGCGGCACGGACACGGGGATGGCGCTGATCGCGCTCGATCTGCAGAAGGATCAGACGCGTGCGCAGCTCGCGGTGATCGTGCTCGATGCGATCCAGCGCGTGGCTGCAAACCCGCGGCACCCGAAGCGATAGGCGGTCGCAGTGCGGTAGCGGGCGATCGCAGGGTTGTGGCCGCGCGCTGCCGATGCGAGGGCGAGCGCCGCGCGTGCGCATGGTGCGCGATGCCGCTGATCGCGCTCGCCGTGCTCGCCTACGGGGCCGGGCTGGTCCTGGGCTTCCAGGGCGCCGCTGCCGCCGCGATGCTCGGCGGCATCGCGTGCGCCGTCGTCGCCGCCTTCAACCGTCGCGGCACACACGCAGCGCTCAGCGCGCTCGTCGTCGCCGGCGCCTGCGTCGCACTGTACGATGCGGCGCACGACGCCCGTTGCCGCGCGGATGCCCCGCATCGCGGCGAGTGGAGCGCACAGCTCGAGGACGCGGCGGCGCCCGGCGCGTACGTGCGCGCGATCGTGCGCTGGGACGCGTGCGCGATGCCGGCGTCGATGTCGGTGGAGGGTGGGCACGCCGCAGCCGGCGCACGCGTCACCATCCGCGGCAGCGTCTTCCTCACGGCGCGGGGGCTCAAGATCGCGCACGCGCACATCACTCCCGCGGGCGCGCACGCTCCGCTCCTCCAGGCGCGCGCGGCGATCGGCGCCCGGATCGACGCGCTCTTTCGCTCGGATGCGCCGCTCGTACGCGCGCTCCTCATCGCCGACGAGCGCGCCGTCGATCCCGCGGTGAAGGATCGGTTCGCGGTGTCCGGGATCGTGCACATGCTCTCGATCTCCGGGCTCCACGTCGCGATCATCGCGATGGCTGTCGAGCTCCTTTGCCGCATGGCGCGGCTCCGTCCCGCCACCGCGAGCATCGCCACCCTCGTCATCACCGCGGTCTACATCGCGGTGATCGGACTCCCGGCGCCTGCGGTTCGCTCCGGCGTGATGCTCGGTGTGCGCTCGCTCTGCCGCATGCTCCAGCGCCCGACGTCGCCGTGGGCCGCGCTTGCGCTCGGCGCCGCGGCACCGCTCGTGGTGCCCGCTACGGTGCTCGATCTCGGGTACCAACTCAGCGTGCTCGGCATGGCCGGCCTGGTCGCGAGCGGCTCGCTCGGAAAGCGCGTCATTCCCGTGTCGTGGACCGGAGCGCGCGGCTCGCTCGCGCGAACGCTGCTCACCTCGTGCGTCGCGTGCTGCGCGAGTGCGCCGCTCGTTGCGTGGACCTTCGGCCGCATCAGCCTCGTTGCGCCGGTCACGAACATCCTCGCGACCCCGGTGGTCGCCGTGCTGCAACCCGCACTGTTCGTCGCGGTCGCGGTCTCGCCGGTGCGCGCACTCGGCATGCTCCTCGCCGATGCCTGCCATCCGCTCCTGCGCACGCTCGACACGATCGCAGCGGTGGGCGCGAGCGTCCCGGGCGCGGCGCTCACCGCGGCGCCGACGCTTCCGACTGCGATCCTCGCGGGGGCTGCGAGCATCGCGATGCTCGTTGCGTGCATGAGTCGCGCGCCCGCGCGCGCGATCTCCATCTCGCTCGGCGCGCTCGCCATCGCGGCGTGGCGCCCTCTCTGGCCGGCGTCGAACGGGCAGATGGAGCTCCACATGATCGATGTGGGTCAGGGCGATGCGCTCGCGCTTCGCACTCCCGCCGGGCGCTGGCTTCTCTTCGACGCAGGTCGCGACTGGACCGGCGGCGATGCCGGTCGCGCGACCGTCATTCCATATCTCAGGCGGAGAGGCGGCGACGTCCTCCTTTTCGTTCTCTCGCACCCGCACGCGGATCACGTGGGGGGCGGAGCGAGCGTGATTGCCGGGCTGCATCCCTCCCTGTACTGGGACGGCGCCTACGCCGGGACGAGTCCGCCCTACCGCGCGTCGCTCGTCGCTGCGCGCGACGGGCGCGTTGTGTGGCGACGCGTCCATCCGGGCGACTCTCTCGTCGTCGACGGTGTGCGCCTGCGCGTGCTTGCTCCCGACTCCACATGGATGGTCGGGCTCAAGGATCCGAATGCCGGCAGCGTGGTGGTGCGGGCCGAGTATGGCGGGGTACGAATGTTGATGATGGGAGATGCGGAGAAGGGGGAAGAGGAACGACTCGTCGATTCGTATGGCGACTCTCTGCTCGCCGACGTGCTCAAGGTCGGGCATCACGGTAGCAATACCAGCAGCACCCCCGCGTTTCTCGCGCGCGTGCGCCCGCGAGTCGCGCTGATCTCGGTGGGCGCCGGAAACATGTACGGGCACCCCAGCGCGAGCACCTTGCGCTCACTCGCCGCGATCGGCGCGGCGGTCATTCGGACGGATCTCGAGGGGTCGATCGTCTGCCGAACCGATGGGCGTATCGTGGAGATCGAGGAGGGCGGCGACCGCTGGATCGTCGCGCCGCGCGCGAACCCGTGAATGGCACGCTTTGGCACTTGCACGATGTCTCGCGCAGGCGCCACTTTGCACATGCTGCGGCCACGCGGCCGCTCCCGACACGAGGTTACCCGTGGTTCAACATACGCCCACATCCGTCGTCACGATCGATCGCTACATCATCGAGCAGGAGCGCCTCTATCCCGAGGCCACCGGCGAGCTGTCCGGTATTCTGTACGATGTAGCGCTCGCCGCGAAGATGATCGCGAACAAGGTCCGCAGTGCCGGCCTCGCCGACATTCTCGGCTCCAACGAGTCGCAGAACGTGCAGGGAGAGGTGCAGGCGAAGCTCGATGTGCTCTCCAACGAGATCATGATCAAGGCGATGGATCACGGCGGGCGGCTCTGTGCCATGGCGTCGGAGGAGGAGCCGGACATCATCCCGATCCCCGACGGCTTCAAGTGCGGCAAGTACGTGCTGCTCTTCGATCCGCTCGACGGCTCTTCCAACATCGATGTCAACGTGCCGGTCGGAACGATCTTCTCCGTGCTTCGCAAGACCTCATCGGGCACGCGCGGAGAGATGTCGGATCTCCTGCAGCCCGGGCGCCAGCAGGTCGCGGCGGGGTACGTGATCTACGGCTCGAGCACCATGCTCGTGTACACCACCGGGCAGGGCGCGCACGGCTTCACGCTCGACCCATCGATCGGCGAGTTCCTCCTCTCGCATCCGAACATTCGCATTCCGGATTCCGGGCGCTACCTCTCCGTCAACGACTCGTATGAGCAGCTCTGGGACGAGAACGTGAAGACGCTCATGCGCTGCTACCGCGGCCTCGAGCGCAATCACAAGGCGCTGAGCGTGCGCTACGTTGGTTCCCTCGTGGCGGACTTTCATCGTAACCTGCTCGGCGGCGGCGTCTTCGCGTATCCTGCGAACACCAAGCGCAGGCAGGGGAAACTGCGACTGCTCTACGAGGCGAATCCGCTCGCCTTCATCGTCGAGCAGGCGGGCGGCGCGGCGTACGATGGCGCGCACCGCGTAATGGATGTGCAGCCGACCGAGCTGCACCAGCGCACGCCGCTCTACATCGGCAGCAAGCGCGAGGTCGATCTCGCCACGGAGCTGTTGAGCGGCGTCGCTGCCGGCGTCGGGGGATGACGCGAAGCAGCTAATGCCCGCGCGCGACGACTCTCGCACCACCCCCGCCGGCGTTCCGCTCGAACCGTTCTACCGTCCGGAAGATTCGCCGGTCGACTACGCGCGGGAGCTGAACGATCCGGGCTCCTTCCCGTTCACGCGCGGGGTGCAGTCGTCGATGTATCGGGGGCGCCTCTGGACGATGCGCCAGTACGCGGGCTTCGGAACGGCGAGCGAGACGAACGCGCGCGTCCGCGCCCTGCTCGCGGCGGGGCAAACCGGCCTTTCGGTCGCCTTCGATCTCCCAACGCAAATGGGCTTCGACTCCGACTCGCCGCGTGCGCTCGGCGAGGTGGGCCGTGTGGGCGTCGCGATCGACACGGTCGACGACATGCACGCGCTGCTGGCCGAGATCCCGCTCGACAGGGTGTCGACGTCGATGACGATCAACGCGACGGCGGCGACGCTGCTGGCGATGTACATCGTGGTCGCGGAGGAGCGGGGGATCGCGCGCGAGAAACTATCGGGGACCGTGCAGAACGACATCCTCAAGGAGTACATCGCGCGCGGCACGTACATCTATCCACCGGGGCCGAGCCTCGCGCTCGTGACGGGGATCTTCGCGTTCTGCGCGGCGGAGCTGCCGCTCTGGAATCCGATCTCCATTTCGGGGTATCACATGCGCGAGGCCGGTTCGACGGCCGTGCAGGAGCTCGCGTTCACCTTCGCGAACACGCTCGAGTACGTCTCGCGCGCGCTCGCGGCGGGACTCGCGATCGACACGTTCGCGCCGCGACTCTCGTTCTTCTTCGCGGCGCACAGCGATCTGTTCGAGGAGGTCGCGAAGTTTCGCGCGGCGCGCCGCATCTACGCGCGGCTCATGCGCGAGCGCTTCGGTGCGTCGGATGCCTCGTGCCGGCTCCGCTTCCACACGCAGACGGGGGGCGTGACGCTCACGGCGCAGCAGCCGCTCACGAACGTCGTGCGTGTCACCGTGCAGACGCTGGCCGCGGTGCTCGGCGGCACGCAGTCGCTGCACACCAATGGTTACGACGAGGCGCTCGCGCTTCCCACCGTGAAGGCCGCGACGCTTGCTCTCCGCACGCAGCAGGTGGTGGCGTACGAGTCGGGAGTGGCGGGCACGGCGGATCCGCTCGCAGGGAGCTATTACGTCGAGACGCTGACGACGGAGCTCGAGGAGCGCGCGCTCGCCCTACTCGCGCGCGTCGAGGAAATCGGGGGAGCGGCGCGCGCGATCGAGGAGGGATTCTTCCAGGAGGAGATCGGCCGCTCGGCGTACGAGCATCAGCTGCGCGTCGAGAGCAGGGAGACGATCGTCGTGGGCTTGAATGCGTTCACCGATGATGAGCCGCCGCTCGCGATTCCCGCGCCGGACTTTCGCGCGTTGGAGCAGGACCAGCTCGCGCGGTTGGCGCGCACGAAGGCGAGTCGGGATGAGGGCGCGGTGTCCGCCTCGCTCACGGCGCTCGGTGCCGCGAGCGCCTCGGGCGAGGCCGAGATCTCGGCGCGGCTCATGCCGCTCATCATCGATGCCGCACGCGCGCGCGCGACCCTTGGCGAGATCGCGGACACGCTCGCGACGTCGTGGGGGATGTACCGGCCGGGGCGATAGAGGCGGACGACGTAACTACTCGTCGAATGCAGTGGCCGTAAACTCCATCAGCTGTGCGAACCGCATCCGAGTCTTCCCTCCGGGCCAGGACCGGCTTCTGCCGACGTTGAACGAATCCCACAGTCCACTGGGTTCAAGAAACCGCGACGCTGAATTCGTGCCTCGTATCCGGTCGACCCACGATAGTGCGCCGAGCGCCCCGCTCTGGTCGTACCACTTGTCGGGCTCTCGCAGGTACACGTCCACATATTCGGTGAGCAAGAGCGTGCTCTCCTCGTTGGCGACGCGAGCGAGCGCAAAGCAGTACCCCTGACCGGCGTACGTGGTCTCGCTGGCGAGCAGCAATGCGCCGAGGGATGCGGCGTAGTTCGTCCGGTGCTTCATGCCACAGTACCAGGTGCCGTGATTCGACAGCGCCATTCGCCGACGCCCAGCAGCTGATCGACAACCTCAGGAGTGACACTGGCGAGGGCCGACCGAGCTTCCTCGACGAAAGTGGAAACACGGCGGGGGCCGGCGTAATTGCCGTGCAGAACGCTCAGATGGAACGGCGTTTCTTGCGCACCCGGAAAATTGCTCTTCATTCGCCCTCCGCTGTGCGATAGAGGCGCATCGCAACGTCATTGTCGACATCCGGCGGGCAGCATAACTTTCTTTGCGATGCCAACTTACGAGTTCACGTGTCCCAGCGGACACGACTTCGAAAAGTTCTTCCGCACGATCTCGAGCGGCGAGTCGGAGCTCCCATGTCCGACTTGCGGCGCGATCGCGAGCCGTAAGATCTCCGCCGGCGCCGGCCTCATGTTCAAGGGGAGTGGCTTCTACATCACGGATTACGGCAAGGACGGGAAGAAGGACCAGAATCTTCCCCGCAAGACATCGAATGGCGAAAGCGGGACGGCGTCCTCCTCGTCGTCCGACAGCAGCTCGAGCGGAGATTCGAAGTCGTCGAGCGAATCAACATCCTCCGGTGATTCGAAGGCTTCGAGCGACTCCAAGTCTTCCGGCGATTCGAAAGCCTCCCCTTCGTCGTCGTCGGAGTCCAAGTCCGAGTCGAAGCCCGCGGCGAAGCCGGCGGAGGCGAAGCCCGCGCCGAAGAGCAGCAGCTCCTCCGAATGATGCCAGTCGATCTCATTCGTGCGGCGTTGGTCGATGCCGCGCGTGAGCTCGGCGCGCCCGGCACGATCGCCCCGGTGCTCGAGCGCCCGCGCGATCCGGTCAACGGAGACTGGAGCACCAATCTCGCGATGATGCTCGCCACGCCGCTCGGCGAGAAGCCGCGCACGCTCGCGGCGCGCCTCGTCGAGAAGCTCGACCTCGCCGCAGCTGGCGTGAGCAAGGTCGACATCGCAGGGCCCGGCTTCATCAACTTCTACATCGCTGCCGGCGCGAACGCGCGCGGGCTCGCGGCAATCCTCGCGAAGGGCGACGCGTACGGGCGCGATGGCAGCGGCGGGGGCCGCCGCGTCGTCGTCGAGTTCGTATCGGCGAATCCAACCGGCCCGTTGCACGTGGGACACGGGCGCCAGGCGGTGCTCGGCGACACGATCTCGTCGCTCCTCGAGTGGACGGGGTGGTCGGTCTCGCGAGAGTACTACTACAACGATGCCGGCGTGCAGATCACGAATCTCGCGGCGTCGGTGGTCGTGCGGCTGCGCGAGCTCGCTGGCTACCCGACGCAATTTCCAGAGGGATGGTACCAAGGCGAGTACGTGCTCGAAGTGGCTCGCGCATACATCACCGATCGCCGCGCGAGCGATGCGAACGCGCTGCTCGAGCGCGAGGCGCCGGAGCTTCTCGATCCCTCGTTCGCAAACGACACGCCAGCGCTGACGCACGCGATTCTCGGATTCGTGCGCACGCATCCCGACTTCGTGCGCATCGCCGTCGACGAGCTTCGTAAAACTCAGGATCGCGATCTCAAGACCTTTGGCCTCGCCTTCGACACGTATTTCCTCGAGTCGAGCCTCTATGCCCCGGGCTCCGCGCGCGCGATCGCTCCGATGCTCGGCGGCGCTCCGGACGAGAGCGCCGTCGACGCCACCGTGCGCAAGCTCGAGGCGAGTGGCCACAGCTACGAGGAAGAGGGCGCGCTCTGGCTTCGCACCGAAGACTTCGGCGATGACAAGAATCGCGTCATGCGGAAGCGCGACGGGACGTACACGTATTTCCTCCCCGACGTTGCCTACCATGTGAGCAAATTCGGCCGCGGCTTCCTTCGCGCAATCAACGTCCAGGGCACCGATCATCACGGCACGATCGGTCGCGTGCGCGCGGGGGTGCAGGCACTCGATGTCGGAATTCCGAAGGGCTATCCCGACTACATCCTGCACAATCTCGTGAAGCTCGTGCGCAACGGGGAGGAGGTGAAGTTCTCCAAGCGCTCGGGCTCGATCGTCACGCTCGAGGAGCTTCTCGCCGACGTCGGCCGCGACGCCGTGCGCTACTTCTTCGCGATGCGGAAGGCGGAGTCGGAGCTGGTCTTCGACATCGACATCGCCCGTGCGCAGTCCGAGGAGAACCCCGTCTACTACATCCAGATGGCGCACGCGCGCCTCTGCGGGATCTTTCGCGTCGGCAACGTCGATCCTTCGTCGATTGCTGCGGTCGATGTCGACTTCGACGTGCTCGTCGAGCCCGAGGAGCGCGAGCTCGTCAAGGCGCTGCTCGACTTTCCGTCCATGCTTGCGGGCGCGGCAGAGGCGCTCGAGCCGCATCGCGTGGCGAGCTATCTGCTCGAGACCGCGCAGCTGGTGCACACCTGGTATCACAAGCATCATGTACTCGGAGAGCCGCCCGCGATCATGAACGCGCGGCTCTTTCTCGCGCAGGCGAGTCGCATCGCGCTGCGCAACGGACTCTCCGTGCTCGGCATCGCCGCTCCGGATCGCATGTGACCGAAGCTCTACGGCCCACCGACGCTCCTCGACCCTCACCCACCGCACCATGACCGTGCTCGTCGTCGGATCCGTCGCCCTCGATTCCGTCGAGACTCCATTCGGGAAGGCCGAGAACGTGATCGGAGGATCGGCGACCTTCTTCGCCGCGTCCGCGAGCCTGCTCACGAAGGTGCAGGTAGTCGGCATCGTGGGCAGCGAT
>JBBSEY010000082.1:0-12159 GCA_038239265.1 Gemmatimonadales bacterium | reverse complement strand
GCTCGCGAGATCGGCGAGCATCGTCTCCCGCGCGCGCGAGCCGCGGGTAAGCAGCGGCTCGAGCGCATCGGCCATCGCCGCCGGCTGCATGGCGTGCTGGATGAACTCCGGTGCCACGCTTCTGCCGACGACGAGATTGACGAGACCGATGTACTTGATCCCGCGGATGAGCCTGCGGGCGATCTCGTAGTTGAGCGTTCCGACGCGATAGGCGACGATCAGCGGTGTGTCCGCGATCGCCGCCTCCAGCGTCGACGTGCCGCTCTTCACGAGCGCGGCATCGGCGGCACGCCACACGGCGTACGAATCTCCCTCCACGAGCTGGAAGGGGACCCGTAGGGGATCGAGCATCATGTTGGGCGCGACACTCACGACCACGCGGAGCGAGGGGATGCGCCGCTGGAGCTCGTGCGCCGTCGCAGTGAACGCGTCGAGATGCTGCGCGAGCTCGCCTCGGCGACTCCCCGGAAAAAGCGCGAGCACTGGTGCGTCGCCCCGGAGCTCGAGCGCGTCGCGCGCCTGCGCGCGCGAAGGGATCGCTGTTGCGGCATCGAGCAGCGGATTGCCGACGTACGTCGCCGCGATCCCGCGCTCGCGCAGATACCCCTCCTCGAACGGGAGAATGACTGCCGCGCGGGCAATCGTTCGCCGCATCTCCTTCAATCTGCCTGCACGCCACGCCCACACCTTGGGCGTGATGAACCAGAGCACCGGCACGCCGGCGGCCTTTGCCACCGATGCGACGCGGAGATTGAAACCCGGATAGTCGACGAGGATAATGAGCCCAACCTCGCCGCCAGCCATTCGCTTCCTGAGCCGGCCGAGGAGCCGCAGATGAAAGGGGATCTGCCTTACGACTCCCGCATAGCCCATCACCGCGTGCGCCGTGATGTCCTCGATGAGCGTTGCACCCGCCGCCTGCGTGCGCGCGCCGCCAACCGCGCTCACCGCAATCTGGGGGGCGAGCCGGGTGAGGGCCGCTACGACCGCGGCAGCGTGCAGGTCGCCGGAAGCCTCACCGGCGACGACCAGCACCTCACGCACGCCGATCCCCGGCGAGATCCGCGGTCATACCGCCAGCCCGCGCTCACTCCTCGATACGAACGACAGGAAGTGCTCGACTTCCGGAAACGGCTGGAGCTCCTCGCGCGCACGTTCCATCGCCCTCGACGTAATCAGCTCCGAGCGGAAGAAAAGCCGGTACGCGCGCTTGAGCTCGCGAATCACGTCGGGGTCGAATCCGCTCCGCGTGAGACCCACTGTATTGAGGCCGTAGAGCTTCACCGGATTCCCCACGGCCTTCAGATACGGCGGCACATCCTGCGTGACCTTCGAGGCGCCGCCGACGAACGAGTGCGCTCCGAGCTTCACGAACTGGTGCACGGCCACGAGCCCGGAGATGATCACGCGGTCTTCGATGACCACGTGCCCCGCGACCTGCGATGCATTCGAGATGATGACGTGGTCGCCGACGTGACAGTCGTGCGCCAGATGCACGTACGACATGAGGAGGCAGTCGCGCCCCACCACCGTGCGCTCGGACTCCGCCGTGCCACGATTCACCGTCACGAACTCGCGAAGCACCGAGCCGTCGCCGATCTCCACGAACGTGCGCTCGCCGCGGAACTTCAGGTCCTGCGGATCGCCACCCACGATCGAGCCGCTGCCCACCTTCACGTTCCGTCCCAGCGTCGCCAGCCGCTCGAGCGTCGCGCGCGGCGCGATCACGCATCCATCCCCAATGACGCACTCGGACCCGACCATGGCGAATGCACCGATCTCGACATCGACCCCGATCTGCGCATCCGCCGAGACGAGCGCGGTCGGGTGGATGCGCACCGTCATCGGTCGCGGACCATGGCGCCCATGTCCGCCTCGCACACGATCTCGCCATCGACCTTCGCGACGCCGTGGATCTTGCACATCCTTCCACGCCGCTGGACCATGTCGACCTCGATGCGAAGTTGATCCCCGGGCTTTACCGGCCGTCGCCACTTCACGTTGTCGAGCGATGTGAAGTACATGATCAGCTCATTCGTGGAGGGATCGCCTCCCGTGGCGAGCATCATCAGCCCGCCCACCTGCGCCATGCACTCGACGATGAGCACACCGGGCATCACCGGGTGCCCCGGGAAATGCCCCTGAAAGAACGGCTCGTTGATCGTCACGTTCTTGAGCCCCACGATGCGCTTCCCAATGTCGTGCTCGAGGATGCGGTCCACGAGCAGGAATGGGTAGCGATGGGGCAACGCCTTGATGATGTCTTCCGCTCCGTCCATCCGCGTCTCCTCTGCGGCACGTTTCAGCATTTCGCGAACGAGCGTCACCGTCCCGCGGTGGCTCGGCCGGTCGGCGACGATCCTGGCTCATACGCGCTTTCCCGCGAGCGCCAGATCGCCGATGAAGTCCATCGTTTTGTGCCTCACGAACTCGTCGCTCCAGCGGAGCTCCGTGTCCACCGGCCCGTCATCGTCCAGCACGACGGTGTTCGCGGTCGACACCCCCTGGATCAACCCCTTCGCACGCAGCGCATCCGCCTCACGAAGGAAACCGAAGGTGCGCGCCCCCGCCAGATCCGATGCGAAAGTCGCGGGCGTCACCGGCACTTTGCACGATTGGCGCCCGATCAGCGGGTGCGGGAAGTCGATCGTGACCTCGAGTGAGAGCGTAGGCGACGGGGACACCACGTACGTCGAGCTGCCATCCTTCACCGTGAGTGTGGAGCAGAGCGAGAGATACTGCGCCTCCCCCTCCACTTCCACGATCCCCGCGCTCACCAGCGCATCGTGAAACGGCCGCGCGCTCCCGTCGAGAATCGGCGGCTCGGCGGCGTCGAGATCGATGCGAACGTCGTCGATCTCGAGCGCCGCCACAGCCGAGAGCACGTGCTCCACGGTATGCACTGCCTCCTCGCCGAAGCCAAGCTGCGTGTGTCGCTCCGTGAGCACCGCGTGCTCCGCGCGCGCGCGCACTTCCGGCGCGCCGGGAAGATCCGTGCGCCGAAAGCGTATCCCCGACCCGGGCGCCGCCGGATGAAAGGTGAGCGTGCACTCGCGGCCGAGATGCAATCCGATCCCCTGCAACGAGACCGCGCCGCCTATGGAATGACGGCGCGCGCTCACGGCTTCTTCTCGTCCAGCTTGCGCTCGATCTCGCGCAGCCGATCGGCGAGCTTGTAGAACGCCGACGTCGCCTTCAACCAGTCGCGCTGCGGGCGCGCCGGCGCGCCGCTCCACATCTGCCCATCGGGAATGTCGTCCATCACCCCCGATCCAGCCCCGAGCTTCACATTGTGCCCGAGCTCGAGATGCCCGGTCACTCCCACCTGTCCGCCGATCATGCAGCCGTCGCCGAGCCGCGTCGAGCCGGCGATTCCCGACTGCGCGGCGATCAGGCACATGCGACCGAGCCGCACGTTGTGCGCGATCATGACGAGGTTATCGAGCTTCGATCCCGCGCCGATGACCGTGTCCGCAATGCTTCCGCGATCGATCGTCGAATTCGCGCCCACCTCGACATCATCCTCGAGAATGCATCGCCCCACATGCGGAATCTTCTGCACGCCCGTTTTCGTGGCCACGTATCCGAATCCGTCGCTCCCCGCGCGAACGCCTGCGTGCAACCGCACGCGCGCACCGAGGATCGTGCCCGGGTACAGCGTCACCGCGCTCACGAGATGCGAATCCTCGCCGATCGTCACCTCGCGGCCGACATCGCACAACGGGCCGATCACCACCCGGTCGCCGAGCACCGCATTCTCTCCGATGATGCTGTGCGCGCCGATGGAGACGGCCGTGCCGAGCCTCGCGCCGCTGCCGATGACCGCCGACGGATGAATCCCCAAGGGGCGCGGCGGCGGCGGATAGAGCGCCGGCAGCACGAGCAGCATCGCCTCCTGCGGCTTCGCGACGATGATGCGGCACGCGGGCCCTTCGTGCTCCGCGAGCTCGGGCGACACGAGTGTGATCCCCGCCCGCGTCGCCGCGAACTCCGCCGCATACCGGGGGTTCGCGAAGAAACTCAGCTCATTCGCCGCCGCACGATCGAGCGCGGCCACGCGCACCACGCGCACATCCGACGCGCCCCGCAACTCGCCGGCGACGAGATGCGCGACAGCCTCGGCTGTGAGAGCGGAATCGCTCACGCCACCGAGGCTGCCCGCGCTACCAACGGCGTGGGTCAACGGCCGTTAGGCGTGGACTTGGGGCGGGAGACGCCGGTGGGCTTGGGCGACGCGGCGCCCGTGGAACGCGGCGTAACGGTCGATGACGGCGCGGCCATTGGCGGAGCCTTCGACGCCACCGGGCCCGCCGCGACGAGGCGCTTGATCACCTGGTCCGTGACATCGAGCGAGGAATCAGCGGCGACGACGACCCCTGCCTGGCTGCCGGCATCGAGAATGAACGAGTAGCCATTCTCGGTGCGAAGCTGCTCGATGATCTTGTTGATCTGCTCCATGATCGGACGAACCAGCTCCGCTTCGCGCTGCTGCGCGGTCTGCTCGAGCTCCTGCACGCGCTGCTGGTACGCGTTGCGCTTGGCGCCCAGATCCTTCTCACGCGCTGTCTTCGCGGCGACGGTCATCGTCGCCTGGTTCTTCTGATAGTCGGCAATTTGCGACTGCAGCGTGTCGCCCATCTTCTGGACCTGCCCCTTGTACTGGTCCATTTCCTTCTGGAATTGCGCTTCCGCGTCGGCACGGCCGGGGGCCTGCGCGATGATCTTCTGCGAGTTGACGTACACGATCTTCGGCGCTGTACCCTGCGCGGCGAGGAGACCGGCCATCGAAATACTGATCGCCACGACAGCGGTGGCGACGCGAATATGGGAACGCATGGTAGCTCCGATTAGAAGAGTTGCCCGAGCTTGAAGTGTAATTGCCACTTGGGCTTCTTGTTGCCGAATTGATCGACGCGATCGAGACCGTAGGCGTAGTCGAGCCCCAACGGACCGAGCGGCGTCACGATTGCCACACCAAAGCCGACGCCGCGGAAGAGCCGCGTCGGGTCGAACTCGCCGGGCTTGTTCCACACGTTGCCCGCGTCGTAAAACACATCCGTATAGAGCATCTGGTTGAAGCGAAGTCCGAGCTCGACCGTCGACGTGAAGAATGCGTTTCCGAACGAGCTTTGCGTCGCGTTGCTGTTGGTCGTACTGACGAAGCCCTGCGGGGTGACGGAGAACTCTTCGTAGCCTCGAAGCTGTTCGCCGTACTGCGTTCCGCCGAGCGCGAACTCCTGTGAGTAGAAGAACGGGCCGGTACTCCCGAAGACCATACCTGCGCGGGCGGTCAAGCCCAGGACCAGCTTCATCGGCTGCGACCCTGGCGCACTGCCGCCGAGCGAACCGAGCGTGGTGTAGTTGCGCAGCTCCGTGGTATAGCGCTGAAAGCTCGCCGTGCCGCCGAGGGGCCCGCCGTTGAACTGCGCCGTGATGGTGCGCTCCGAACCGGCGGAGGCGAACGGCAGGTCGACGCGGTTGTCGTGCGTCAGCGTAAAGCCGAGCGTCGAACGAAAGTTATACCCCTGATTGATCGACGTATCCCTCGAAGCCAGCCCGCCGGTGAATTTGACCGCTTCACCGCCGTAGGAGACGAAGAACCGGGTAAACGGGGAGCCGCGCACCGGAAATCCGAACTGGAGCGACGCGCCCGAGCTCTTGCTCTGTCCGAGATCCGCAATGGTGTAGCGTGACTGGGTGTGGTACGCCGTGACCGTCGCCGAGATGCGCGTCTGCTCCACCGATGGATCGGTATAGCTCAACTGGAAGTCGTTGATGAACTGCCCGAATTGCCACTGCACCGAGGCGCTCTTGCAGGCGCCGAACAGATTTGGCTGGGTGAGCCCAATGAATCCGCCTACGCCGGTCCCCTGTCCCACCGATGCGCCGAAGTTGATGCTGCCCGTGCGCTTCTCCTTCATCCGGAAGATGATGTCGACATCGCCCTGGTCGTTGGCGGGCTTCGTGTCGGGAGGTGGCAGCGGCGACTCGAAGAAATTCAGATTCTGAATGTTCTGGTAGCTGCGGATCAGACGATCCTGATTGAACACGTCGCCCGGCAGAATGACGAGCTGCTCGCGAATGCAGGCCTCGTTGGTGTAGTCGTTGCCGAGGATCTCGATTCGATTGATCGTGGCGGGCGTCTTCTCGTCGATCTCCCAGCGAAGATTCACGACTGGTGTCGAGTCGCGCCTCGCGCGGTCGACCACCGGCCGAATCTGCGCGTAGATGTAGCCTTCGTTGCTGTAGGCGTTTCGAATGGCGGTGGTGGCGTCGTCCCACGCGGCCTGATCGAACGAGCCGATGTCGCGATCCTTGTGGCCGAGTACTCCGCGCAATCGTTGTGTGATGGTCTGCTCGCGCGCCTGGAACGGGTAGTATCGCATGAGCTCATCGGTGGTGAAGTGGTGATTCCCGACGATTTCCATGGTACCGACTCGATAGCGCGCGCCCTCGTCGACCGTCACCTGCAACATTCCTTTCCCGTTGCCGTGATCGACGAGGAGGGTGTCCTTGACGATCTGCATGTCGATGAGCCCGTGCTGCTGATAGAGCTTCGGAATGCGCTCGCCCAGGTCGCCCTGAAATTTCTCATCTTCGAACTCGCCCTTGCGCCAGAACCAGAAGGCTTCGGGTTTGATCTTCATCGCGCTCACCACCTGCGCGTCCTTCAATTCCTTGTTTCCCTGAATGTCGACGCCGGAGATCGCGAGGTGGCGTCCTTCCTCGATGTTGAAGACGAGATACACATCGCCGGCGACCGTATCGGGAACGGGGGTGATCCTGGCGAGATAATAGCCGCGCGCCTGATACATCGAGTCGAACTTCTGAACCGTGGCGCGCACCATGGCGGGATCGAGCGGCCGATTGGTGGCCAATTCGACCTTTCCGCGCAGCGTGCCCTCCGAGATCACATTCACACCCTTGATCGTGAAGCCCTTGAGGAGCGGGCGCTCGACCACGGTGAGCGTGAGGATGGCGTGACCGCCACTCAGATCGCAGCCAGCCTGCACGTCGTCGAACGCGCCAGTCGCGAACACGTTGCGGAGTGTGCGCTGCAGCACGCGATAGTTCAGCGAGTCGCCGGCGGTGAGGCCGGCGTCTGCGCGAATCTTCTCGGACGTGACGCGCTTGTTGCCGCGTACCGCTACCGAATCAGGGAGCACGCAGGCAGAGGGAGAGCCCTGCGCGCGCGCTGTCATGCTCGCGAGGCCGAACGCGAGTGGAAGGAAAAAAAGTCGGGACATTCCGGGTAATGTACACATGAAACGGCCGAATGGCTCATACGGGCAAGCCATTCGGCCGGTGGTACAGCGTGCGAACGCCGGATCAGGTGGTCTTCGTCAACACCCTGAACTCGAGCTTCGCTCCATCACTGGCGACATCGACCTCGATCTCGTCGCCCTTCGCGAAGTCGCCAGTCAGAATCTTCTCCGACAGCGGATCTTCGATGTACTTCTGAATCGCCCGCTTGAGCGGCCGCGCACCGAAGCTCTCGTCGTAGCCGTGCGTGCTCAGGAAGTCGGTGGCCGTGTCGGTGAGCTTGAGGAAAATCTCCTCATCGCCCAGCCGCTTTTGCACTTCCTTCATCAGAATCGACACGATCAGCGAGATGTGCTCCTTGCCAAGCGGGTGGAACACGATCACGTCATCGAGCCTGTTCAGGAACTCGGGATTGAACACACGCTGAATCTCTTCCTTCACCTTGTCCTGAATCCGTCCGAAGTTTTCCTCCTCTCCGGCGGTGGTGAAGCCCAGTCCCTTTCCCTTCGTGATGTCCCGCGCGCCGACGTTCGACGTCATGATGACGACGGTGTTCTTGAAGTCGATGACGCGGCCGTAGTTGTCCGTCAGATGTCCTTCGTCGAGCACCTGAAGAAGAATGTTGAAGACATCGGGATGCGCCTTCTCGATCTCGTCGAGGAGCACCACGCTATACGGCTTGCGCCGGACGGCCTTGGTCAGCGTTCCCGAATCTTCGTAACCGACATACCCCGGTGGGGCGCCAATGAGCCGCGACACCGAGAATTTTTCCATATACTCGCTCATGTCGACGCGAATCAGCGCCGTCGGATCCGCGAAGAGGAACTTCGCGAGCGACCGGGCGAGCTCGGTCTTTCCGACGCCCGTGGGCCCGGAGAAGATGAACGAGCCGATCGGACGCGACGGATCCTTGAGCCCCGCGCGACTGCGGCGAATGGAGCGAGCGAGCGCCTTGATCGCCTCGTCCTGGCCGACCACGGATTCGTGCAGCTCATCCTCCATGCGCAAGAGACGCGACGATTCGGCCTCCTGCAGACGCATGACCGGAATGCCCGTCCAGCGGCTGACGATGAAGGAGATCTCCTCCTCGCCGAGCACGGGGCGGAACGACTGCCGGTGCTTCTCCCACTCTTCCTGCTTCTTGCGAATGTCGCCCTGCAACTCGCGCTCGCGATCGCGCAAAGACGCGGCCTTCTCGAAGTTCTGGTCGCGCACGGCGGCTTCCTTCTCGCCATTCACGCCCTCGAGCTTCGCCTTGAGCTCCGCGACTTCCGGCGGCGGAGCCTGCGCCGCCAGCCGTGCGCGCGCGCCTGCCTCGTCGATAACGTCGATCGCCTTGTCCGGGAGGAAGCGGTCGGTGATGTAGCGCTCCGACAGCTTCGACGCGGCCACGAGCGTCGAATCGGGAATCGTCACGTGGTGATGATCCTCGTACTTCTTGCGCAGCCCCTTGAGAATCTCGACGGTCTCGTCGACGGACGGCGGATCTACGACGACGGTCTGGAAGCGGCGCTCGAGCGCGCCGTCCTTCTCGATGTATTTGCGATATTCGTTGAGCGTGGACGCCCCGACGCACTGCAGCTCCCCGCGAGCGAGCGCCGGCTTGAGCATGTTGCTCGCGTCGATCGCCCCTTCGGCTGCTCCGGCGCCGACGAGCGTATGCAGCTCATCGATGAAGAGAATGACGTTCTTGTTTTGCGCGATCTCGTTCATGACCGCCTTGAGGCGCTCCTCGAACTGACCGCGGTACTTGGTGCCGGCGATCACGGCCGCCATGTCGAGCGCGAGCACGCGATTGTCGCGGAGCGAATCGGGGCATTCACCGTTCGCGATGAGCTGTGCGAGCCCCTCGACGATGGCGGTCTTGCCCACACCCGGCTCTCCGATGAGCACCGGGTTGTTCTTCTTGCGGCGCGTCAACACTTCCATCACGCGCTGAATTTCCTTGGCGCGGCCGATGGTCGGGTCGAGCTGCCCCTCGGCAGCAAGCTGCGTGAGATCGCGGCAGAAGTGATCGAGCGCGGGGGTCTTCGACTTCTTGTCCCCCTTCGTCGGCTGCGGTGGGGCAGCGTTGCCCTGCTGCGCCGCAGCTCCGCCCTGCGGCATCTCCGTGCCGAGCAGGCGCAGCGTCTCCGCGCGCGCCGCGTCGAGATTCACACCGGTGTCGGTGAGAACCTGCGCCGCGATTCCCTTCTCTTCGCGAAGCAATCCGAGAAGGAGATGCTCAGTGCCAACGTAACTGTGATTCAGCTCGCGCGCCTCGCTCATGGCGAGCTCGAGCACCTTCTTCGCGCGCGAGGTATAGGGAAGGTCTGGGCCTGTCGTCTGCGCCGCTTTCCCCTTCTTGACCGTCTCCTCGATTTTCTGCTGTATCTCGTCGAGGTCGACGCTCAAATTCTGGAGAACGGCCGCAGCAACTCCCTCACCCTCGCGGATGAGGCCGAGCAGAATGTGCTCTGTCCCCACGTACTCGTGGTGAAGGCGGGCGGCTTCCTCGCGGGCCATCGCGAGAACTTTCCGCACGCGCTCAGTGAAGTTGTAGCCGTTCATAGATCCCTCTGTGCCGCGGAGTATCGCCCCGGAGGCGCACTCCTACATACCCACTTCCGCTGCGAGTGCCTGCCGCACATAGCGTGCGCGCGCAAGATTGGCTTCGCTCTCCGAGAGCGGCCGGCCTTCCGCGTGGGACAGGTGCGCAGCTTGCGAAAAGATCAGGAGCTTGTTGAGGGTATATACACTCAGGCCGGCGATCAGTTTCAGACCCACGGCCAGGCGCACGCCGCTCAGAAAATTCATTGCCTCGTCGAACGTAAGGCTGCGCGCGTAGCGGAGTGTCCCGTATGCTCGCCAGAGCTTGTCTTCAATAATATAACCAGCGTCACGAAGCAATACTCGCCTCGCCTCCTCTTCCCGCGCAATTACGGTCGTCAACACCTGCAGCAGCTTGTCGATGATCTCCTCCTCCGTTCGACCCAGCGTCGTCTGATTCGAAATCTGGAAGAAGTTGCCGACCACCTCGCTCCCCTCGCCATACAGGCCGCGATAGGTGAAGCCGATCTGCTGCAGCCCCGCCAGCGTCTTGTTGATCTCCTTCGTCAACACGAGCCCCGGCAGGTGGATCAACGCACTCGCCCGCAGCCCAGTGCCCGTATTCGTTGGGCACGACGTCAGATACCCGAACTCATCATGAAATGCGAACGGAACCCGCTCGCCCAGCTCCTCGTCGATCCGCTGCATATCCGTGAACGCCTCGGCGAGGTTGAAACCGGACCGCAGCGTCTGGAGGCGCAGATGATCCTCTTCATTTACCATGACGCCTGTTCCGTCGCCAAGAAACACGGCGGCGCCGCTCCTGACGGGATGTTGGACGTCCAGCCCCGCGAGCTCCTTGCTGATCAGATGCCGTTCGTGAAGGAGTAGTCGCTCTTCCGAACCGAGCTCATCCACTCGAACGAGCAGATTGGCCTTGAGGTGCGGAGAACTCTCCACGGCCTCGCGGATCCGAGCCAGGATCCGGAGACGCTCGCCATCCCGCGCCCGCCCAGGAAAAGCGAAGCCCTCCAGGTTGCGCGCCAACCGCACACGCGTGGAGAGCACGATGCCGGCGTGGTCCCCGGATGCATCGAGCCAGTTCACCCCTCCGTCGGGCAACAACGAGAGATCGAGCGTCACTCCATCACCTTCAGCTGATCGCGCAACTTCGCCGCTTCTTCGAAATGTTCCTGTTCCACCGCTCTGCGCAGACGCGTGCGGAGCTCCGTGGCCACAGACGCTCCCTCCTCAACCCCGCCCTCGGCCGGCGGGTGGTAGCGTTTCCCCTGGTGTTTCGACGTGCCATGCACGCCCCGAAGCAGGTCGCGCAGCTTGGCCTCGAAGGCCCCGTAGCAATAAGCGCAGCCGAGGCGGCTCGTGTTCCTGAAGTCGCGGAGCGTGGAGTTACAGAAGGTGCACCGCCAACTCTCGCTGCCGGCGAGCAGCTGCTTCTGCTGAACGGCCTGGATGAAGTCAGCAAGCGGCTGCTTCGGCATCGTGACGTGGGTCTCGATGCCGCGCTCTGCAGCGCACTTCTCGCACAGATTGAGCTGACGCACAGGAGGATCGGTCACCTGCGTGACCTGCACCACCGCGTCGCGCTCCTTGCAGCTGTCACACAGCATCAGGCCAACACCTCCCTCACGTCCGTTTCCTGCAACCGGCCATCCTCCAGCAACAACGCACGATCCGCGCGCGCCGCAAGCGCCTTGTTATGAGTGACGACGACCATCGCGATGTCGAGGTCTCGCACCAGCTGCGTGAACTGCTCGTGCAGCCGTTCGGCGTTCGCGTGGTCGAGATTCCCACTCGGCTCGTCCGCGAGCACGACCACGGGGTCCACCGCCAGCGCGCGCGCGACGGCCGTGCGCTGCTGCTCGCCCCCGGACATCTCCGATGGCCGGTGCGTGCTCCGTGCGCTCAGCCCCACTCGCGCCAGCATCTCGGTCGCCCTCGCTCGAGCCTGTTGCGCATCCCAACCGGAAATGCGCAGCGGCATCATCACATTCTCCAGCGCGGAGAACTCGCGCAAGAGGTGATGAAACTGAAAAACGAAGCCGACTTTTCTGTTCCTGAGCTTCGAGAGCTCGCCGTCATCCAGAGCGCTCAGCGCTTCGCCGTCGAGCGACACAGTGCCGGACGACGCGCGATCGAGCGCGCCCAGGATGTGGAGGAGCGTGCTCTTCCCTGCGCCGCTCGCGCCGACGATGGCGATCATCTCGCCGCGACGAACATCGAGACTCACCGCGTTCAGCACATCCACCCGCCCACCATCGCCGCCGATATACGACTTCGACAGCTCCCGCGCCTCGATGACGTTCATTCGTGTCGAATCGCCTCGACGGGAAAGAGGCGCGCCGCCTG
>JBBSEY010000081.1:0-12208 GCA_038239265.1 Gemmatimonadales bacterium | reverse complement strand
CCTCGGCCCGCGCCATTCGGTCGGCTGTCGTCGTGCCCGCGAGCTCGACCTTTCCACCGAGCCGCTCGACGCCGGCGCGCTTCACCGCGGTGACCGTGGTGGGCATCACGAGCGTGGCGTGAATTCCGAAGATGCGCGCCGCGAACGCCACGGCCTGCGCATGATTGCCGGACGACGGCGCGATGACGCCGCGCGCACGCGTCGAATCGGAGAGCCCCGCGAGAAAGACGTACGCGCCGCGGAACTTGAAGGCGCCGCCGCGCTGCAGCATCTCCGGCTTGACGAAGATCTGGCCGCCCCCCAGATGCTGTGAGAGCTCATCTGCAGGGAGGAGTGGCGTTCGCACCGCAACGCCGCGAAGCAGACGGGCCGCGGCCCGGATCTCCTTCAGCGAGACCAGAGCCCTCGTGTCCGGGGTCGCGGGCACTGCCGCGGTCGCGGACGCGGCCATCGCGTCTACCCTTCCTCTTCTTCGTCTGGCGACACTCCCACCGGCTCGTCGAGTCCCTCATCACCGCTCTCGTCGTCCTCGATCACCACGCGCGCGACATCGCAGACGAAATCTCCCTCGTCGAGGTTGACGAGCTTGACTCCCTGCGTGTTTCGTCCGCTCACACGAATTCCCTTCACGGGCATCCGGATCACGATTCCCTGCTTGGTGATGAGCATCAACTCGTCGTCGGGGAGAACTTCCTTGAGCGCGACCACTTCGCCGGTCTTCTCGGTGCGATTCAGCGTGAGGATCCCCTTGCCGCCGCGCTTCTGCACGCGGTACTCCTCGATGGGCGAGCACTTTCCCATTCCCCTGGCGGTTACGACCAACAGCGTCGCTTCGCGCTTGATCACGACCATCCCCTTCACCTGATCGCCCTCGGACAGGTCCACGCCCTTCACGCCGGTCGTGTCGCGTCCCATCTCGCGGACATCGTTTTCGTGGAAGCGGATCGAGAGGCCGTACTTCGTGGCCAGCACGATATCGTTGTTGCCTTCGGTGATCTGCACATCGATGAGCTGATCGCCCGCTTCGATCTTGATCGCCTTGATGCCGGTCGAGCGCGGATTGCTGTACTCCGTGAGAGCCGACTTCTTCACCGTACCGAGCTGCGTCGCGAAGAGCAGGAACTGCCTGTCGCTGAACTCGCGCACCGGGACCATCGCCCGGATCGTGGTGTCTGCCGTGACGTTGATCAGGTTCACGACCGGCTTTCCCTTGGCCGCACGTCCCGCGAGCGGGATCTCGTGCACCTTCAGCCAGAAGCAACGACCGTCGTGTGTGAAGAACAGTATGTAATCATGAGTGGACGCAATGAACAGGTGCTCGACGAAATCTTCGTCCTTGAGCCCCTGCCCGTTGAGCCCTCGGCCGCCGCGGCGTTGCTTTTTGTACGTAGAGACCGACGTGCGCTTGATATACCCCGAGTGCGACACGGTGACCACCATGTCCTCCTCGGCGATCAGATCCTCGATCGTGAACTCGCCCTCGTCGCTCGTGATCTCGGTGCGACGGTTGTCACCATACTTGTTCGAGAGCGCCAACAGCTCATCGGTCATGATCTGCATGCGACGCTCGCGCGAGCCCAGGATCGCGCGCAGCTCCTTGATCTCGGCACGCACGTCCGCGAGCTCCGCTTCGAGCTTCTCGATCTCGAGACCGGTGAGCTTCGCGAGACGCATGTTCAGGATCGCTTCCGCCTGCCGCTCGGAGAGCTTGAAGCGCCCCTGCAGCTGCGTGCTCGCCGTGGGCGTGTCGTCCGCCGCGCGAATGAGCTTGATCACCTCGTCGATGTTGTCGACGGCGATCTTGAGCCCCTCGAGGATGTGCTCCCGATCGAGCGCCTTGTCGAGGTCGAACTGCGTGCGGCGCACGACCACTTCGTGACGGTGCGTGATGTAGTGCTCGAGCAGCTCCTTGAGCGGCATCACCTTCGGCACGAGCTGCCCGGTGTTCACGTCGGGTACGAGCGCGAGGTTGATCACCCCGAACGTCGACTGCATCGTGGTGTGCTTGTACAGCTGGTTCAGCACCACGCGCGGAATCGCATCGCGCTTGAGCTCGATCACGATGCGCATACCGTCGCGGTCGGACTCGTCGCGCAGCGCGCTGATCCCCTCGAGCTTCGCCTCCTTCACCTGGTCCGCGATCTGCTCGACGAGCCGCGCCTTGTTCACCTGATACGGGATCTCGGTGACCACGATCTGCGACTTGTTCGACGACTCCTTCTCTTCGATGACCGCGCGCGCGCGCATGACGATGCGACCGCGCCCCGTCTCCTGATAGTTGAAGATCCCTTCGCGCCCGTAGATGTAGCCGCCCGTCGGGAAGTCGGGTCCCTTGATCAGCTTCCGGATCTCCGCGCTCGTCGCATCCGGCTTCGCGATGAGATGCACGACCGCCGCGATCACTTCCTTCAGATTGTGCGGCGGGATGTTCGTCGCCATTCCCACCGCGATCCCCGACGACCCGTTGACCACCAGATTCGGGATCCCCGACGGGAGGACCTTCGGCTCCTGCAGCCGATCGTCGTAGTTCGCCTGGTAGTCGACGGTGCCCTTGTCGATGTCGGCGAGCATCTCCATCGCCATCGGCGTGAGCCGCGCTTCCGTGTAGCGGTACGCCGCCGCGGAGTCGCCGTCGACCGAGCCGAAATTCCCCTGGCCGTCGACGAGCGGGTAGCGCAGTGAAAAATCCTGCACCATTCGGACGAGCGCGTCGTACACGCTCGAGTCGCCGTGCGGATGGTACTTGCCGAGCACATCACCAACCACCGTCGCCGACTTCTTGAACGGACGCCCCGGAACCAGGCCGAGCTCGTTCATCGCGTACAGCACGCGGCGATGCACGGGCTTGAGTCCATCACGTACGTCGGGAAGCGCTCGCGAGACGATGACGCTCATCGAGTAGTTGATGAACGACTCTTTCACCTCGGCGTCGATCAGGCGCGAGACGATGCGTTCCCGGTTGTTCGGAGCGGTCATGAGGCGGGGGTTACGGGGGGGAGGTTCGGTGTGCGGGCAGCAACGGAAATATACACGTCGGAGGCGGTGTCAGCAAGCCGCGATGCGTCATATAATTCGTTCAACCGCAACAACTTACGCCCCGACCCTCAACCCAGCGCGTCTTCCCTCTCCACGGGTCCTTCGTCCCCCTCCTCGACCTCTTCCGACTCGCGCGCGGCCCGCTTCGTATTTTCCCACGCGATCGTCTCCCGCTCGGCACGCAATCGCTCGTACCACTCGCGCGTGACCTCCCCCGCAAGCTTCTGATTGCCGAGTCCGAATGACAGCGCGAATGCGAGCGCGAGTGCGCCGAAGATGATCGCGAAGGCAGTCGTCACGATCTCGGTGGCTATTCCGAGCTCCTGCAGCGCCATGAAGATCGCGAGGATGATCACGCCCGCACGGCCGACGCGCGCGAGCGTCGGACCACCCGGAATCGACCCCGCGCTCGCCATCAGGAGCCCGTCGACGAACTCGCCGAGCACGATGCCCACGAGAATGATCACGAGCGCAGCGATGACGCTCGGGATGTAGCTCACGAGCTCCGAGAACACGTTCGTCAGCGACGATAGCCCGAGCGCGTGTGCTGCGACGAGAATCACGACGAACATCACGAACCAGAAGGCGATGTTGCCGACGAGTCGCGAAGGGGTGCGCCGCCACCCGGTGCGCTCGACCGCGTCGAGCACTCCGCCGCGCTTCAGCCACGTGTTGACGCCGAGCTTGTTCAACCCGCGGTCGATCGCCCGCTCGATCAGCTTCGCGAGCAGGTAGCCGGCGAAGAGGATGACGAGCGCGCCGAGCAGCGCCGGAATGTAGAGCGCGAGCTGATCGAAGCTGCCCTGCAGGCGATCCAGAAATTCCACGACAGGCTCCCGACGCGTGGCCGGTTAAGGATGATCCCGGGTTGCGAACATGAGCCTGGCCGGCGCGAAGCTGCGTTTGTGTCCGCCGCTGCCGAGCTGCCCATTGGAGTTCGATCCCCAACAATACACTGTGTGGTCCGCGGAAAGAGCGCAGCTGTGCGCGAGCCCGGAAGAGAGCGCGACGAACTTCGTGTTCCCGGCGACGGGCGCGGGCACCGTCGCATCCGCAGCGCGCCCGGCGAGCTGCCCCTCATCATCCGCGCCCCAGCATTCCACGACGCCGGTTTTCGTCAGAGCGCAGGTGAAGTCTCGCCCCGCGGACACCGCAATGAAGCGCGCGTCACCCATGACGGGAGTGGGCGTAAGCGGCTCGCGGAATCCGCTGCCGAGCTGCCCCTGGTCGTTCCTCCCCCAGCAATAGAGCACCCCCGCGGTGGTGACGCCGCAGCTGTGGGAGATTCCCGTCGCAACCGCGGTGAAGCGCAGCGAATCGACCGGCTGGTGAAGTGCGAGCGCGCACAGGACGTTACCGCTGTCGATCTGGCACGCGTCGCCCGCTTCGAATCCGAGCGCCCCGCCGTTGTTGAGCCCCCAGCAATAGAGCTTCCCCTCGACCGTGATGCCGCAGCTGTCGTGCGAGCCTGCGCTCACGGTCGACCACGTGAGCTGCGGCGCAACACGGACCGCCGCCGAGTACTTGCTGAGGACACTCAACCCCAGCTCGCCGTGCATGTTCTCACCCCAGCACCAGAGCTCGCCGGTGGCAGTGATCGCGCAGCTGTGACTCTCGCCCGCCGAGATCTTCACGAAGGGCGGCGCTTTCTGTACGCGATATGGCTCCGAAATCGTGCCGAGCGTGTCGCTGCCGAGCTGCCCCGCGATGCTCGAGCCCCAACAGTAGGCGGTGCCGTCGGTCGTGAGCGCGCAGCTGTGCGATCCGCCCGCGCTTACTGCACGCCACTTGAGCCCCTCGCTCACGTCCACCGGGAGCACGTGCTCGGTCGACCCGCTGTCGCCGAGCTGTCCCTGCTCGTTGCGTCCCCAGCAGAAAAGCTCGGCGCTCTCCGCCACGCCGCACGAGTGCCCATCCCCCGCGTCCACCATGCTGAACGAGGGCGAGGCAACCATCGGAGGGAGCGGCTCCTCCGGAGGCGCTTCGCGAACGGGCGCCTTCGTCTCGACGACGGGTGCGGCAACGGGCTTCGTCTTCGGCGTCGCGTCGGTGGAGCACGCGAGCACGATCGAGAGACAGGCGAGCAGCGACCAACGCATCACGGGGACCGGCCGGTGGGAGAGATCAATTTCTCGTGCCGCGCTTCAGATCGAATATGGCACTGCGCTTACAGTGCGGACAGATGAGCCAGTCGCGGCGGCGCGCGTAGCCGAGCCCGAAGGAGCCACCGCCAATCGGGCGCGTCGTGAGCGCGACCTCGCATCGCGGGCACGCAGGCGCCTCCCCCGCGACGATCGAAGCGCGAATGCGCTGCTGCTCATCCGGTGTATATGGCGGCTGCTCAGTCATCGCGCACACGGAGCACGATCTTGCCGAATTGATCTCCTGCCGAGAGTCGCTCGTACGCGGCGCGCGCCTCATCGAGCGGCAGGATCTCGTCGATCGGCGGCAGGAGGGCGCCTTCGCCGAGCAGCCGTACGATGGCGTCGAGCTCGCGGTCATTTCCCATCGTCGAGCCCATAATGCTCCACTGATGCCAGAAGAGCTTTCGCACATCGAGCTTCACCATTGGCCCCGACGTCGCGCCGCAGGTCACGAGTCGTCCGCCACGACCGAGCACGCGCAGCGACTGCTCCCAGGTGGCCTCGCCGACGTCATCGAGGACCACGTGCACGCCGCGCCTCCCATTTCGCTTGCGCACCTCGGCCACCACATCGCTCGTGCGATGGTTGAACGTCTCGTCGGCGCCGAGTGCGCGCGCGCGTGCGAGCTTCGCGTCGCTCGAGGACGTCACCCAGACGCGCGCGCCAATGCGCTTCGCGATCTGGAGCGCCGCGATCGCGACACCGCCGCCGATCCCCCAGATGAGCATCGTCTCGCCGGGCTCGAGGCGTGCGCGTGTGACGACGAGTCGCCACGCGGTGAGCGTCGCGAGGGTGAAGGCGGCGGCGTGCTCCCACGAGATGCCGGGCGGGATGACGCGCAGATTCGCTGCGGAGACCACGACGTATTCTGCGGCGGTGCCGGGAAGGTGCTCGCCGAGCAACTGCAAGTGCTCGCAGAGCGAATGCTCTCCGGCCTGGCAAAAGGTGCAGCTGCGATCGCTAATGCCGGGGTTGATCATGACGCGGTCGCCGACGCGGATTCCCGAAACGGCATCGCCGACCGCATCGCCGACCGCATCGACGACGCCCGCGCCGTCAGCGCAGACGACCCAATTGGGCTCGGGGGCCAGTCCGGGGAGCCCGGCGAGGACGAAGAGGTCGAGATGGTTCAGCGAAACGGCGTGAATGCGCACGCGTGCGCTCGAAGGCGAGGCGAGCGCTGGAATCGGAAGATCGGTAACGACTTGCAGCTGCTCCGGCCCGCCGTGGGCGGAGACCGTCAGCGCTCGCACGCGTAGGGGCTCCCGTTATATTTAACGTCGAATGCTAAGAGGCAGTCGCACGGCGAGCAACGCGACGCGTGTGACCACGGACGGCGACTGCTCGACACTCTGATGAAGGCGGAATGATCTCGATCAAGGTGCCACCGCTGGGAGAATCGATCGTGGAAGCGACGATCGCGCGGTGGCTGAAGAAAGAGGGCGACGTGGTCGCCCAGAATGAATCGCTGGTGGAGCTCGAGACCGACAAGATCACCGTCGAGGTCCCGGCGTTCAAAGCCGGCGTGCTGCGAACGCAGGCGAAGAAGGAAGGTGATGTGGTGCAGGTGGGAGAGGAGATCGGCGCGATCGACGAGGGGGCGAGTGCCGAGGCAACTACGGCGGAGCCGGTAGCTGCGGCTCCCGTGGCGGCTCCGGTGGCGGCTCCGGTGGCGGCTCCGGTGGCGGCTCCGGTGGCGGCTCCAGCGGTCGTAGCTGCTCCGCTGGCTGCGAGTGACGCGGCATCGCCGCCCGCACCGACGCCTGCTGCGCCGCCCAAGACATCGCCCGCGGTGCGACGCATTGCCGCGGACGAGGGGATCGATCCCGCGCAGGTCACCCCGAGCGGACCCGCAGGGCGCGTCACGAAGGGCGACATGCTCACGGCGAGCGCCGCGAGCAAGGGAAGGCCGCCGTCGCCGACGCTTTCGCCGATGCCGGCTCCGGCGCCCGCCGCACCGCCCGCATCGCAGAACGGCCGCGAGACGCGCGAGCGCATGACGACACGCCGGCGCCGCATCGCCGAGCATCTGCTCGAGTCGCAGCACGCCACCGCGCACTTGACGACGTTCAACGACGTCGACATGTCGGCCGTGTCCGCGGTTCGCGAGCGGCTGCGCGACCGGATCGAGAAGGAGCACGGCGTGAAGCTCACGTACATGCCCTTCTTCGCGAAGGCGGCCGCGCTCGCGCTCAAGGCGTATCCCACCGTGAACGCGCAGATCGATGGCGACTCCGTGGTCTACAAGCACTACGTGAATCTCGGCGTCGCCGTCGCCGCCGAGAACGGGCTCGTGGTGCCGGTGGTGAAGGACGCCGACCGGATGTCGATGCTCGATTTCAGCCGGGCCCTCTCGGCGGTGGCGAAGCGTGCGCGCGAGGGCGCGCTCACGATGGATGATCTCACCGGCGGCAGTTTCACGATCACGAACGGCGGCGTTTTCGGCTCGCTCGTGTCGACGCCGATTCTGAACTATCCGCAAGTCGCGATTCTCGGGTTGCACAAGATTCAGGATCGCCCTGTCGCGATCGACAAGAAGGTCGAGATCAGGCCGATGATGTACCTCGCGCTCTCGTACGACCATCGGCTGGTCGACGGACAGCAGGCGGTGCTCTTCCTCGTGCGGATCAAGGAGTTGATCGAAGATCCGGCGGCGATGCTCGTCGAGTGATCGGCCGCCGCGCACGGCTGTCGTGACTGACAATCTCGAACCCGATGTTCTGATCATCGGCGGCGGGCCGGGGGGCTACGTCGCGGCGATCCGTGCGGCCCAACTCGGGCTCGGCACCGTGTGCGTGGAACGCGACAGCACGCTCGGGGGCACGTGCGTGAACGTCGGCTGCATTCCGAGCAAGGCGCTGCTCGAGAGCTCGCACCACTACGAGTTCGCGCGCGAACGCGCGTCGACGCACGGCGTGATGGTCGGCGACCTGGCGCTCGATCTCGGCGTGATGCAGAAACGGAAGACGAGTGTGGTGGCGCAGAATACGCGCGGGATCGAGTTCCTGTTCAGAAAGAACGGGATCGCGTGGGCGAAGGGAAGCGCGACGCTGCTCGCGGGGAATGTGGTCGAGGTGCGGGGGGCGCCCCCCGAGAACAATCTCGTCATCTACAAGCCCAAGTCCGTCATCATCGCTACGGGCTCCGTACCGATCGCGCTCCCCTTCCTTCCCTTCGACGAAGATCGCGTCCTCTCCAACACCGGCGCGCTCGCGCTCACCGAAGTGCCCGCGCGGCTCATCGTCATCGGCGGTGGCGTCATCGGCGTCGAGCTGGGCTCCGTCTGGCGCCGCCTCGGCGCGAAGGTCACGATCGTCGAGCTCCTCCCCTCCATCCTCGCCGGCTACGATGGCGAGCTGGCGCGCGAGGCCGAGAAGACGTTCCGGAAGCAGGGACTCGACATCCGCACGGGAACGAAGGTGACCGGCGCGCGGCGCGAGGGCGATCGCATGCTGGTCGACATCGAGAAGGATGGCGCGACGGAAACGCTCGAGGCCGACCGCGTACTCGTCTCCGTCGGCCGCAAGCCCTCGCTTTCCGGCATCGATGCGAAGGTGCTCGGCCTGGCGCTCGGATCGCGCGGCGAGATCACCGTCGACGATCAGATGCGCACGAATCTCCCGGGCGTCTATGCGATCGGCGACGCGGTGGGCGGACAGCTCCTGGCGCACAAGGCCGAGGATGAGGGGATCATCGCGGTGGAGGTCATCGCGGGGCAGAACTCGCACATGCACTACGACGCGATGCCCGCGATCGTGTACACGACGCCGGAGGTCGCGTCGGTAGGGCTCACGGAGGAGCAGCTGAAGGCGAGCGGCCGCCCGTACAAGGTCGGTTCCTTCCCGTACTCGGCCAACGCGCGCGCGCGTACCGCGGGCGATGCGACCGGCTTCGTGAAGCTGATCGCCGACGCGGAGACCGACCAGCTGCTCGGCGCACACATTATCGGGCCGTCGGCGTCGGAGCTGCTCGCGGAGCTCACGCTCACGATTGAGTTCCGCGGCTCGAGCGAGGATATCGCGCGAACGATCCATCCGCATCCGACTTTGAGCGAAACGACGCGCGAGGCGGCGCTCGCGGTGCTGGGGCGCGCGATTCACTTCTGAGGGACGGCCGACCGTGAGCGACTGGCACACGATCGTTTCCATTTCCCCTGCGCTGCTGCCGCAGGCCATGCTGGTCCTCGAGCGAGCTCTACGCGGTACACCATATCTCGATGGCGCATTGGAGGCGCTTCGCTCCGCTGTAGAGTCCCCCGGCGCGGACGGACGTGCGATGGGAACCACGCTCGAGGGTCATCTCGAGAGCGTGATCGTGTTCGGGTTGTTCGGCGGAGCGAGTGGCGCCGGAAGAGTACAGATCACGGCGATAGACGCGAACGTTCGCCGCGCGCGCCTGGGGTGGCTACTCGTCGAGGATGCGCTGGCGCAGCTGCGCGAGCAAGGCGCGCGATTCGTATTGGCAGAGCTGCCGGATGATCCGCTAGCGCTTCCCGGCGCGCACGAGTTTCTCCAATCGATGGGATTTCGCGAGGAGAGCCGCGTAGAGCACTTCTATCGCGACGGCATCGCGCTCACCTTCATGCGCCGCGACGTCGACGCTGCGTAACTGTGTTCCACAGCGGATGCACGACGGGGAGGAGCGTCGTTCGCTCCTCCCCGTCGGTACGGCTGTGCAACCGTCGCCGTTAGCGCGGCGGCGTCTTCGTCGGATGCGTCGGCGGGACGCCCATGCGGGTGCTGTCGAGTGGCGACACGCTCATCGACGAGTCGGTGCGCGTACGCGCGGCACGGCTCGTATCGGAAACGGTCGTTTTTTTCTTGGTTACGACGCTGCCATTCGCCGAATCGGTCTTGGTCGAATCGGTGCGCATATGCGTAGTCGAGTGCGTGGTATCCTGCGGCATCTTGGTCGTCGTGGTGCCCTGAGCGGCAACTGCAGCCGGTGCGGCCACGATGGCGGCGGCGGCGATGATTTTCATGAACATGATTCCGTCCTCCTGCTGTACGGTTCATCCATTGGTCAAACTCCGCGCCGAAGTAACGCACGAAGAACTCGTTGTGCACACTTGCAATGCACGGACCCAAAGCGTCGAACGTCGAGAGGAATGTCGTGGAATCAGAACATCGATCTCGCCCTGTGATGTTGGCCTGCCTCAGACTGTGAGCAAGGTTACCAAGCTCGAAAAAAAAGCTGCCGATCTCTTTGAAGAGACCGGCAGCCGGTTTACGCGGGAACGAATTACCGAGTGTGCAGAACCGTCGCGCCAACGGCAACTCCGATCGCAAGGGCACCAGCGGCCGCGGCAATCGCTACGGCAGGAGTCAACGTGAAGGAGCGATTGTACCACGGCTCGGCGACGGCCGGCGCGGTAGTGGGAAGCGCTTCCATAATTCGCTCGTAGAGATGCGCGGGCGTCGTCATCTGGCGGCGGACCTGTACTTCACGATCGAGCCGCAGCCAAAAATCCACGTCGCGCGATGCATCGCTCTGGCGTACAGCGCTCTCGGAGAGCTCGCCGTCCAGCCAGGAATGGATCGCCGTGGGCGTCTGCTGGCCCGTGAGCGGAACTTCGCGATCGGTGATCGGACGAACCGGCGCGTCTCCCTTGGGAGCCGACGGATTCCGATACTCTCTGGGATCCAGGTTGTCTTGCATCACGCGTACTTTTCCTCAAGAAGAGCCTGGAGCGCCTCACGCGCGCGGTGGACGCGCATCTTAAGTGCTCCGACGGTGGTAGTCAGCAGATCGGCCATCTCTTCGTACGAACGACCTTCGACGTGCTTCATCACGAACGCTTCACGAAGCGATGGCGCCAGTTGCATCAGCGCCGTATCCAGATCACTCCGTAATTCCGTGCGGTCGAGCTCTTCGTCCGGCGTCGAAAAAGAAGAGGGCTGATCGTCCTCCTCGTAGCTCTGATGCGTGCGGCGAATGTTCTTGAGCCAGTCCTTGCACCCATTCGCCACAATCCGGAAAATCCACGCATCGAACCGTCCGTGCACTTCGGCGAGATGATGATACGCCTTGATGAACGAGGCCTGGAGAATATCCTCCGCTACATCAGGACTTCCTGTCATCCCGAGCGCGTGTCTGAAGAGCGGATCGCTGTATCGTCCGATCAACAATCCGAACGCGTTGCGATCGCCCTGTAGCACACGAGCTATTACGTCGTGATCCGCTTCGAGCGGATCGATCGGTCGCGGCGCTGTCACCGTGGTCTTCACGACGCTAGTGTAACCCTTTGTGCGCCCTCTGGACAGGCCCGTAGACACTGGAATCGATGGTGCGAGGCTCGCCATGCATCATGGACGAACCGCTCTGCTGCGGGTAACGGTGTAGTCACATCACCGCAGGCGGACATGATAGAGTAGTTCACGAACCGAATCTCCCTGGTAGACACGACCGACTCGATCACTATCCGACCGATAGCGCCGATAGCCCCTCGAATATCGTTTCACCGCTCCATCACCTGCCGCATCTGCAAGTAGATCCCGAAGGTCGCGCTCGCTCAGCAACCCCTCCGAATTGTAGCTGACCAGCGCGTGACGCGCGCCTGTGCCTGCCAGAAGCGCGGCCAGCGCCCCTCCTGCTTTCCGCGCGGAGCACCACTCGCTCTGCTGTCCGTCTCCGGCAACGAGCCCGGTCTTCCCGCGCAGCACGGGCACCGAATCGAACCACCCGCGCGCGATCACCTCTGGTACATGATAGTAGCCGGAGTACTGCCTCGCGTTGTAGGGCGGGTCGATGTAGATCAGCTCGACCTCGCCAGCACTCTGGGCGACGACGGTTGCGTCGGCGCGATGCGCCGTCGATCCACGCGCCCCGCGCCGCGGTAGCTGCGGCCTGAGCGTCAGCGCGCGGCGCGCGTTCCCTTGCCATCGCTTGATGTACGCCGCGTAGACACCGGCCGTGTTCGCGACGCGATCCGCGCCCTCGATGAGCGCGGCGAGAAGGACGTAGTATGCATCATCCTGGATCAGCCCGGACGACCGCCACTCATGCAGCCGACGCCGAATCGCATCGAT
>JBBSEY010000080.1:0-12214 GCA_038239265.1 Gemmatimonadales bacterium | reverse complement strand
CGGGCGTCGACGTCGCGCGCACGAGGTGCTCGAGATCCGCGCGCTCAGCGGCGCTGAGCGAGAATGCCATAGCGGAAGTAAACATGCACGCCGTCGCTGCAAGACGGATGCTATCAACATCTCAGATGTGATCCACTAGTCCTGAAAAAATCCTGAAAAAACGCCCGCGTCGGCTTCGAGCCGCGCGGGCATTCCCTTTCAGTGAGGCGACGCTACTCGCTCTGTATCTGCGCGGCCGAGTTCAGGTGGATCTTGATGTTCCCGCCCACCGGAACGCAGCCATCATAGTCGGCGGTTCCCATCGCAACCGCAGTCCCGGCCGCCGCGCCGGTCGCCGCGCCGATCACGACGCCCTTGGTGTTGTGGCCAATGATCTGGCCAATGATGCCGCCGATGATCGCCCCACCACCAACCTTCGCGGCATCCGACTTGGTGCTCGAGTTGCGAACCTTGTCGACGTCGACGTGGTCGATCGTCGCATCGATCGGGTAGCTCTTCTCACCCCACGACAGACTGGACACGTCGAAGGTCATCTGAATCGGGTCGCCAGTGCTCCCGCTCTGCTTGAGCTGCGAGATCGCAATGACCGCCTTCGCACCGGCCGGGATCGCGACACCGTTCGAACCGGTGATGCTCTGATTGACCGTCGCCGTGAACTTGTCGCCGACGTGATTCGTGTTGGTGCAGACGCGCTCAGTGGACGTCAGGTCGATCAATGTGCCGCTCGCAACGGAGCCGACCGCGCCCTCGCTCCCCTTCGTAGTATGGACGACCGTGTTGCCGCTCTTCGTGGTCGTGGGGCCCGCCGGAGCCGCCGGCGGAACGCGCGTACCCGTACCGCGAGTGGGAGTGCTCCGAGGAGCGACTGGCGCTCGTACCGGCGCGGGGGCAGGCGCTGGAGCCGCCGCGGGCGCCGGAGGCGCATCGTTCAGCTGCGGCTGCGCGGCCGAGTCGTGATTGGCCATCTGCAGGTCGCGCGCATACGCGGTGGAGTCCTGCGCGAGTTGCGCGCTATCCGACTTCTTGCAAGCGCCCATCACCAGCGCAGCGGTCAGCGCGAGGGGAGTGAGCCACCGGGTAATCGACATTTCGTACTCCTTCGGGTAGTGAGACAACCATTGGAGGGCAATCCGCATGCCACGCATGGGCTCGCCGACAGCTAGTCACACAGAAAAATACACCCGAACGCTTTTTTTAAGCGTGACTCGCGTCACGTCACTCGATCGTGACGGTGTCTGCGCGCGTATCATTGGAATAAGCACATTCGACGCGTATGCTTGAATGATGTCACGCGCCTACCTCGACGACGTCTCGGCCGAACGGCTCGCCCTGCTGCAGGAGCAGAATCTCGAGCTCTCGCGCCTCGTCGTGGAGCTGCGGAACGAAGCGGCGCTGCGAACGCAGTTCCTCTCGAACATCTCGCACGATCTGCGCACGCCGCTCACGGCGATCATCACGCACGGCGAGATCCTGCGCGACGGAATCCTCGGCGAGCTCACGACACGACAAAAGGACAGTGTCGGCGGCATCATCGGCGGCGGGCGGCAGCTGCTCGACATGATCGGCGAGATTCTCACGTATGCACGCGGTGCAGCGCACCAGCTCACGCTCACGCGCTCGGAGTTCACGATCGAGAGCGCGGTCGAGCAGGTGTGCGCGCTCAACGAATCGCTCATTGCGAAGAAGAAGCTCGATCTCACCGTCGCGATCGAGCCGGCACTCCCGAAGCTCTACGCGGATCGCGACAAGATCGCCCACATCCTGGGCAATCTCCTCGGCAACGCGATCGACTTCACCTCCGCCGGCGGCCGCGTGTGGATCGACTGTACCCGCGGTGCGCCATCGGAGCGGGGGCACATCGTGGTCGTCGAGGTCGGCGACACCGGCATAGGGATCGCGCCCGAGCATCATGATCTCGTCTTTCGCGAGTTTGCACAGGTGGACGCCTCGGCGTCGCGCCAGCACCACGGCACCGGGCTCGGCCTCGCCATCGCGCGCAAGTTCGTCGAGCTGCACGACGGGCGACTCTGGGTCGAGAGCACGCTGGGCCAGGGAAGCCGCTTCTTCTTCACGATCCCGGTGCGCAGCGCGCCCTGAATGCTTCCGCACATTCTACTCGTCGAGGACAACGAGCTCGTGATCGGCGCGCTCAAACTGCTGCTCGAAGAGACGGGACACCGCGTGAGTGACGCGCGCTCGGTAGCGAGCGCCGCGATCGTCTTGAGCACCGATCCGCCGGACGTCGTCCTGCTCGATCTGACACTCGGCGGCGAGGACGGCCTCTCCCTGCTGTCGTCCGTCGATGCGAACAGCGGGGTGCGCCCGATCGTCGTCGCGCTCACGGGACACGATGATCCCGCGACGGTGGAGCGATGCATCGCGGCGGGGTGTCGCTCGGTGCTCGTCAAACCGATCGCTCCGATGAAGCTCAAGGGGCAGATCGCCGAGTGGCTCAGTGAGCGTGCGCTCGCCTAGATGCGCGAGCGGAGAGCGTCCGGAGTCAACTGCTGAAGCCAGCTCGCGAGCACCGTGAAGTAGTTGGTCACGAGCAGCAGGCCGATCGCGATCAACAGTACCCCCCCGACGCGATTCACCCACTTCATTGCCCCCTTGTAGCGCGCGAACACGGCGAGGAAGCGGTCGATGGCGAGCGCGGCGACGATGAAGGGAATCGCGAGGCCGGCCGAGTACGCGGTGAGGAGCGCGAGACCACGATGGAGATCGGCGGTGCTCGACGTATAGATGAGGATCGAACCAAGGATCGGGCCGATGCAGGGAGTCCACCCTGCCCCGAACGCGAGGCCAACGAGCACCGTGCCGAGATAGCCGAGCGGCTTGTCCGCGAGATAGGCGCGCCTGTCCTGCGACAGGAAGCGAGAGTTGAACACGCCGAGCATGTAGAGGCCGAATACGATGGTGAGCGTACCGCCGATGCGCGAGATCCAGACGCGCGCGACGAAGAGCACGCGGCCGAGTACACTTGCGGTAGCGCCGAGTGCAATGAATATGAGGGAGAAGCCGAGAACGAAGAGGAGCGCGTGAACCAGCGCGGTGCGGCGCGCCGACTTCACCTCGTCCAGCGTCAACCCGGTGATGAAGGTGACGTAGCTCGGAACGAGCGGTAGCACACAGGGAGAGAGGAAGCTGAGCAATCCTGCCGAGAACGCGACGAACAGCCCGAATGTCGCTGGACTTTCCACGCTACCTCCGATAGTGGACCGGCGGGAACGCCGCCGCATGGGGCCGGTGCTCAGATGGTACTACGATCTGAAGTATCGCGCATTTCGCCGGGAGAGTCGAACGCGGGATGGGCGGCGAGGCGTCGTGGCGCTCCAGATCGACGCGCTGGCGTACGCGGATTTGCGACGCGCGATCGCGCTCGGCTACTGTCCTACGATTTCGCGGCTGCTACGCGAGGAAGGCTTTCACATCCGGCGCTGGTTCAGCGGGCTCCCCTCGGCGACGCCGTATTGCCAGGCGGGAATCTTTCACGGCGAGAACGGCGGCATTCCGGCCTTTCGGTTCTTTGACAAGGAAACACGGCAGGTGATCACCTGCAACGCGCCGCACGGCGTGCAGTACATCCGCGATCGCATTCACGCGCCGGGCGCGTTGGCGAATGGCTCGAGCTACGTAAATCTCCTCGACGGCGATGCGCGCACGGTGGCCTTCACGGTGGCGACGCGCGAGCGGATGTCGGTATACCGGCGGCTCGGCGGAACGCGGATGCTGCTGCTGATCGCAATCCATCCGGTGCGCGTGCTTCGCATGGCGTTTCAGAGCGTGCTCGAGTGGCTGCGCGAGGAGTGGGAGCGCGCCGCCTCGCAGCTGGCCGCGCGCGCGACGCACGCGGAGGGCATTTTTCCGTTCGTGCGAATTCTGAGCAACGTGATCGTCCGCGAGCTGCAAACGATGGCGATCGTCCTCGACGTGTGGCTCGGCGTGCCCGTCATCTACAGCACGTTCATGCAGTACGACGAGCTGGCGCACCACTTTGGGCCGTCGAGCACGGGGGCGCTGAGCGACCTGAAGCGCACGGACGCGCGCATTGCCGAGATTTGGCGAATGATCCGTGATGGGGCACCGCGTCAGTACGATCTCGTGATTCTTTCTGACCACGGGATGACGCCGGCGAAGAGCTATCGCGTGCTCTTCAAGGAATCGCTCGGCACGACGGTGACTCGGATGATGTCACGGGGACCGGACAGCGTGGCGACTACGTCTTTGGATGCGGATGTGCTCACGAGCGCGAGCGAGGATAGCGAGTACGCGGACGTGGGTCCTGCGATCGTGGAGAGCGTGGCGCAGATGTCGCGGCACCGGCATCACGGCTGGCGGAAGGCGCTGCGGTCGGTGCGGGACTGGACGCGGAGCAGATACGGGTTGCGCGAGATCATCTTTCCGGAGAAATACCGGGTGGATGCGCGGCACGAGGTGGTGGTGACGTACAGCTCGTGTCTCGCGCTGATCTATTTCGACGAGGTGACGGAGCAGCTCTCGCGCGAGGATGTGATGCGTGTTCCGCGGCGCGCGCATCTGTATCGCGCGCTGCTGGAGCATGCGGGGATTGGGCTCGTGCTGACGCGGAGCGCGGAGGGAGTGGAGCTCGAGAGTCCGCGCGGGCGCGGGGTGATTGCGCCCGGGAGCGAGTCGGTGCGCGTGCTGAGCGGCGCCGATCCGCTGGCGCCGTACGGCACTGCCGACTACATAGTGCGCGCCGTGCGCGACTTGATCATGCAGCCGAACTCGGGCGATATCGTCGTGTTCGGCGCATACGACGGCTATGACATCGTGTCGTTCGACGATCAGGTCGGCGCGCATGGGAGCGCGGGTGGGGATCAGGTGTACCCGTTCATCATCACGCCGCCGGGGGTGGATTTGAGCGGCGAGGTGATCGAGGATGCGAGGGATGTGAATCGGGTGGTGATGTCGCGTTACGCTTAGATGCAAATGCGCGTGGAGGGATGGGCGCGAGCGGGTGAGTGCATCGGCTAATTCTTGGGAGGTGCCGGGATGCGATGGCCCACAGGGTTTCTGATCCTGGCCGTAGCCGGATCTCGACTGTCGGCGCAGTCGCTGATCTCGCGTGACTCGATTACGCGCGAATGGGCGCTACGTCATCTCATCGGCGGAATCGATTCACCCGCGCCCGGTATCGGAAAAACGTGGCCATGCGTGAAGTCGTGGCCCGAGGTGACGGGGGCACTGACCGCCGTCTACAAACAGGCCGACTCAAAGTCTCTGGTCGCCGCCGATGCAGTACTCATGCTCGGGGCTACAGGCCAGGACTCGGCGTTTCGCTTCCTGATCACGTTGCTCGATAGCAGCATGAAGGGCGATCAGCTTCGCCAGACTGTTTTGCTCGCGCTCGGCAATTCCGCAGACCCGCCGGGGTACGTGTACGATCGACTCGAGCTCATCCTCGCGTCTGGACCCTCTGCCGACGCCGGCATGGCGATGCGGGCACTTTCGGATATTCGATCCTCGAGGGCCTCTGCGGTGCTGCGAAAAACAAGAGCGGCCACGACGAACGACATGATTGTAGCGGCGATCGACGGGACTCTGTCGCGTATGGACAAAGGACATCCACGCATCGTAAGCCCATGCGACTCGACTATCCTGGCCCACGATCACGAATGACATCTACTCGAGGTTCGGCGAATCGCCCGTATGCCATGGGTCCGTCAGCTCACGAGAGCGAGGACGCTGAGAACGATTCCCGCCCCGCCCACTATCAGCGACCCCACCCACACGCTCCGCATTCGTGTAAGCGCCGCGATTGCCCCGAGCGCTATGGCGACCTGAAAGAGCGCCACCGCCCCCGCGTAGTGATGGTGACGCTCCAATAGTCCGTCCGCCTCGCGCGACTTCGCATCGCGTTCGCTCTCGAGCCCCTTCGCCTTCTCGCGGATCGTGTCCTGCTGAGCGGTATAGCGCGCAAACTGCTTCGCGATGTCGGGCGGCGGCGACTTCCCCGCCGCCGTCCACGCGGTGGCCGAGGCCTGTACCACGTCCGCCTTGATCCCCTTCGCCTGGTAATACGCCCACTGGTCGGACGCCTGCGACTGCAGCCGCGTCGACTCCGTTTTGAGCACGAGCGCCTCGTTCACCGTCGCGCCGGCCTCGAGCGACGCGATTGCGGCGAGCGCCGCGAGGATTGCCGTGGTGAGTGCGATCCAGCGCACGAGTCGCGCGCCACCCCTGCCCTCCTGCTCGATCTCCGCGTCGATCGTCTCGCGCAGTTTGTCCGTGTCGATCTCGATCTCTTCGGGCATTTGGCGTCACGCTTCGTCTGATGAAAATCCAATCAGCTCCGGAGCGCGAAGTGTAGAATGGCAAACGCGACCTCCGCAGTGCGCGACGGTCGCGTTTCGATCAAGAATTCTTCGTGCCTCCCAGGCTCGTTCTCGATGGCGTCCCACTTCTCACGTGCCATCGTGGGCACGACGGCTCGCAACAGCGCGACCCTCGACCCGCCTGTCGCGCAGGAAGGTCACGGCGTACGCGCCCGGATCGATGACTCCCACCAGGCTGTCCTGATCCGCGGACAACCTCGCATCGAACGTCTCGTTCACACCGCCCTGCACCCAGCGCAGGACCACGTGCGGCAAATCCGCGGTGCCCGAAAGGATGAACACCTCGGAAAAAGACTGATTCGCGGTGTAGTCGCCAAATGTCCCGCCGACGAGCGTTCCGCGCTGCTGCAGCATCAACATCGAATAGGTATCGACGCTCGGCAGAAACCAGTTGCCGGACAGCGCGGGATCCAGCGGACCCGCTGGATTCGAACCACAACCATACGCGAGGAGCAGAACCACGAAGCCTCTCGCGAGTGCGGACGCGTTCTGACTCGAGACATGCATGGGCAACCTCCGAAAACAAGATGCGCACAGCATAGCGCTCGACGCTCGCGAATGAAAGCAACGTGCGCCGCCCTACTGACGCGAGAGCTCCACCCGTCGATTCTGCGCCCGTCCCACGAGTGTCGCATTCGTCGCCTTCGGCGAGGACGCGCCCGCCCCGCCGGTCGAGAGGCGAGCAGCCGAGATCCCGCGAGCCACGAGCGCCGTCTTCACCGCCGCCGACCGCTTCTGCGACAGCTTCAGATTCGACGCGTCCCCTCCCACGTTGTCCGTGTGGCCCGTCACCGCGAGCCGCCAGGTCGCGTCGCGCTTCATCATCGCGGCGATCGCATCGAGCGTCGAGTCCGATTGCGAACGGATCTCCGCGCTGTTGTACGCGAAATAGATCCCGTAGATGTCCACCGGTTTCCTCGCCGCCAGCGCCGCCTCCATGCTCTTCGACGTGCTCGCGCTCGGCCAGTCGATCCGCACGACGGTCATCGAATCCTCACCCACGCGGAATTGCAGCAGGAGTGGATTCGCCGGATCGTCGAGCACGTACATGTCGGCGCTCCTGTTCCCATTCTCGCCGGTCAACAGTCCGCGAACGTGTCGCGCCGGCAGAGCGGTGACGACGTTGTTCACGAGGATCGAGACGGGAACGGGCCCCTTCTCGACGCTCGTCAGCGTTCCCGACACCGTGAACGCAGCGCCCCCCTGAGCGATCGCGACGTCCCCGAGCTTCTTCGCCGAGTCGGGAGTCACCGCATCTTGACCCGAGGCCGCCATCCGCTTGAGGAGCACATCGACGTCGCTAGCCGTCACACCGCCGGTTCCCTCATCGAAGAACGTCAGCGTCGTATGGCCGCTGGCACGAAGCTCCATGAGCCCGTCCGCAGACAGTTGCGCGGTCGTCGTCCCCGCATACATCTCCTCGGCGTTGATTCCCCCAGCGATGCGTGGCTGCAGCGTATGCGCCGACTTGAGGTCCGCCGTGAGCACGGTGCGACTGAAGTGGAGTTGCTGCGGCTCTTCCCCATTCTGCCCTGGCCGTTCCGCCTCGATACTGAACGCAATGCGATCGTTCGTGATGCTCGTCACGCGACGCACAGACTCGTAGTCGCCCGCGGGCTCGCGCACCGAACCGACTACTGCGAGCCCTATTACCAGCGGTACTGTCGTCTCGTGCGCTTGTCCGCTGACGTCTGGCGCAATGCCGCATGCGAGCGCGCAGCTCGCGAACATCGTGAGTCGCATCTTCATGCCGCCCCCTTCGGTTTGCATTCTGCTGGCACATAGTCGGTCTTGTCGATCAATGGTTCTTCCTTCTCGATTCCACCCTCGCTGTTGATCGGCTTGATCCCGAGTGCATGCATGAAGATGTTGATCACCTTCACCACCGGCTCCGGCATCTGGTAGCCCACACCAAAACGCATCGACGTGTTGAGCGTGCCCGACTGGCATGGGAGTGCGCCCGGCATGCTCGACGTCTTGTTGATCCCGATCACGGTGTTGTAGCCGACGAAGGGGCCGGTCACGAATCCGAAAGCGCCGATGCCGACGATCACCTTCGCGCCGTATGCGAACACCAGCCCGTTCACGCCGAGCGAGATACCGTCGATCGTGTTCGCGAGATTCTGTTTCGTCGTCACGCTCGTGGGACCATCCGCGCGCCAGTCGCCACCATTTTCCTTGCCGGCCCTGAAGTCTCCGCCAAAGGTGTATTCGCCGGTCGCTTCGAGCGTTCCGTTCTGCGCGGTGAAGATCGTCTCGACCCTCAGCGTCTGGCGCAGCACCACGGACAGTGGAACCGGCGCGCCGATGATCGGGAACGACGCGTCGATGGGTACGAAGAAATTCTGCTTGATGTTCCCCGAGATTCCGGCTTCGGTGCCCGCGCTGAAGTGGACGCGAAAGCCCGCGGTCCCCTGCAGTTGCACGAATGCCGTGTAGATCGTACCGCCTCGGATCACGAGTGCGAAGTGGACGCTCGGGTGATTGAGTTCGACGGCGGCCGTCGCGGTCATCTTCACCCCCTTCGCGTCCGTTTGCAGCGTGATGCCGAGCCCTCCGCAGCACACGGGGATCACGTGGAAGTCACCGAGCAGGAGCTCCGTGGGGGTGCCGAATCCCGGAACGTCGGCGGCTGTTGGCGTCTGCGGATCGTACGAGGCGAAGAACGATGGCACCAACGGTTCTGCAAGTCCGGTCTGCGCGGCCTCATCCTTCGTTGTCGCGCCCGGGAAGTCTGACGCGGTGTAGACGATCGCCGAGCCGATGTCGATCGGCTGATCGGACTCGATGTTGCAGTCCTTGATCACATCGGTAATGGCAACGGGACCGAGCGTCACCGCGAGTCCGTTGGGCGTGTGGTCGACTTTGAGCACGCGCCCCATCACCCGCCCCGTTGCGAACAGAATCCTGTCGACCTCGATTTTATCTGCACCTGGAGCGGTCGCGTCGATCGTCCACGTCATACCGCTGGACGCCATCGCGCGCACCGCGTCCGAGCCATGCTCCATGATGATGACGTCCGGCTGGTACGTGACCTTGTCGTTTCGCGTGGGTGAGACCCCCCACTTGAGCTCGTTCGGCGTGAGCTTCGCCAAAGACGCCGGAATTCCGGCAGGAGTGGGGGCAGCCGGCGACGTCGGCGCTGGTGTGGCGGCTGCATCTGATGGGGCGGCGGGCACGGCGTTCGGCTTTCTGCATGCGAACGCGCAGAGTGCGGCCGCGAGCACGACGAGCGAAACGTGTTTTCTCATGGAATTCATCACGGCGCTGAGGGGTGAAGGAGTCCCGTGCGAGAACAATCGGGAGCGCCCGTTACCACCGTGACGCGATCACGTTACCGGTCGCGGTAACGTCTTCCTGTCAGCGCGTATTGCGTTCTGGAACAGTCCCGTCTATGCTGAGGCACACCCCTTTCAGGAGCGTGCGCTATGTTCTGCCGTGTCAGTCGCAGTGCGCTCGCGATCGCCATCTCCTCGTTCACACTTGCGAGCGCCGCCGTCGCGCAGATGAAGGTGGACGTCGGAGCGTCGGTTGGATTGTACTCTCCAACGGGCAAGTTTCAGCCGGCGTCCGTGTACTCGACGAATCTGCCCAACTCGCCCGATCAGCTGTCGGGCTCCTCGTTCGGGGCTCAGCTTCGCCTATGGGTCGTGCCGCGCATTGGCTTCGAGCTAACCGGGACGACATTCTCGCGCGACGCGGGCGGCGGTGGGACACCGGAGGGTACGGCTCCCACGACGAGTGCGCGCATCTCCACAGGCACGGCGCAACTGCTCGTCCGCGTGACGGGGGAGGCGAGCCGCGCGCGCATCTGGGTCGGAGCTGGCGGAGGCGCGATCCAGCACGGCGGGGCTACGTACGAGCCGTTCGGAAAGCCCGTGAACTACGGAGCCGTCGCGAGCCTTGGCACCGCCGTTCGCATCCGGGGAGGGTTGAGCGCGGATCTGGGCCTCACATCGCTCATGTACAACCTGAACATTCGCGGCACGGCGGCGACGGATCCCAATCTCTCGGAGCGCGGCCGGCAGGTAGACTTGCTCGTGCATACGGGACTGAGCTACAGCTGGCACTAGGTCGCGTTCGATCGAGCCTCGAGAGCAGCGGATCCGACAGGGCGCGACCGAGCAGCGCGCCGGCACTCTCCGCCTCCCCCTGCGCGAGTCGCAGCATCGCGAGCCCCGGCAGCGGATCGCATCCCATCTCGTGCGCCTTGCTGAACGGGTCGTTGGCGCCATCGAGATCCCCCATGCGCAGGCGGATCTCGCCGAGCTCGTAGTAGGCCTTCGACGCGGCGGCGCTCAGAAAATCCTCGAGCTCCTCCGACGCGTGACGCGCCTCCTCCTCGGCCTCCTCCCACGAGCCGCGCAGCCGCAGGAGCTGCGCGCGATGCACGCGACAGATGCCCGGATACCCCGACTGGGCGTGCGGCTGGCACCAGTGGCGCGCCGCCTCCTTCCACTCACTCGCGCGCCGATAGTCGGCGAGCTTGTCGATCGTGCTCATCACGTTGCAGAAGACGCGCCCCGAGGTGCGCGCGCCCAGCTGCCCGCTCGTCGCGGCGGCCATCGCCTCGTCGATTGCTGCCATCCCCTCGGTGACGCGCCCCTGCGAGACGAGGATGCGTCCACCATCCTGCCTGCGACTGGAAAAATCCCTGGACGGCAATGCAATTGGAAGTATTACAAAGGGATGAGGGTGCCAAGTGCTAGCCGCTGCGCCGTGAAGGATGCGAGACGGCATCGAACGATCGATCGCGCGGCATACACAGGGTATATCATATTCGAGGTGTGGAACCGGACAATAGTGCGTTCTCTGCATGGAATGGGGGGCGCAGGGGCGAATGGCCTGAAATCGAGGCTGGATGCCCGAATTGGCTGCGCGAGCGCGACGTTCCCTTCGACGCGCAACTCGAGTAGATCGATCATGCGCTGACCGCACCGACAAAAAAAGAACGCCCCCGACCCAATAGCGATCGGGGGCGTTTTTGTCGGGCCAGCTAGAACATGAACCCGACGTTGATCGGAATGAATTGAAACGACGTGGGGCTGTCGCCCGAAATTCCATTTTCGTTCAGCGCACGGCGGCCGAACAGGTTGTGGTATCGTGCCTCGATAAACCCGGCGTGGCTCGCGAGTTGAAATTTCGCGCCCGCGCCCCCGTTCACGCCGAATCTCGTGACACTCTCCTGTTGCGACGTGTGAACATTGGTCAGCCCGTAGGAGGCAGACTGAAACTTCGTGCCTCGCTCGTTGTAGACGCCCACACCGCCGATCAGATAGAGCCGCGCGGGTCCGGACAACGTGCCGCCGTAAACAATGTTGGCCGTGCTGTTTAGCACGCGATAGTCGGTGCGGGTTGAGCTGTTAGCACAACCAATGCACAGCAACCCTCCACCGAACTCCCGTCCATCCAACTGCGCCACTGTCCGTCGAGGCGAAAGCTCACATGCGAGCTCGGCGTGCCGAGCGACATGAGTCCCCCGACGTTCCACGCATGATTCGCATCGCCACCCAGATTCCCGACGGGCTTCGTGAATCCACCCATCACGCCGAATTCGACTGGAACTCCGGCGAGCGTCTGCGCAGTGAGTGGGAAGAACGTCGCAGAGGTGGCGACGGCGAGCGTTGCAGCAACGAACGAGATACGATGCATAGCATCCTCCGAGGTGTTCAGGAGCACGATCTTCGATCCGCCAATTAAGGCGTCGTATGCGAATATCTAGTGTCCTGTAACAGAAATTAGTTGACACATCGTGGGGAAGATGTATGTTGGTCCATCGCTTCCCTGGAGTGTGTCATGGCGTCTTCCTTGTTGGTGCCCGTGCACCTCAGCACGGCGGAGCGCGCGACGTTGGAGCG